>CAZYPX010000059.1:0-10703 GCA_964649675.1 uncultured Rhodospirillaceae bacterium | reverse complement strand
CGCGGTCGGACATTTCCATCACGTCGATGGCGAGTTCGATGTCCATATTGCCCTTAATCTTGCGGCGGCCGAAGGCGTCCGTGAACTCCTTCGTCGGCTTGGTGACCATCGAGTAGCCGTTATAGTCCAGCCAGTCCACCAGCGGGCGAATGGGCGAATATTCTTCGTTTTCGATCAGGGCTGTGTAGTAAAAAGCCCTCACAAGACGGCCACGTCCCGCGAAAAGCTCCAGCAGGCGCTTATAGTCGATGTCGAACCCGAGACCTCTTGCGGCTGCGTAAAGGTTGGCACCATCAATGAACATCGCCACGCGTTCTTCTTTATAAAAAATCATTATTCTTCCTTTCAAAGGGTAGGAAACCGTGCATTAACCATAATTCAAAGACAATTATCAAGGGCAAAGATTCATGCGGAGCATAAACCTGCTGCCAAAAAAGGGCAACACAAAATATCTCCCTTGAAACTTTACATAAGCGTCAAAATAAATATATAATTATCCGTTCCGTCCGCCCAGAAGCGTTTACAGGCCGTTTTACCGGCAGTGTGGCTTGCGTTTAAGCTGACGGCTAAACAACGAACAAAGGATACCGAAGTATGGCGCGCGTTACCGTCGAAGATTGCGTTTTGTTGGTGCCGAACCGTTTTGATTTGGTCTTGTTGGCGGCGCATCGCGCGCGCGCGCTGGGATCCGGCGCCGAGCTGAAGGTGGATCGCGATCGCGATAAAAACCCTGTTGTGGCCTTGCGCGAAATTGCCGAAGAAAAGATGGATTTGAACAGCTTGAAGGAATCGCTGGTGAAAGGTCTTCAAAAGCGTCTTGAGCCCGATCAGCCTGAGGAGGAGGTCGTGGAGCTTATGGCGACCGAGCAGCACAACTGGATCAATATGGACATCAGTGACGATGGCGAAGATGAGAGTGATGAAGTCCTTGGAGACGACGAGGTCGGCCTCGAAGAAGGGGAGACGGCGGGCGAAAGAAACGCCGACTTCGGGGGCGGATTTGAGGATACGGACGTAAGAGATTGATATTTAATACCTATTAGTCGCCGCAAGACCCGAAAAGTTAATGGTTTCGCAAGTCCTGATCTGATAAACTGGCAAAGTTCATATATTAGAACGGTTTATTCGGAGGGATGGTTATTATGTGTGCGAGAGGGGAACGCATAAGCCTCATCCGATTAGGGTGAGGGCGTTATGGGCGCTGCGAGGATAGGCAAGCAGAAGGCACAAGTTGGGGGTCATTTTGCCAACGCTAAGGCCATGACCATGCCTCAATCCGCTTCACAAAAAACAAAAAAAGTTATTATTCCTCAGGCGGTTGTCAATGCAGGGCTTGGTGAGGCTGTTAGCGCAAAAGAGCTTTATGATCGCATTTCCCGCCAGCTTAGCGGCCTTGATTCAAGGGCGAGAGATGTTGCTGTTGAGGCTGTCAGAAAGGCCGTCGACCTAATTCGCGACGGCGGCAACCTTACGGAACTCGAAAAGGCGCGCGGATTCAAGTTTCCTAAAAACTATCAAATTGCCGTTGCCTTAGCCTTGGCTGAATCGGACATCAACTATGTGGACGAGGCTATCGATTTTGACGGCTCGAGCAACGGAAAAGGGAAAGCAAAAAAGGCAGCAAAACTAAAAAAGAGCGAGAGCCGCAGCTTTGTTCAAGCGGCCGAACTTGCGGATTTACGCAACGCTTTGAAAAGGGTGGAGACCATCATTGCCTCGCTTCTGCAGGAACTGGTGGCCCGTGATAAAGTAGGCCAAGACGGGAAATCGCTTGGCGCTCCCATTGTTTCGCTTCATCAGGTGCGGGCTCTTTTCGGGAAGGACCAACCGTTTTGCGCCTCTGTCGCAAGCAAATATATTGGGAATGATGTGGGAGCCGCGGGAGAGGTCGAAAATTTTTCCCGAAATCTTACGGCTCTTATAGAAGAGATGAGCAGCATCACCAGATTGCCCAACCGCAAGCATGAACCTGACGCCGGACAATTGAGTCTTGAAGAAATTGAGGAAAACAGGCGGCAAAGCCAAAAGCTTCGCAGATTGTTCTTGTACAGCAAGCGCCGTGGCCGCGTGATTTTGGTGAAAACGATCGAAGCCCGCCAACAATTGCGTTGCGTCAACGAAATCAGGCCTCTTGACGACAATGTTTCCGATGAAGCACTTCAGGCTATTCGCGAGAACATCGTCAGGAATGTGGAGGAAAATTATTTGCCTTTGGCCCGTGGCCTAAACCTTGATGTTGGGAGTGATGAGGTTTTTACATCCTGTTCTATCAAGGTAAAAAAGAACACAGGCGCGGAATGGGTTAAGAAAAACAAGATTGGGGCCATCCAATATGAGATGGAACACCGCGTTCTGGACTTCATGGATCCGGAAGCCGGCCGCAAAATCAGGAAGATGTGCGATTATATGGCGTCGTCTGCACGCATGCAGGAAGTTTATAAAACGATTGTTCAAACGTTAAAAAAAGCCGGTTATGAACTCGGGGTGGATTATAAAATTGAATACAGAAAAAAAGCCTATTATTCGATTTTCAGCAAACTTTTATTCAAAGAAAGGCAGGCGGCACGCAAAGACTTGAAGAGGGAAAAAATAGCTCCAAGGGAAAAAAAGGTCGCCTGTTCGAAACTTGGCGATAATATCGATTTTTCAGAAATAAACGATTTTCTCGGATTCAAGGTTATCGCCAACGATTGTTATACGGTTGATCCGAAAACAGGAGATACGCATACAAACGACAGGGCTAATTATGCCGTCGTTAAAGCCATACGCGAAGCTTTTAACCTTGCTTTTGGTATATGGGAAAAACGCGATAAGGATTATTTCGAAAAAATAAACAGAGCCACCGGAAAGAAATTGAATAAGGCGACTTATAAAGCTTGGAACATTACATGCGTGGATAAGGGCCAGCCGAAATGTCAAAAGGACATAACAGAAAACCGAAGGCCTCGTTTTGATGAACAACTGGTTTTTCCTCAACGTTTTGAAATAGAAATCACCACGCCCAGCTGGGAAGAGTTTAACGCGCTTACGCACGACCAATATAAAGAGAGGCCCATCGAAGAGGAATTAAAGGATGAGAATGGTGATTTGACTTCGCCGACTTGGTTGTTGAATGACTTGGAAAAGTGCCTGTATGAAGACGCGAAAGCGCAGCTTAATGCGCGTTTCGGAAAAACTCCTTTACCGGAGCATTTTGAGCCTACGCATATGATCGTCGGCGACAGGGACGGCGTTCTTGCCGAGGTTCCTCGCGGCATTAGGCTGGGTGAGCTTATCAAGCATGTCATCGTCAACGATGGCGTTGTTGTTGACAATGATGGAAAGGCGCTTGTTAAAAACGCGCAGTCCTATGAACGGTTTGTAAACAGAATCGCTGCTATGCATTTTCCTGACGCGAAGGAAGGTCCCGAAAACGTTCCGGTTGATAATGCGTTTTGGTGTAAAAACCTTTTATTTCCTCGTGATTTGCCCGAGATGGCCATGGTGTACCGTGTCCACGAATCTAAGCCAAAAAAAACGTCAGGCAATCATATGCGTTACGGCTGAGAGCGTTTTAGAACCTGCATTTGTCAAACCTTTGTTAAAGACGCTAAGTTAGGCCGAAAGTTATGGTAAGAGACTTTTTCCGGATAAGACAAACTAATAAAGTATGCTACTTCCATTAAAACAACCCCATGCACGACGAACCATACAAAGCTTGCCTCGATAAAACGCTGACGCAGCCAGCCAAACCCAAGCGTCTTATGCGGCAATATGAATTGGTGGAATGCGTCAAGGCATATGATCCTGATGCGGATGAGGATCTGTTAAACCGCGCCTACGTTTTTTCGATGCAGGCGCACGGCACGCAAACAAGGGCGTCGGGCGACCCGTATTTTTCACACCCTTTAGAGGTTGCGGGCATACTTGCCGACATGAAAATGGATGCCAAGTGCATCGCTACGGCCCTTTTGCACGACACGGTCGAGGATACGCCCGTCACCATACATGATGTCGAAAAAAGGTTCGGTCCTGACGTGTCGCGCCTCGTCGATGGCGTGTCAAAATTGTCGCGAATCGAATTCCAGACTGTGCAGGCCCAGCAAGCGGAAAATTTCTGTAAACTCGTGTTGGCCATGTCTATGGATATTCGCGTGCTTTTGGTCAAGCTGGCCGACCGCTTGCACAACATGCGGACGCTGTATTTTTTGAAGGATCCCGAAAAACGTCGGCGTATCGCGCGCGAGACGCTTGAAATCTATGCGCCGCTTGCCGAGCGGATCGGCATTGAGAAAATGCAGGATGAGTTGCAGGATTTGGCGTTCGGCGAACTTAATTCCGAAGCCCGAGAAAGCGTGATGGCGCGGCTCAACTATCTCAGGGCCCAAGGTCTTGGGGTTGCGGAACACGTCAGGGAAGAGTTGTGCAAGGTTCTTGAAGAAGAGGGATTGAAGGCCGTTGTCGAAGGGCGCGAAAAAACGCCGTATTCCATCTGGCGCAAGATGCAACGTAAAAACATCGCGTTTGAGCAACTGTCCGACATTATGGCCTTCCGTATCCTCGTCGATTCGCCAGGGCAGTGCTATCAGGCCCTTGGCGTGTTGCACAGCCACTATCCCGTTGTGCCGGGGAGGTTTAAAGATTACATATCCACGCCCAAACCAAACCAGTATCAAAGCCTTCACACCGGTATTATTGGTCCTGACGGCCAGCGCATCGAAGTGCAGATCAGGACTCACAAGATGCATGAAATTGCCGAAATGGGCGTCGCGGCGCACTGGTCTTACAAGCAGGAAGCCCCGATAACCGAAGGTCATCAATACCGATGGCTGCGCGAACTACTCGACATCGTCGAACACGCCCAACGTCCCGAGGAATTTCTTGAACATACCAAGCTTGAACTGTTTCAGGATCAAGTGTTTTGCTTTACGCCTAAGGGCGATATCATCGCTTTGCCGCGTTCGGCTACGCCCGTCGATTTTGCCTATGCGGTTCATAGCAAGGTCGGTGACGCGTGTGTCGGCGCCAAGGTCAACGGGCGCATGATGCCGCTTAGAACGCCGCTCCACAACGGCGATCAGGTTGAGATCATTACCCAAAAAGGAAGTCGGCCCTCGCCGACATGGGAACGTTTTGTCGTAACAGGCAAGGCTCGCGCGCACATCCGTCGCTTTGTTCGCACGCAACAGCGGACCGAGTACATCACGCTGGGCCGCGCTCTGCTGGAAAAAGCCTGCAGGGCGGAAAGCGCCGACTTTTCTGAAAAAGCTTTTGAATCCGTTTTAAGCAACTATCAGGCGGCAACGTTGGATGACCTCTATTTCGCCATAGGCTCGTCCCTGCAGACCCCGCGCGAAGTCGTCTATGCGGCCTTTCCCCACTTGAGGCCGAAGGCCGCCGAAAAGAGCATCCCTGTTCTAGAGGCCGGCCAACACCTTGCCGAGAGGCCGAAAGCCAAGGCCGCCGGCACGGCGGTTGAGCTTGTGGGACTTATTCCCGGCATGGCTGTTCATTTTGCGCGTTGCTGCCATCCTTTGCCGGGGGATTCCATTGTTGGCATTGTGTCGACGGGACGAGGGGTGACAATTCATACGCGGGATTGTCAGACATTGCACTCTTTCCGTGACTCTCCTGAAAGATGGGTCGATGTCGATTGGGGAAAAGGGTATGGAAAAGACGCTAAAATGGTGGGCCGCTTGACCGTGGTGCTCACAAACGAGCAGCAAAGCCTCGGCGCTTTGACGACGATCATCGGCAAAAGTGACGGGAACATTATGAATCTCAAAATCGTGGGCCGGGCCTTGGACTTTTTTGATATTTTAGTCGATGTCAAGGTCAGGGACTCCTCCCATTTGTCGAACGTCATAGCGGCCCTTCGGGCCAATCCGGCTATTATCTCCGTAGATAGAACCGTTGGACGGTAGCCCTTTTGACGGGGGCTGCGCTGGCGAAAGCCCCTTGGCATGGGCGCGGGAAAACCTTAGACTGCCAGTCCATGAATAAGCCCATGATTTATATTGCATCCGATCATCGCGGTTATGATCTCAAAAATCGTTTTGTATCGTGGTTGCGCGATCAGGGGGATGAGGTCAATGACCTTGGACCTGATAATGGCGACCGTTGCGATGCCTCGGTCTATGCCGTGAAGCTCGCTAAGGCGATGCGGGACGAACCCGATGCGCGCGGCGTTTTGATTTGCGGCACGGGACAGGTGATGGCGATGACGGCCAATCGTTTCCGGCATATCCGCGCAGCCTTGTGCCTTGACGCGACCATGGCGCGTCTTGCGCGCGAACATAACGACGCGAACGTCCTTGTCGTCGGCGCCGCTATCGTAGGCGACGAAGTGGCCAGGGATTGTCTGGATATCTTCATGAAAACGTCTTTTCTTGGCGGACGTTATGCCGAGCGATGCCGGATATTGGCCGATTTAGGTGGACTTTGAAACGAGAATTGCGGGGGCGAACATGAGCGGAACAGCGGCGAAAAAAGAGATGCAGGCATGGCAAGAGTCGTTTTTTTCGACTCCTGTGATGGAAGGCGACCCTGAAATTTTCAAGGCTATTTCGAGCGAACTGGAGCGCCAGCAGAACAACATCGAGCTGATCGCTTCGGAAAACATCGTGTCGCGCGCTGTGCTCGAGGCGCAAGGCTCGGTTTTAACCAACAAGTATGCCGAGGGCTATCCGAACAAGCGTTATTACGGCGGTTGTGAGCATGTCGATATCGCGGAAGACATTGCGATCAAGCGCGCATGTCAGCTTTTCGGTTGCTCTTACGCCAACGTACAGCCGCATTCCGGCGCGCAGGCGAACCAGGCGGTGTTTCTGGCCCTGCTTCAACCGGGCGATACTTTCATGGGCTTGTCGATGGCGGCGGGCGGACACCTGACGCACGGCGCGACGGTTAGCATGTCGGGCAAATGGTTTAAGGCCGTCGGCTACGGCGTGCATCCAGAAACGCATTTGATCGACATGGACGAAGTCGCGAAACTCGCGCGTGAGCACAAGCCGAAACTCATCATCACGGGTGGCTCGGCGTATCCGCGTAAGATCGACTTTGCCGGATTCCGCAAGATCGCGGATGAGGTCGGCGCGTATTTGATGGTCGACATGGCGCATTTTGCCGGTCTTGTCGCAGGCGGCGTTTATCCATCGCCGTTGCCGCACGCGCATGTGACGACGACGACGACGCACAAGACGTTACGTGGCCCGCGCGGCGGCATGATTTTATCAAACGACTCCGACCTCGGAAAAAAGATAAACTCGGCGGTGTTTCCCGGCCTTCAGGGTGGGCCGCTCATGCACGTGATCGCGGCCAAGGCCGTTATGCTGGGCGAGGCTTTGCGGCCCGAGTTCAAGCAGTACGCGCAGGCCATCATCGACAACGCGCAGGCGTTAACCAAAACAATGCTGAAAAACGGCTTTGATATCGTCTCGGGCGGGACGGACAGCCACTTGTTGCTTGTCGATTTGCGTCCCAAGAGCCTGACCGGAAAGGCCAGCAGCCTGACGCTCGAAAGGGCGGGGCTGACCTGCAACAAGAACGGTATTCCGTTCGACCCCTTGCCTCCGGCGGTAACTTCAGGCATTCGTTTAGGGACGCCCGCCGCCACGACCCGTGGCTTCGGCGTGAAGGAATTTACGGAGGTAGGCGAGTTGATCGCGCAAGTCCTCGACGCGCTGGTAAAAAACCCCGACGACAACTCGGCTGCGGAAAAGAAAGCCCATGCTCGCGTGCTGGAGCTTTGCCGCCAGTTTCCCATTTACTAGGACAGGAGAGATATGCGCTGCCCGTTTTGCGGATCGGAAGATACACAGGTCAAGGATAGCCGCCCCAGCGAGGATAACGCGGCCATCCGCCGTCGCCGTTTCTGTCCGCAGTGCGATGCGCGTTTCACGACTTTTGAGCGCGTGCAGCTCCGCGAGTTGACCGTCATCAAGAGCGACGGATCGAAAAAGCCGTTTGATCGCGATAAGCTTGAGCGTTCCATGCGCATCGCCCTGCGTAAGAGGCCTTTTGACGAAGAGAAGTTCGAGCGCGTGATCAACGGCCTTGTGCGCCAAATGGAAACAAGCGGCGAGAACGAAATCGCCACGCGCAAGATTGGCGAGTTGGTCATGAAGGCGCTCTTTGCGCTCGATCATGTCGCCTATGTGCGGTATGCTTCGGTCTATCGCGACTTCCGCACGCCGGAAGATTTCAACGAGTTCGTCAAATCCCTGCAAACGGCGGACGTTGTGCGCAATTGATCTTCATGTTTACCGGAATCATTCAGGACATCGGCGTGATTGGCGCCATCGAACGTTCGGGCGACTGGACGGTGGCGATAGATACGCGCTTGCCAACGGCCGATATCGCGTTGGGAGCTTCGATCGCGTGCAGCGGCATTTGTCTCACGGTGATCGCGAGCGGCGAAGGCTTTTTCAAGGTTCAGGCATCACCGGAAACGTTAAGCAAGACGACGGCGAAGCGGTGGGATGTCGGATCAAAAGTCAATTTGGAGCGAGCGCTGCGCGTGGGGGACGATCTGGGCGGGCATCTGGTTAGCGGGCATGTGGACGGCCTCGCGCGCGTTGTCGGGAGAAAGACGGAAAGCGAAAGCCTGCGCTTTACGCTCGAGGTTCCTGCTGCGTTTTCAAAGTTTTTAGCCCCGAAGGGGTCTATAGCGCTTGACGGCATTTCTTTGACGGTGAACGAGGTGGAAGGCACGCGTTTCGGCGTGAACATTATCCCCCATACGCAAGCCATGACGACCATCGCCGAACGCGGCGTGAGCGACGAGGTGAACTTCGAAATTGACCTGATCGCGCGATATGTTGAGAGGATGTTGCCTTATGATCGCCCCCATTGAAGCCATCATCGACGAAGCGCGGCAGGGACGGATGGTGATCCTCGTCGATGACGAGAGCCGCGAAAATGAAGGCGATCTCGTCATTCCCGCTCAATTCGCGACGCCGGAGGCGATCAATTTCATGGCGAAGCACGGGCGCGGCTTGATTTGCCTCGCTCTTGAGATAGCGCGGGCGGACGCGTTGGAACTGCCCATGATGGCGACGCATAACACGAGCCGGTTCCAAACCGCCTTCACGGTTTCAATAGAGGCTAAAGAAGGCGTGACGACGGGTATCTCGGCCTTCGATCGGGCCAAAACCATTCAAACGGCCATTGACCCCCGAATGGGTCCGCAGGATATCGCGACTCCGGGGCATGTGTTTCCTTTGGTGGCGCGCGAGGGCGGGGTTCTGGAACGGGCGGGACACACCGAGGCGGCGGTGGATATTGCAAAGTTGGCGGGCCTGAATCCTTCGGGCGTTATCTGCGAAATTATGAAGGACGACGGCACGATGGCGCGGGTTCCCGACCTTGAGGTTTTTGCGAGCCGCCATGGGCTTAAAATCGGCACAGTGGCCGATTTGATCAAGTATCGCGACGAAAAAGAAGGTTAATGGGTGGGGCTGGAACGTAACGGGCCGATTGTGCTAGGGTTTGGCCCAACATAAATAGTGGGCCAAACCATGGAACGAGCACGCCAACTGCAAACGACATTCAAGTTCGACGAAAAACCGCACATCATGATCATCGAGGCGCGTTTTTACGATGACGTGTCTGACTTGTTGCTTAAGGGCGCCAAGGATTTGATCAGCCAGGCCGGCGCAACGTGCGATGTCCATACCGTTCCTGGCGCTTTGGAAATACCGGCGGCGATTTTGTACGCCGTGAAGTCGCTTAATTTTGATGCGATCCGCCGCCGCTATGACGGTTACGTGGCTTTGGGTTGCGTGTTGCAAGGCCAGACGCGTCACGACGAAGTCGTTGGCAATGAAAGCGCTCGCGGACTTCAGGAAATGGCGTTGCAGAACACGTTGGCCGTCGGAAACGGCATCTTGACGTGCGCGACGAAAGAGCAAGCGCTTGAGCGCGCCGATCCGGCGCGCCAGAACCGCGGCGGTGCCGCAGCTTCGGCTTGTTTGCGTATGATCGAATTGAAACACCACTTCCGGCTGTCACCGAAACGCCGCTGGGTGGCTCGCTAGGGCGTAGGTCAAGCGTTGTTAAAGGGCAGGGGCAGTTATTTTAGACATCAGGCGTTTTTTCTTTTTCTGCGAAGAGGGACGCCATAAGGCTATATGAGTAAAAATGGACAATAAAACTTCACAAAAAAACCATATCGCAAACCGCTTGGCGCGATTATCGGCTGTTCAGGCGCTGTATGAAAGCAGTTTTGAGCAAGGGACTCCGGCTGAGATAGTGCAACGAGTCATCGACAAAGGGTTTAAAGAACTGCGCGACGAAGACGACGGCGAAGTCACGATCACCGAAAAACCTGATCAGGAACTCTTTGGCGCCATCGTCAAAGGCGTTGTCGTAAACAAAGACGATCTGGACGTTATGCTCCTCGGCGCTCTGGATACAAAGAAGTCGTGGGAACGGATAGAAAAGCTGCTGAAAACAATTCTGCGCGCAGGGGCTTTCGAGCTTCATCATCATGCCCAGATTCCGGCAGGAGTCATCATTAACGACTATATCGAGGTGGCCAGAGCCTTTTACGATGCCAAGGAACCGGGATTGGTGAATGCGGTCTTGGACAAGCTTTCAACCAGATTACGCTCTGACGAATAAGGCGGATCGCCCAAGGCTTTGAAAAAAAATAACTTTAGTTTGTTGCTTCTTGTGACTTCATTGGTTTAACCATATCTCAAATTTCTTGGCGTAAACTTACC
>CAZYPX010000058.1:0-10713 GCA_964649675.1 uncultured Rhodospirillaceae bacterium | reverse complement strand
AGAGGACATGGTCAAAATCTCATTTGGGGAACGTGAAAAACATGCGGGGAACATGCCGAAAATGCGCCGCCAAGGCAACCTCTTAAAAAGGCGAATCTTCTATGCTCTCAAGACCTTTGAGAATGTTGACGCGCCGATTCGTTCCGCTTAGGGTGGGGGATCGCAAGATTCGGGAGCCCGCCTCATGCAACGCCTCAAAAACGCCCTTGAAGAACTGGATGAGATGATCACGGCCCTTGAAGACCGTGTCGGCCTTGATGCCGCAACGCGCAAGGAAACCCTCAAAAAAACCGAGGAACAGCTCAAATTAAGCCGCGCGCGCGAGGCCCAAGTTTTGGCCGTGGCCCAAAAGGTTGCGGCACGCCTTGACCGCACAATCCAGCACGTTGAGAACGTCGTAAGGAACTAAGCCATGGCCAGAATGACCTCAGCCGCCCTGAAACCGACGAAAGTCGCCATTACCCTGCGTGGACGCGAGTATCATGTGGCGTGCGACGAAGGAGAAGAACACAGGCTTCAGGAAATTGTCCGCCTTGTCGACAATACGCTGGCCGAGGCGGCAAACAAAAACCCCAACACCTCCGAAGGTCGCCTGTTCATGCTGGCCTGCATGCTGTTGGCCGACGAGCTGATTGAAACCCGCCGCTCCACGCAACGCACGATGCGCGCCGAAGAGGATATCATGGTCGCCGCCGTCGAGCATCTGCGGGCGCGCGTCGCCATGATCGCCCAACAGGTCGGACGGGCATAAACGATCAAGAGTTCTTATCTGCTATGCTCTACGGTTGCGGACGCGGACGGTCCAATCCGCCGTTCACGGCGCGGTCAAGAAGACTGGCCTTTGAAGAGACAATGGGCCGGAACGGGACATCAACCAAAGATAGGGTCTTTTTTGAAACCTGATCTAACGTCCCTGGAGCTTCTGTACATAATGAAGCCGCAGGCATATCTCCTAAAGATCGTTTAAACGGCGTTTTGCCGCTCATAATCAACTCCATAAATTTCTTAATCATCTGTTTTTCCTTAAATATAACGCGACCCCCTAAAAATACTCCTTTCGCGGCACCATAACAAGCCCGCTATGTTCTAGTTTTTTTGCGTATTCTTTGTCTTTTCAAGGCGTTGTTGATCTTTCTGTAAATGTGGCAATCCTTTCGGTGCGCGCCGGGCAAGAGGGCGATGCCCATGAGGAACTCGTTCACGATTTCGGGCCCAGTAAAAACGAAGGTCTGCTTGAATAGTTTGTCCCACGCTTTTTTCGGTTGCGGGTGGTGCGCGGCGAGCCAGCTCGCAAAACCCTTATGCGTTTTGCGAAGTTGTTGCAGGCGGCGCGCGTTTTCGATGATGGCTTCGATCTTGCGGCGGTTGCGGATGATGCCCTCGTCCTTCATGAGCCGCGCCACGTCGCGCGTCGTATAGGCCGCGACCTTGTCCACCGCAAATTTGTCGAACGCCGCGTTCAGCGCCTTGCGCTTTTTCATCACGATGTCCCATGACAATCCGGCCTGCATGATCTCGAGCGCCAGACGTTCGAACAGCACGCGTTCGTTCGTCGTCGGGAATCCATATTCCGTGTCGTGATATTTACGATGATGGGGCCTGTCTTCTACGTAGGCGCAGTACCAGCTCATTTCTCAATCCAAGGCTATTTCTTTCTCGCTCGCTTGACAGAATTCTTCTTTAGCCATTGAGCAAAGTCCGCTTCGTCGATTGAGCCTTTTGCCAAATCGACAACGGTCATCACAGCTTCGGTTTCGGGGGCCGACAACTCCCATCCGTTAAGATCGAGAAACGCATAAGCGGCCAAGAACCCCGTGCGTTTGTTGCCGTCCAGAAAGGGATGGTTTTTGATTATGCCGAAAGCATAACCGGCGGCCAGATCGAATACCGACGGATTGCCATAAGCCGCGAGGTTTTGCGGACGTGCCATCGCCGATGCTAACAGGTTGGCATCGCGCACGCCGACAACGCCGCCATGCTCGGCTACCTGTTCGTCGTGCATAGCCAGCACGACGCTTTCAAGGAACCAAATGCGTTTCATTTTTTCGAGATCTTGCGCAAGGCATTGCGGTATTTGTCCATGCCGCGCCGCGCAGCCTGCATCTGGCTGTCGAAATCCGGATCGTAGGGCGTGATGGCGTAGCCGTCGGGCGTTTCGGTGAGATAAACGCTGCCGCCTTTTTTGGCCTTGAGGCGCAAGGCGGCCTCCTTAGGCAGGATGATGCCCGTCGAATTGCCGATTTGAGTGATGGTCGCGCGCATGCTTGGCTCCTTGTTATAACGTATATTATAACATGGAAACGACCTTGTCAATGTTTGGCGGGAAACAGGATACTACTCCACCTTTTGCTCCGTCCACCCGTTGCGGAACAGGCAAGCTCTTGTGACCTGATCGCGCAGTTCGGCGTTTTCGTCCACACGGCGGTAATACGGCGGGAACCAGTTTTCCTCCCAATAGCAATGATCGTGATGACAGCGTTGGGTGAGAAGCGTGTTACCGCCGAAAGCCAGCTCATAATGCTCACGCGGCGGCGCGGTGTTGCGGCCTTCGATCATGCAGTTGGCCTTAGCCTGTTCGAACTCGGCCTGCGTCGCGCCGGGCTTGACCCACACATACGACGCGCAGCTACTTAAAGCTATCAGGACAACAAGAAAGACGATAGATCGCGATAAAGGCATAAGCTTCCCACGTCAAAAGAGGGCTATAAACCATTCTATCCTGCCTGTGCCTTACGAAACAACATAGGCCGTTTCAGGGTATTTTTATGGCATGAAAAATTTCACACCCTCATCACGTGCGTTTCGACCATCGGCTTTTTGCCATGGTATTCTTTGAGGTAGCGGCGGACGGCGCCTGCCACGGCGTTTTTCACGGCCGCATCGTCAAGGCGCGAGGATTTTGCCATGCTTTCCACAGCATCCATCACCTCGGCCACGATTTCCTCGCGCAGAGCATCGACGCGTTTGTCGTCTTCAACGCCAAGTAGCGTGATTTGCGGGTCGTGCGCCACGTTGCCGCGCTTGTCGAGCGCGAGCGAAACCACCGCAGCGCCGTTGTAGTTCATTTTCCGGCGATGCTTGATCGCCTCGCTGTCGCCCAGTTCGCGCAATATCTTGCCATCTAACCCATGGCGGCCCGATTTGACCTCGCCAACTTTTTCATGGATGCCGGGGCCAAGCCGGATGATCTCGCCGTTGCGCGGGATGACCGCCGAGGGAACTTTTTCGTCCAACGCCAGCTTGGCGTGCGCCGTCATGTGGCGCAATTCGCCATGCATCGGCACCGCGATTTTGGGCCGCACCCATTGAAAGAGCTTCGCCATGTCGCCTTGCGTGGGATGGCCCGACACATGCACATGCTCCTCGTTCGCCGTGACGACTTTGATGCCTTGATGCACCAATTGGTTTTGCAGCCGCGCGATGGCTTTTTCGTTGCCCGGAATTTCGCGCGAGGAAAAAATCACCGTGTCCCCTTTTTCGAGCTCGATTACCGGATGATCGAACGCCGCCATGCGCACAAGCGCCGAGCGCGGCTGGCCCTGACACCCCGTGCAAATGAACACAACCTTGTCGCGCGGCGCTTCCATGGCTTCGTGTTCGCTCAGGAATTGGCCGAACTCCGGCAGATAGCCGCAGGATTCTGCGATTTCGGCATTTTTCCAGATCGAGCGACCCACCAAGGCGACATAGCGGCCATGCTCGCGCGCGGCGACGGCAATGGACTTCATGCGCGCGATGTGACTTGAGAAACAGGTAACGGCGATGCGGTGCTTGTATCGACCGAAGATGTCACGGAACTTGTCCTGCACGCCTTTTTCGGAGCCGTGCAACCCTGATTCCAGCGAACCCGTGGAGTCGCCCACGAGCGCAAGAACATCTTCCTTGCCGAGTTGCTTAAGCCGTTCTTCGTTTGTCAGCGCGCCAATAATGGGGTCGGCGTCGAACTTCCAGTCGCCCGTGTGCAGCACCTTGCCGTGTGGCGTGTTCAGCAACAGCATCTGGGATTCCGGCACGGAGTGCGTGACGTGGATCATCTCGCCCTTAAAGGGCCCGACCTCGAACAGGCCGCCTTTGGGCGGCAAAGCGTTGACGCGCACCTGACCTTTGAGGCCCGCCTCGGCGAGCTTGTTCAAGATCATCCGGGCCGTGAACTCGGTGGCGTACACAGGGCATTGCAGTTGCGGCCACAGGTATTCGATCGCGCCGTGGTGATCTTCGTGGCCGTGCGTGATGACCATGCCGAGCAAATCCTGTTTGCGTTCGGCAATAAAGGCGATGTCGGGCGTGATGATGTCGATGCCTGGGGTGTTTTCATCCGGGAAACACACGCCGCAATCGACCATGAGCCATTTGCCCTGCGTGCCGTAAAGGTAAAGGTTCATGCCGATTTCACCGCACCCGCCCAAAGGCAGGAACCACAGCGCATCGTCGGGCGGGCGGTATTGGTCTTTTTTGGGTTTAGGCATGTTTTCCGCGATTTCCTTGCAAGGGTTTGTAATGTATAGAACAATTCCATTGGCAAGGTCTTGAAAGTAAACCTGATATTGAGCACACAAGGAATTTCCGGTATGATTATAAGGGGTTTTTAATTGAATCAATATATGATTTTTAACTACATGCAGTCCTGGCTTTATTGCGAATTAATATTAAGAAGGATTTATTATGGCCGTAATCAAACACATCAAAGAAGCGTTGAGCAGCGTTATTGTCCTGCCTGTCGCCGAAGGTGTAGGCGCATGTGTCGGCGTTGAAAAAAAACTCGACCCGTATGAAGGGTTTTATATCACCGGCTATGAAGTCGCCAGCCGCGCCAATGTATACGCGCGTCAAATGCAAATATTGGCGAAAGACGGTTTTTTCAAAAACAAAAAGGCCTATATCGTTACGGCAGCCAAAATCGACGACGGCAAGCTGAAGAACAGAAAATTCCTTCTGACGGAAGCTCAAGCCCAACGCATCGGGCTTTTGGACGCCCAGAATACGGAACCTTCGGAAAAACGACGGGTTATTCTTGAAAAACAGATCACTTTGGATGCCGTTGGCCAATTCCTTGAACCCTTGGCCAAAATTTATCCGCGCGCCCGCTCGTTAGAGGTCGCCAAGGCCCATAAAGACGATATTGAACGGATCAACGAAATGTTGGGAACAAGGAAAGGCAGCTGGTTGCTCAAGCTGAACTGGTCGGCTCGTGGCGACGCTTGGAAGCATTTCCGCAGTAACCGTGGCAAAGGCCCAACGCCGTAATTTCCTATTTCCTGTTCCTCTCCCAAATCGTTTGCAATCCGCGCAAGGTAAGTTCGGAATCCAGATGTTCGATAGCCGGGATCGCTTCCTTGAACAACGACGCGAGGCCGCCCGTGGCAATGACCGTCATCGGTTTGCCGAACTCTGCCTTGATGCGTCCGATCAGCCCTTCGATGAGCCCTACATAGCCCCAGAACGTGCCCGATTTGATGGCTTCGACCGTGTTCGTGCCGATGGTCTTCGACGGCTTGGCGACGCCCACGCGCGGCAGTTTCGCCGCCGCCATATGCAGAGCCTGAAGCGACAGATTGATGCCCGGCGCGATCGCGCCGCCACGATAATTGCCGTCGCCATCCACCACGTCGAACGTCGTGGCCGTGCCGAAATCGATGATGAGCAACGGCGGCTTATATGTCGTGCGGCCCGCAATGGCGTTGATCAAACGGTCGGCGCCAACTTCTTCGGGGCGGTCGATCTTAACTTCGATTCCCAGCTCAACTTCAGGCGAGCCCACCACCATCGGCTCACAACCGAACATTTTCTGGCATAGCTTGGTCAACTGAAGGTTAGCGTCGGGCACAACGCTGCCTAAAATGGCCGCCGAAACCTTCTTTTTCTCAAGCCCGGCCTCGTCGATCATGGTTTTCAGGAACACTGTGTATTCGTCGGTCGTGCGCTGGGCCTGCGTCGTCGTGCGCCACATACCCACCATCGCCGCTCCTTCGAAAAGCGCGAACACGGTGTTGGTGTTACCTGCATCTATAGTGAGCAACATCTTAAGGCTCTGGGTTTGAAATGAAGGGATACGGGGTGCAGGGTACGGGAATACTATTTCTATTCCCGTGTTCCTTATCCCGTGCCCCCGAAAAACACATCGCCCGCTGCTATAGCTCTTTCCGAGCTGTCGGGCAAATTGATGATCAGGCGGCCATGCTCGTCAAGGCTTTTGAACTCCCCTCTGACCGTTTCGTTCGGCAAACGGGCCTCAATGGGGCCTTTTTTCGCCCTGCCGAGCCAAGCGGCACGAACGGATGCGAAGCCTTCCGTTAACATCACCTGTTTCCATTCGAGGAACTTCAACAAAACGCGTTCCATAGTTTCCGCTACGGTCACAGTTCCCGCCCCCTCGAGGGAAGAGGTATTAAACCGCGCTACTTCATTCATAAGCGACGTCACCGGATAGAGCGGGTTTTCGGGATAGTGCTCCACGTTAACGCCGATGCCAATGACGAGCCAATCGACAAGGCCGTATTCGACAGGCGCTGCTTCCAGCAAAATGCCGCATATCTTTTTGCCGTTCACCAAGACATCATTCGGCCATTTGAGGGCAATGTCAGCCTGCGGCAAAAACACGCGTACGGCATCGTAAACTGCCAGAGCCGTGACAAACGTATACAGCCCAGCTTCCTGTGGCGAACAGCACGGACGCAACAGCACAGACATATAAAGGTTGCCTTCGGGCGATTCCCACGCGCGGCCTTGCCTCCCCTTGCCCGCCGTCTGCCGCAGGGCCTGAATCACCAAACCTTCGGCCTCGCCCGACTTGGCCGCGCGTTTAGCGTCGTCGTTCGTACTGGCCGTTTCGGCCAAACGGCAAATATGGAAAAAGGACAAAGATTTCATGCGCTTTTATTCATCCATCTCCGGAAACGGATTTCCACCATAAAAACCCTAAGGCAAAACTCTTTATTAACCTAAAGTGTTTTCCCATCAGGGGGAATACCAGGGGTTTTTGAGATAGGCGGCGCATTCTTCAGGCGATAAGGCATCAAGGGCTTTAGCGATGGCCTCCCAGAGGGCTTGCAGGGTTCGAGCGGCAGCCTTTGTGATGTGCACCGCATCCTGATCGAAGCCGCGCACTTTAGCGCGGTAATTCAGCTTCTGATAACTCCTACTTCGCGATTCCGTGCTCGTAACAGAGGCCGCCGGTGATTTCGATGGTGGTGGCGTCGATGGCGCCATTTTCCACGCAATGGCCGATCAGAGCCGCGACTTCCGACGGCTCGACAAGGCGGCCAATCGCCACGTCGTTCAGGAGGCTCTTGAGCGCGTCTTGGTTCATGCCGGTGAGCATCGGCGTGGCGGTATAACCGGGCGCGACGCCGACGCACCGGATGTTACGGATGCCACGCATCTGGAACTCGCCAACGATGATCTTGGGCATCAAAGCGTCGGCGACCTTGGTCGACGAATAGTTCAACTGGCCAACCTGTCCTGCCTTGTTCACGGAGGAGATCGGCACAAGCAAGCCTTCCCAGCCGCCGTTGACCATCGCCTCGGCGCAATCGCGCAGCGTGAGGAACGTTCCGGTCAGGTTGATGTCGATCACCGGCTGCCATTTGTCGAGGCCCATTTTTCTGGATACCTTGCCGGTTGTCTTGTCCAGCGTCAGCATGGTGCCGTCGCGGATGATGCCCGCGCAGGCGACGGCAATGTTAAGCTTGCCGAACGCGTCGAGCGTGGCCTTGACGAACTTGGCCGTGTCGGCTTCGCTGGTCACGTTGGCCTGAACGCCTATGGCCTCGCCACCCATGGCTTTTACTTCCTTGACCACGCGATCGATGTTGCCCTGCATCAAATCGACCACGGCCACCTTGGCGCCGTTCTGAACGAAGTATTTGACCACTGCTTCGCCGATGCCGTTACCGCCGCCCGTTACGATGGCCACGCTGTCTCTGATTTTCATGACTCTATCCCCACATCCAAGTTTTGTTCACGAATTCTTTGGAAACGAACTGCTGTCCTTGTCCCAATAGATGAAATTGGGACGCGTAACGTCCGGTCCGACGATTTTAAGGTCGCCGACCTTATTCGGACGCGTCACGTCTGGCCCGACGATTTTTACCCCCACCGGCTGAACCGACTTGACCAGCGCCTGCGCTTTTTCCTGCGCCTCGGCGGCAGTCATGCCGGGGAACAAATTGGCGCCGACCAAACTGAAGGAACCGTCCGACATCTTGCGGCGGATGTCATAACCCGACGGCACGACCTCGAACTCTGCGTCATTGTAGAAGAATTTTGTCACATCGATTCTCCGCCCATTACGTTGATCAGAGCTTTTTCAAAACGGTTATGCAGTTCGTCACCGCTGAGCCACCCACGTTGAAGGTAACACCGATGTCCGCTTTCTTTGCCTTGACGCCGATCGGCTCGCCGATGAGCTGCTTGTAAATGAGCGCGTGCATCGACGCGCCTGTCGCGCCAACCGGGTGCCCCTTGGCCTTAAGACCGCCGGAGAGGTTGACCGCAACCTTTGCGTCGTCGCGGGTGAAACGGCCCTCGAGATAATCGAAGCCCGCGCGCCCATCTTCGGAAAGGCCCAGCGCCTCGGTGGACAAAATCTGGTTGATCGTGAAGCAGTCATGCACCTCGACCAAATCGATGTCGCTCGCCTTGATTCCGGCTTCCGCATAGGCCTTGGCGGCTGCGTTTTTGCCCGCCATCAGTTCGTACATGTTCGGGCGCACGTTCTCCGGCAAGCGTTCACAGGAATGGCCGATGCCTGCGATTTCGACGGCTCGCGCCCTGTTGCTCACGTTCGAGGTTTGCGTGACGACCAGCGCGGCCGCGCCGTCCGACACCAGCGAGCAATCGTGAAGGCGCAACGGCGGGGCAATCATCATGTTTTTGCTTTTGCCCCGTTCGTCGGGTTCGTTGAGTTTTTTGATCTCATCGACGGTCATCGGGCCGGCGCGGTTGTGCGCGAGCGGATTTTCCGCGCCGTTCTTGTAGCAAAGCGCGCCGACCGTCCACAGCATCCTTTCCAGTTCTTCGTCATGAAGCTCATAATGCGCCTGATAGCCCTTGGCGTAGGCGGCGAACAGCATGGGGAACGACAGGCCTTGCGCGCCTTCGCTCGGCCAATGCGAACAGCACGCCAAAACGTGCGTCATCTGCGGCGTGGGCAACAAATTCATCTTTTCGACGCCGATCACCAAAACATGGCGGTAGCGGCCCGCCTCAAGGGCATAGACCGCGTCATACAAAGCCACCGACGAGGAGGCGCACGCGCACTCGCAGCGCGTCATCGGCTTGAAGCGGAAGCTGGGATCGATTTCTGCAGCGATGGGAGCCACGTGCTCCTGATTGACGAACCCTGCGGGCGAGCAAGAGCCGACGTAAATCGCATCGATATCTTTTGCTTCAAGGCCGGCATCGGCGATTGCACCACGGCCTGCTTCGATCAGCAGGTCGTAATAGGTTTTCGTGTCGGTCACCAATCCGGTGGCCTTATCCTTTTTCACGAAAGCGCCAAACTCGGTGTTGTAAGCGCCGATGATACTTACCTTGCTCATGATCTTCCTCCGGAACGACGAGGGGCTTAACCGAATCCCCTTGATCTCCAGTTATGGTTAACAATCGATAAAAATTTATGAACGCCATATTCATACGATCGTCGGCTTTCGCCGCGACAGATGCACATATAATTCGTTTGAAAACAAACGGTTAAAGGGGATCCTGAGAAGTAAAAACTATAAATATCCGCACACAATGTATGCATCCAGTTCCGCTGTACAAAATAGATTTATTGAGCATGCGTTTTTATATGAAAGAATGGCAAATTGGTTTCAGCCTAAAAAGTCGGTTTAAAGGTGATTCTTAACGACCTGCCATCCACAGCATTGAAAAGGCGAAGCCTTCTTATCAATCCACGTAACAACATACAGGTTTTGGCTTGATCTGCTCTTCGCTAAAACTTGTCCGCGCGATCGGCGACATTGGACCCCGCCAAATCTATGAATATATTCCCATCATAGCCTTTTAGTGTTGACGCACGAGGCGATGTGTAGTATTGACGGCCTCAAGGGGTGGTGCGTCTGCTTCATGTTTTTGCCAGATAAGCGCGCGCGATGGGTTAACGCCAGCCTTAAGCGAAACAAGCAACCGTTTTCCAAGAGGGGCTCGGTTTTTTTGCGCTTTATTGCCCGCGCGATCATTCAAAAGCGTTTTTTCTGCGGCCTTTAGGCCGCCTTTTTTATGTCCTCAAACAGGGAGGGGGAATGCCCTTAACATCTAAAGACACTCATATCTCGGCGTGGGAAGCGTGTCCCGCCTTCATTTCAGGCGGCACTTTTTTATCCGACGCCATAAATCTAGGCGGCTTGCGGCTTTTCGCCATTGTTATGCCCACTGCGTGGACAGCTGCCGGTTTAACGTTCCAGATGTCGCCGGATGGCAGCTCCAACTGGGCCAACATGAAAGACCAAAACGGAAATGAAATTGCCGCCACAGCAAGCGCAGGCGATTGCGTCGTACTCGATCCAGCGCATTTCGCGTCCTTTCAATATATACGGATTCGTTCGGGGACGTCTTCTGCGCCTGTGCCGCAAACTGCGGCTTGTTCATTAAATCTTGTCTTGAGGGCCGTGTGATGGATCTGCTTCTGCTTCACCCTAAAAACAAGCCAACACTCAATTGGTCATTCATTGGCTCAATCCCGTCGGCGTTGACGCTCACGCGAAGCCAAGC
>CAZYPX010000057.1:0-11302 GCA_964649675.1 uncultured Rhodospirillaceae bacterium | reverse complement strand
GCGCCGGTCCTGTCGGCATTGGGGGGCGTTCTCTTTGCCATGAGTTACGGGGAACACCGTTCGCTTAAAAGGGTTACCATTGAACACGCCGCATATGGGTGTTTGGTCTTCACCCTTGGTCTTGGTTGGTACTTTTTCAGGCCAGCTTGGGGTTAAAGAAGCCCTAGGCCCTTAAAGCTTGCCGCATCGCCGCTGCTGACGATGATGTGATCATGAAGAACTATATCGAGCGGCTGGCAAGCCTTCGCTATGGCGCGCGTCATCTCAATATCGGCTTTGCTGGGGCTGACGTCGCCGCTTGGGTGGTTATGGACAAGGATAATGGCGCCAGCCCCGACCTCCAGCGCGCGCTGCACGACTTCGCGGGGATAAACGGGTGTGTGGTCGATGGTGCCGCGCTGGTGGACTTCTTCGGCTAAAAGATGGTTCTTGCGATCAAGGAAAAGAAGGCGAAACTGCTCCTTTGTTTCGTGGCCCATCGCAGAACGGCAATACGCGACGATACGCTCCCAGTTTCCGAGAAAAGGCTTGTTGAAAATGGTCTTTTGTTGGGCGCGCAAAGCGATTGCCCCCGTCGCGAGAAGAAGAGACACAGCCCCTTCGCTCAGGCCAAAAGCCACGAGGCGTTCAGGCTTTGCGTTGACAAGGCACCATAAGTCTTTGAACTCACTCAAAAGCAGCTTGGCAAGAGGTTTAACGTCCCGTCGCGGAATGGCGGCGAATAACAGGACTTCGAGGAGCTCATAATCCTGCAATGCGTCCGCTCCCGCCTGAAACAACCGCTCGCGCAACCGTTGGCGGTGACCTGCATAGTGGGGTTTTTCGAGAGACGGCGAGTTTGGCATCAGGTTGTCTGGGGAGATCCATAAGGCGGTTTGGTATAGCCCATCGGCGATAGCGTAAATATTTCGCAGCCCGTTTCCGTCACGCCTATGGAATGTTCAAATTGCGCGGAAAGCGATTTGTCGCGTGTCACGGCGGTCCATCCGTCTTGGAGCACTTTGATTTCGTGACGGCCTGCGTTGATCATCGGCTCGATGGTGAAGAACATGCCCGGTCGCATCACATCGCCCATGCCGGGCTTGCCGTAATGCAGGACGGAAGGCGCGGTGTGGAAGATCTTCCCCAAGCCGTGACCGCAAAAATCGCGCACGACAGAGAAATTGGCGGATTCGGCGTAAGTCTGGATCGCATGGCCTATGTCTCCCAGAGTTGCGCCGGGTTTGACCTCTGCGATGCCCTTCATCAGGGCTTCATACGTTACGTCGACGAGGCGTTTGGCCTTCAGGCTTATGGAGTCCCCAACATAATACATGCGGCTTGTGTCGCCATACCAGCCATCGAGAATGACCGTGATATCGATATTGACGATGTCACCGTATTCGAGCCGTTTATCGCCCGGGATGCCGTGACACACGATATGGTTCGGGGAAATGCAGGTGGCTTTCGGGTAGCCTCGGTAACCCATAGGTGCTGAAGTTGCTCCATGATCCTGAGTGTACTGGTCGCACAAGGCGTCAAGTTCACCTGTTGTAACACCCGGCTGGACATAGGGTGTTATGAAGTCCAGCACTTCCGCAGCCAGCCGTCCAGCGCGGCGCATGCCGACGAAATCTTCAGGTCCATGGATCTCAATGGAGGGGTCGAATTTTGGCGAAGGCGAATCTTGCATGGCGATAGAACGAGAGGGGATCCTGTTTGCGTATATGTGAGGTCAATCCAACAGTGGAAGCGCAGCGTCATGACATTAGCGGCAAATTGCCCAAAAGGAAACATCGTGAGTGCGGAAAGACCGATCGCCTAAATTGACCCCGGGGGCTTCATGTTCATTTTGATGCCCGCTTTTTCCCACTTCTGGGCGTTTGTGGCGATGTACTGCTGGACGGCGGACGCTTGAAGCACCTGACCATAATCGGTCGGTGATCGGTTCGACGATGAGCGTTCGGCCGCCAGAAGGTTGTACAAAATGCCCGGCAAGCCGCCGTCTTCGACCTTGCCGCTGCGTATGCCTTCGTCCTGACGGGCTTTGGGCCCCCAGAAAAGCTCAGTTATGCGTTGGTCGCCGACGCTTTTTTTCTTCTTTTTGATGGGCAAACCGGTCACTTCATCGAATTCTTCGCCTTCATCGTTTTCTTCTTCCCATTTGCATTCACGCCAGTCGACGTAAAGAAAGTCCTGAATGGCGCTCGATATAAAAGGAAGGTTCGCGAGAATTTCACGAAACATCATGGCTGCGGCGACGATGGATTCTTCTTCCAATGTTTTGACGTTGGCTTTTTCCTCGTCGGTCTTCATGCCTTTGCGGGCGGCCATGACCGGCACCATGCAATTGTCCTTGAGCTTCTTGGCCCACGCGCCGGCCTGCTCGCTGCGTTCTATTTCGCCGTTTTCTTTGTAGATTTCGGCAATCGTGCGGAAACGCTTGACAAGGCACTCGGACCAATACCACCAATCGTTAAACGGAGCGCGTTGGCTGTACGTTGTGACCATTCAAAATTCCCCAAACATCTAAAAATGAAAAACGCCTGAAAGCACAAACGTTCAACTTCACGGAGCCGACCGTCGCTTAGGGCGATATCGCGCACCACGCCGAGTTAATCTACCCTTCCGGCGGATTGCAGGAAAGAGCCATTGCGGCGGCCCCAGTGGCGCGCCAGCTCGTCGCGCCGCAAAGGTTCTTGGCCTGCGGGCGGCCTGTCCTCGAACAGCGCGCGCGTCGAGCCTATGATTTCCCTTTCAATAAGGTCGCGGAGAACCTCGGGCAACCGTCCGTGATCAGGCATGCCGCTCCCGATGCCTTGGGCAAGATGGTCTTCAGGCCCCCTGAACAACTCAGAGGCCGTTTTTCCCGCGCATTTATCGTACCACGGCGATTTAAGCAGCAGCTGCATATCGCCCGACCAAGCCGGAAGCCGCCGCAAAACATCATGGAAAACCGGCTGTATATCTTTGATAACGGTTTCCTCCCGTTTGCCCTGTGAGTCCAGGTCGTGCGGAAGGCGAAGATCGTTCTCATCCGTCAAGGCGTGCAGGCGGCGCAAGATGTCGACCGTCATCGACATCTTGAACTGACGTTCGTTGCTGGGCATGAAAACATCGGGAAAAGGGGGCTTGTTGTAGATGTGTACGATCGTGGCCAAACGGTCGATGACGACTTGCGACCAATACATCCATTCATCATATGATGGTTTTTGCGCATCCGGTAGGACCATGTCTGCCGCCTCCCTTTCCGAAGAAAAGGATAACCCAAACCAGTCAAGAAAGACAATACCAAGAGAAAAGGTTAATTTGAAAGAATCGTGCGCTGACGCAACGCGGCATCGGCCAAAACGCAGGCCATCATAGCCTCTCCCACAGGGACCGCGCGCATGCCGACACATGGGTCGTGCCGTCCTTCGGTGCGAATGCTTGTCTCATGGCCAAAAGTGTCGATGGTCTTTTTATCATGAGGGATCGAGCTTGTGGGCTTTACGGCGAATCTGACGATAATGTCCTGGCCTGTCGAAATGCCGCCAAGAAGTCCTCCGGCGCTGTTGGACGAAAAGACAGGCTTTCCGTGTTCGTCGAGCCTTATATCATCGCCGTTTTCAAGGCCTGTTTGTGAAGCCACGCTGAAACCATCCCCAATTTCGATCCCTTTGACGGCGTTAATCGACATCATTGCCGCCGCCAGCGCGGAGTCGAGTTTTCCGTAGACAGGGTCGCCCAATCCGGCGGGTGCGCCGGACGCAACGATTTCGACGATGGCTCCCACGGAAGAACCTTCTTTGCGAATCCTTTCAATGTATTGCGCCCAATCCAGAGCGGTATCCGGATCCGGGCAGAAAAAGGGATTGTTGCCGATTTCTGGCCAGCTCCATTTTGCGCGGTCAATCTTTTTTGCCCCTATTTGAATGACCGCGCCTTGAATGACGATATGGCTTCCAAGGATTTTGCGCGCTACGGCCCCCGCCGCCACACGGCACGTCGTTTCGCGCGCCGAAGATCTGCCGCCGCCACGATAATCCCGAATGCCGTATTTGGCGTGATAGGTGAAGTCGGCATGTCCGGGGCGAAACTTGTCCTTGATTGCATCATAATCTTTTGAACGCGTGTCGGTATTCTCAATGATCATGCTGATCGGCGCGCCCGTCGTCATGCCTTCGAACGTGCCGGATAGAATTTTAACGACATCGCTTTCGCGCCGTTGCGTCACGAACCTGGACTGTCCGGGCTTGCGTTTGTCGAGGTACGGCTGGATGTCGGCTTCGGTGAGGGGCAGCAGGGGAGGGCAGCCGTCGATGACGACGCCGATCGCCGGACCGTGGCTTTCGCCCCATGTGGTGAAACGGAAAATTTCGCCGAAAGAATTGCTGGCCATAGGAATCAGCTGCCCGAGGTGTTTTCAACAAAGCTTTTCATGAGGTCCTCTATGGCCTTGGCTTCCTCCACGGCCATCATCCCGATGCTGTGGTAACCTGCATCGACGTAAAGAACTTCGCCCGTTACGCCGGAACCAAGACCGCTGAGCAAGTAGAGTGCGCTATGCCCGACGTCGAGAATCGACACGTTGCGTTTAAGGGGCGCGTTAATTTCGTTCCAGCGCATAATGTAACGGAAATCGCCGATGCCGCTGGCCGCCAACGTTTTAATGGGGCCCGCCGATATGGCGTTGACGCGGATGTTTTTGTCGCCAAGGTCGACAGCCAGATAGCGCACGCTGGCCTCAAGGGCGGCTTTGGCGACGCCCATGACGTTATAGTGCGGGATGACGCGTTCGGCGCCAATGTAGCTGAGCGATAACAGGCTGCCGCCGTTCGACATCAACGGCACGGCGCGCCGCGCGAGAGCCGTGAACGAATAACAGGAGATTTCCATCGTGCGCAGGAAGTTCTCGCGCGTCGTGTCGACGTAATGCCCGTCGAGCTCTTTCTTATCGGAAAAGGCGATGCCGTGGACGAGAAAGTCGAGTCCGCTCCACTTCTCCTTGATCGCGGCGAACAGCGCGTCAATGCTGGCTTCGTCGGTTACATCGCAAGGCAAAAGAATCGGCGCTTTGACCGATTCGGCGAGGGGTTTTACGCGCTTCAAAAGAGCGTCGCCCTGATAGGTGAAAGCCAGCTCAGCGCCATGGGCCGCCGCGACTTGCGCGATACCCCACGACAGCGAACGGTCGTTCGCCACGCCCATAATCAGGCCCCGTTTTCCCTCTAATAGCTTGCCAACCAGAGGCGCAGCCGCGACATCATGATTCATGAATGTTTCCCGTTATTGTTTGCTTGAAACGCCAATACTCTACACGATTGATTTATGGGGTCAAATAGAGGGGTGAAAAGCCACATATTCGGCGAAAACGCTAAAACGTTATGGTAAATGACATACAAAAAGTGTAGGTTCCACCATCTTCTACAAACCTTCCGAGATTCGCCCATGCTTTCCGAATGGCTTAATGTTGTTATTCTAGGTCTTGTCGAAGGCCTTACGGAGTTTTTGCCCGTTTCTTCAACGGGCCACTTGCTTCTGATGGGGGAGCTTTTGAAATTTGAGGGTCCTCCCGGGCATGTTTTCGAGATCGTGATTCAACTGGGGGCCATTTTGGCTGTGGTTGCCGTATATTTTAAAAGGCTGTGGCACGTTGTTGTTTCCGCCCCTGAAGATAAGGGATCGCAGCGATTTATTACGGCGGTTACGGTCGCCTTTTTGCCGGCCATGGTGATAGGGTTTTTCGCGCATGATTACATCAAAAACGTCTTGTTTAATCCCCGCGTGGTTGCTGTTTCGCTCGTGCTCGGGGGCATAGCCATCCTCCTTATTGAGAAATACGCTCCCAAGCCCAAAATCAGCTATATCGAGAAGATGCCGTTTAAAACCGCTCTGGGAATAGGTTTTCTGCAATGTCTGGCGATGATTCCGGGCGTTTCTCGCGCTGGCGCGACAATCATGGGGGCTCTGATCTTAAAAGTTGAGCGCCGCGCGGCAGCCGAATTTTCTTTCTTTTTGGCTATCCCGACGATGTTGGGCGCAACGGCTTATGACATCTATAAGAACTACAGCATGCTTAACAAAGCCGATGCCTTAATGATACTTTTGGGATTTATTGTGGCGTTTCTATCGGCGCTGTTTGTCGTGAAAACGTTCATAGGTTTTATAGGTAAGCATGGGTTTGCTCCCTTTGCATGGTATCGTATCGCCGTGGGGCTTTTAGCCCTGTGGGGGCTTGCCGTAATAGCCTGAGCCAGATTGGTTAACGGGCGTATGTCGAGCGTTTGACTCGATCCGTTCGGCTCGCTATAAGTCCGGCCATTCCTGAAAAAGAGGGTGTCTCGTGTGGGGCATCCCGTCTTTGCCTTTTTTCTTGAAGGCGAAGAACTATCAGGACAACGAAGCTGCGTATAAGCCAAGCGAATGGAGCGCAGCGTATAATAAAGAAGGACCATAAGATTATGACGAAACGCCTTGAATCTAAACATAAAATAGACCGACGCTTGGGCGTCAACCTGTGGGGCCGCCCCAAGAGCCCTATCAACAAGCGGGATTACCGCCCGGGCCAGCACGGCCAACGCCGCAGCAAGCCATCGGATTACGGGGTGCAGCTGCTCGCGAAGCAAAGATTGCGCGGCTACTACGGGAACGTCGGGGAGAGGCAGTTCCGCCGGTATTATCAAGAAGCCATCCGCCGACGCGGCGATAGCGGCGAAAACTTGATTCAACTTTTGGAGCGTCGTTTGGATGCTGTCGTTTATCGCATGAAATTTTCCGCGACTGTGTTTGGTTCCCGTCAGCTGGTGAGCCACGGCCATATTCTTGTCAACGGCAAGAAGGTTAACATTCCCTCATATCAAGTGAAAGACGGCGACACGGTCGAAGTGCGGGGCAAGGCCAAGCAATTCGCAAGCGTCATGGCTGCTGCTGAATTGGCTGAACGCGACGTGCCGGACTACATTACGGTTGATCACAAGGAAATGCAGGGAACGTTTACCCGCGCGCCCGCTATGGGCGATGTGCCGTATCCCGTGCAAATGGAGCCGAACCTCGTTATCGAGTTCTATTCGCGATAATAACAGGGAGGGGCTTTGGCTGCGGTCTTGGTGATTCCAAGATCACCAGCCCAGCTTTTTGCGCGGATCGTAGGGATTTTTTCTGGCCCATTTTTCCAGCGCATCGACAAGGCTTTCGGGAACCGGATCAGGTAGAACGATCTTTAGCTTTACGAACATGTCGCCCGGTTCGCCGAGAGGCTTTGGCACCCCTTTGCCCTTTAGGCGCAGAACGGCGCCTGTGTTGGAGGCTTTTGGAACCTTGACGGAGACGTAACCGTCAAGCGTCGGAACGCGAATGTTCGCCCCTAAAACGGCTTCCGAAAGGCTTACGGGGACTTCAAGATGGATGTCGTGATCTTTGCGGACGAAGAAAACGTGCGGCTCCACATGTATTTCGATGATTGCGTCGCCGGAACCGCCGGAACCCGTCATGCCCTGTCCCCGCAACCGGAGTTTGTCGCCATCGTTGGATCCGGGGGGGATGTGCACGTCAACCGTTTTCAGGTTTGACAGCGAAAAACGTTTTTTACCGCCAAGACAGGCATCGACAAACGGAATGTTCATCGCGTAAGTAATGTCGCTTCCACGCTGGGGGGGGCTTCGGCTCGCTCCACGCCCGCGCCCGAAAAACTCTGAAAAAATGTCCTCGGCGCTGAATCCTCCGAAAACGTCCTCGTCGGATGAATGGCGGTAGGTGCGCGAGTGCGTTCCAAAAGGACCGGCCCCGCGCTTAAAGCCCCGTTCATTCCCCATTTCGTCGATTTCGCCTCGGTCATAACGCGCGCGCTTTGCCGCGTCGGAGAGAAGATCATATGCCGCAGTAATCTCCTTGAACTTCTGCTCAATGTCTTTATGGCCGGGGTTGATGTCGGGGTGATATTTTTTTGCGAGCTTTCGATAAGCGCTTTTGATTTCCGCCGCGCTGGCGTTTTTGCTTATCCCAAGAGTCTGGTAAGGATCGGCCATTTCGTGCTCTCGGCGTAAGGGAGCAGGTATCGAAAATGCGTGTCCCGATACCTGGCCCCTCAGACTCTTTTACTGAACAATTTTCCACGAACCGTCAGGTTGTTGGCAGGCCCGTCCGAAGCCTTGTTGCCTTTGTCCGCCGACCGTGATCGTTTGTTGGAATTCGCGGCAATAGGCCCCGGCCTGATCATATCCGTCGCGCACGGGGATGATAACGCCTGAGTTGCCGTTGTTCGGGTTGTTCCATGTGATCTGTTGGCCGATCGGGGCCGTGTAGGCCCTGTGCTCCGCCCGTCCCGCCGCTGCGCGATCGCCTTCGTCGACAATGGCGCCCATACGGTTGCCAAGAAAACCGCCCAAAAGGACGCCGGTCAGCGTTGCCGCCGCCTTGCCCGAGCCTTTGCCGATCTGGCTGCCGATCAAGCCACCTGCGGCCGCGCCGCCTAAAGTTCCGAACGTTTCGCCGCCGCCCCAATTTTGGGTTTGCTGGCAGGCGGGCAGGAGCAATGTCAAAGCTATCGCGCCCAATAGTGTTTTGCGAATCATGTATGACCTCGTGAGGTTGCAGGAATAATCCTTATCATGGTGCGCCAACTGTCCGAGGCTTGCTGTACTTGCGTTCATGGCCACGGGTTCCTCGCGCCGCCGGACTTTAGCGTAAAGATTGATCGTGGCGCAACTGTGACCGTATGGTGTTGATAACCCGAAAAAGAGGCATTTTAGCCTAAAGCGGATTGCCTTTCCTCGGGAAGATGGCATTCTTGCCTCTCTCAGATTCGCGCTTCCGCGCATAGTTCCTTGGCAAAAACACAGAAGAGATAAGGGGTTTCCTGCGTGTTCGATGTATGGATGACACTTGCTGCCTTGATTCATGTTTTTGTCATGGGCGGGGCCGTTTTGTGGTTTTGCAGACGGATCGGGTTGCCTTGGCGTGATGGGCCTTTTGCGGTCTATATATTGCTTTGGACCAGCCTCGTGTTCGCCGGTCATATGGCAAGCTTGCCGAAGGTTCTGGGAAGCCTTGCGTATTATGTGCCAATTTCTATGGCCGCGATGGCCTTGCTTGTGGCCCTTTTTCTTTATGTCGGAAAACTTAGGGCAAGGAAGCCGTTGCTTGTCATGCCTTGCCTTGAGTGGGGGAGTATAGGGAACCCCAAGCTTCGACGTTATCTTTACGCGTTTTTAGGTTTTTCTTTTGCCTTCGTCGCTTTGTCGAGCATCGCCATTGGCTTGAGCGTTTTTCCCGATAACGCCGATTCCATGATCTACAGGCTTCCGCGCGCCTTCTGGTACGTCAGCCATGACAGCTTTCTTCATCCCTTCAGGTCCTTTGACAACCGTTTAACCTTCTATCCTTTAAATGGCGTGGCGCTTTATGTTCCGTTCGTGCTTTACGGCTTGCCCGGAACCGCCCACAGCCTTCCTTCGCTTGTGACATGGTATGTTGTTGTTTACGCGACCTATCGGTTCGCGCGCGAACTTGGCGCGGAGAGGCTGGTTGCTTTTTTCGCGGCATGGCTGGTTGGCTTGACGCCGAGCATTTTAGCTCAGGCCACATCGACCAATGATGAAATTCTTGCTGCCGCAGCTTTTATGCTCTGCCTTTATATGGGGTGGCGATGGCTTGTGGACGGCCGCCATGTTTATCTTCTTTTTGCCGCCGTGGCGCTAGGCCTAAGCGTTGGGACAAAGCTCCACATTATTTTCCTGTCGCCCATCATTGTTGCGGCTCTGGGGCTTGCGGCGTGGCACGTTCGGCAAAAGCCCGAAAGAATGGCAAGATGGTTGGAAGCGGTCGGCTGGCGAACGGGCTTGGTTTGTTCGGCGATGCTTGTCACGTTGATCGTGCCGTTCCTTTTTTACAATTATGCTTCGTCGGGGCGTTTCTATTTCTTCGGGGAATTCGAGCGCGAGGTTTTCAATTTGTCGGCGAACTTGCGCGGAGCCTTTCAGAATTTACTCATTTACGTTTCGCAAATGATTTTTGCGCCGATTGCCGATTTGAACACCTGGCCTGTGGCCAACGATCGCCAGCGCTTCAATAATATGCTGAACGCCGTTTTTGATCCCTTGTTAAGGCCCCTTATCGATCCTGATCCAAAATTTTATCACTTGGGCTATCGCTTCGTCGGCATCACGCTTCCGGTGTCGGTGCGCTTTGTCGAATTTAGCCTTTGGTCGGCGTTTGTGTGGTTGCTGTGGCCGCTTCAGGCGCGGCTTGCGCTCAAGCAAAAATTCGCCCTACGCGGCCTGTTTTTCCTTATAGCGATCACGCCGCCGGTTTGGCTGCTGTTGTGGTCGTTCAGCACGCTTTATATGGAGGGAACGGCCACCTATTTTACGTTTTATCTGATTTGCGCCGCGCCCGCCGCCGTTTTCAGCTTCGGTTATATCCGTAGGGCGATCTGGAACGAGGTCAGGTGGGTCGTGATCGTTTTTGTGGCGCTTACGAATCTTGTGATCTGCTTTAACCTTCTTATGTACAGCGGTTTTCGTGCGTTGCCGGATCTGTATTATGCCCAAAGGTGGCCGTATGACTGGCTCTTGATGGAGCCGCGCATTGTCGAGGAAATCCGCAAGGCGAAAAAAATACGCATTGTCGCCTTGCATGAAAAAATGCCTTATTTTGCCTTTATGCACTGGAATCCCAAAGCGCGTTACGGGGATCCCTTTCCGCCGCCCGATATTCAGCCCTCCGACGAGGTTCTGCAGATATTTCCTGTATCGAGTCTGGACCGTTATGGGTTTATGGTTTTGCGCGTTCCCGATAAGAAAACGGTCGGCGTGACGTATCTGGGCGCCATTCGCGGTATAGGCCGTGAAGCGATCTTTGCCTCAGGGAATGAGGTTCATAAGCGATATCCGGAGGAATCAAATTACGTTTTCTTGCAGGTAAACGTTCTTCCTCATGACCAAGGGGGCGTGGTCGCGACGAGCGGAAAAGCGGTGGGGCTGAATATCGAAGACAATCTCGAATTCAGGTTTGAGATGGTTTATGAAAACCGGGTCATTTATACGAGGGACTGGGAAAACAACCCCGATTTCAGGGTAAATGTCGAGGGCTATGATCCGTTTATCAAGCCGGCCTTGTTAACTATTGGCGTTCGATCGGCCTGGAACCATAAGGAGCTAACGCGCGTTACGTACCGCGTGGGGGGCAATGGCGCGTGGCTTCCGGAAGGATCGGAATACTGACGAAAAGAGTTCCGTATGGCTTGCGCTGACGGCCAGTGTGTGGCAAGAGTCGCGAACCTTTATATAGGCTGCCGTAGCTCAGGGGTAGAGCACGTCCTTGGTAAGGACGGGGTCGGAGGTTC
>CAZYPX010000056.1:0-11451 GCA_964649675.1 uncultured Rhodospirillaceae bacterium | reverse complement strand
ACGTCGATGATCTTGAGTTCCGGCTCGTCCATGCCGCCGTAAAGGTGGTTCAGGAACATTTCCTTGGTCAGAGTTGTGCCTTTGCGCAGGCTCAGAAGCTCGAGGATTCCGTATTCTTTGCCTGTCAGATGCAAAGGCTTGCCATCGACTTCAACCGTGCGGGCATCCAGATTGACCGTCAGCTTGCCGGTGCGGATGACGCTGTCGGAATGGCCCTTGCTGCGGCGAATAATGGCGTGAATGCGTGCGACAAGCTCACGCCGATCGAAAGGTTTTGTCAGATAGTCGTCGGCGCCGAAGCCGAGGCCTTTGATTTTATTGTCAAGTTCCGAAAGGCCCGAAAGAATCAAGATCGGCGTGGTGACGCGCGCGGCTCTTAAACGGCGAAGAACCTCATAGCCGTCAATATCCGGAAGCATCAGGTCAAGTATGATAATGTCGTAATCATAGAGCTTTCCGATCTCAAGACCGTCTTCGCCTAAATCTGTGGTATCTACGATAAACCCTTCTGCTTGCAGCATAAGCTCAATACTTTTCGCAACGGAGATATCGTCTTCTACGAGCAAAACGCGCATGTTGTGGCCTCGATTGATCTAAAGTGGGGGGCTGTTATGTACTTGACGCATAAGAAATAACGAAAGGAAAGCTTCGCATTTCCCTTCGCGTTAACCTTAGTTTACAACATTCTGCCAAAAACGTTTAAAAAAAAGTAAACTTTGTTAACGGCAATAAAAATTTAACCAAAAAAGCATTTCTCTTTTAAATCCATGCTGTTAGCGTGTATGTGTTCAGGAGCGCCACAAGACTATGTCCATCGAGCCGAATCGAATCATCGCCGAAATTGACGCCATCCCGCCCACGCAGGTGTTCGGGCGCGTGACCGGAGTTCAGGGCCTTTTGGTTGAGGTTTCGGGAATCGAACGCCATTTAACGGTTGGCGGACGCTGCCATGTCCTGGCGCGTGGCGGTCGGCGCGTCATTTGCGAGGTTGTCGGTTTTCGCGACGACTGCGCGCTTCTTTTGCCGTTCAGTTCGCTCGACGGAATCGGGCTGGGGTGCAAGGCCGAAGTCGCCGACGCGCAGCCGACGATATCGCCCACGCAGGCTTGGCTCGGTCGCGTCATCAACGCGATGGGGGAGCCGATCGACGGCGGCCCGCCCTTGCCGTTGGGCGACAGCCCCCATGCGATCCGCAACACGCCGCCGCCCGCGCATATGCGCCAGCGCGTCGGCGGCAAGCTTGATCTCGGCGTACGCGCCATCAACACTTTTCTGACGTGCTGCAGCGGCCAGCGTATGGGCATCTTTGCAGGATCGGGTGTCGGCAAGTCGATTTTGATGTCGATGATCGCGCGCTATACCTCGGCGGATGTGTCCGTGATCGGGCTGATCGGCGAGCGAGGCCGCGAAGTGCAGGAATTTATCCATGACGATCTTGGGCCTGAAGGCTTGGCGCGCAGCGTAATTGTCGTCGCCACGTCGGACGAAGCGCCGCTCATGCGTCGGCAGGCCGCGTATATGACGCTTGCCGTCGCCGAGTATTTTCGCGATTTGGGAGAAAATGTCCTGTGCCTGATGGACAGCGTGACGCGTTTCGCCATGTCGCAACGTGAAATCGGGCTTGCGGCCGGAGAGCCTCCCACGACGAAAGGATATCCGCCGACGACGTTTGCCGAAATGCCTCGCCTTTTGGAGCGCGCTGGCCCGGGAGCTGACGGCAAGGGCAGTATAACCGGCCTTTTCACGGTTTTGGTGGATGGCGACGACCATAACGAGCCTATCGCGGACGCTGTGCGCGGCATTTTGGACGGCCATATCGTTTTGGACCGCGCGATCGCCGAGCGCGGGCGTTATCCCGCCATCAATATCCTGCGCAGCGTTTCGCGGACGATGCCCGCATGCAACACGGACGCGGAGAACGAGCTTGTGAACGCCGCACGCAAGCATTTATCCGAATATGAGAACATGGCGGAAATGATCCGTCTGGGCGCGTACCGCAAGGGCACGAATAAGGAGGTCGACGAAGCTATGGCCTATTATGGCCCGATCGAGGAGTTCTTGCGCCAAGGCAAGTCGGACAACGACACGATTGCGGGGGGATACGCCAAGCTGGCGGAAATACTCGGCGCGACGTGTCCATAATGGCGCGTAAAACCTCATGAAATCCCTTGCCACGCTTATCAAGCTCCAGAAAACGCAGGTCGATGAACAGCGCATGCTTCTGGCCAAGCTGCAGTTGCGGCTGGAGGCGATCACGCGCGAAATCGCCGAACACGAACAACGCCAGGAAAAGGAAAGGCTTGCGGCGCAAAAAGATCCGGAATTGGCCGTGACGTACGGCGAGTTTATAAAATGGTCCATAAAACGCGCGCAGGAGTTGGAGCGGCAACGGGAAACGGCGGCGAAAGCCGTGAACATCGCGCGCGAAAAGCTGGCCGAATTGTTCGAAGGGCAGAAGCGGTACGAGATCGCCGAATCCAACCGCCTTGAGGAAGAGCGTCTTGAGCAGTTGCGTCAGGAAACGCTTTATATGGATGAGGTCGGAAGCGTGGCCCACGAGCGCAAAATGAGAAAGGCGAGGAAAAAGTAGGCTTTCTTCCTTTTTTTGGGCGTTCATGTCTTTTCAGCCCGAAACACTGTCGGAAAAACGGGCGATTAGGAAAAAAGATTCCCGAAATCAGGGCCTTTTAGGACGCATTCGTCTACTTTGCGCCGTCAGAGGACGTTTTCGTACCGCCGTTAACGTATGAGCATTTGCAAAAGCGCCTTTTGCGCGTGTTTCCGGTTCTCGGCTTGGTCGACGACGATAGAGCGCTGGCTGCGCAAAACATCCGGAGTCACTTCCATGCCGGGGTGCGCCGGAAGAATTAAAGTGATGAATAAAAACAATTCTGCAACGCTTCGAATTACGCTGTTGTCAGAAAAGTAGATGAAATTTGGGTAAACGGATGTGTGCGCCTAACTGGCGCGTCGCAGACGGAGAGAGATGATACGCGACAGAGTGTTCATAATGAAAAGATAATACACAAAGAGTTGGGAAATTCAATTAAATTAGCGTTATTCCGGATCAATTTTCTTTCGTTCTGGCTACGTCCACTCGGTTTTCGCCGGATCGAAAAGAAAACCGTCCTGAATGGCGGTTGTTGTATTACAGTTATTAAACAACAGAGGCGCAACAAAAAAAGCGTGGATTGTCGAAAAAGCGGGCAATCGGTTTGGCTTTCTGTTGCTCCCCCATCGTTATCTATTTTTTTGCCAACGTTAGGTTCACTGGGCTGTCGTACTTGTTGTCTGCTCCAGTCGCGCTGTCCACTCCCCAGCCGATCAGACCTCCTGCGACAATATTGCCGAACGTCGCGCCAGCGGAGCCTGATTTATTGATATATGTTGCGTCTTCATATCCGTCTTTTTTGCATGTAATGACAATGTCATGTTTCGTCTTTTCGATATAAATTGTGCCGGGCGTGGGCGATACGGTGCCGAGAGGTAAATTATTACGCACAAGGGAGCATGTGCATTCCGGTGGGTTGGTGTTGACCATAATTTCCTGTGAACGTCCCTCGATAATGCTCGCGCATCCCGATAGAAAAACTGCCGTGCTTAATATTGTTGATATTTTTACAACGCTTGATGCTTTCACTGCGCGCTCCTATGTAAAAGAGTTGAACGTTGTCTTATGCTTGCGCTCCACAGGTGCTATGTCAATCTGCGTTAATAGAGTTGTGAAGCAACGCAACAGCACACCGCAATCAGAACGCAAAAAAGCGTGGATTGTCGAAAAAGCGGGCAATCGGTTTGGCTTTTTTATTGCGTCCCCTTCGTTGTTTCCACGTTATTTACGTCACCATCCCCGCCGACTCCGCCACGCGCTGTACCGCCACCCAGTTTTGTTTGCCCGTTTGGAAGTGGAGGCTGCCGGCGAGTCCGAGGGCTTCCATGGTTTTGATATAGGTCGCGCGCAGTTCGTTCGGCAGGTGCGCAGGCAAAGGGCGTTCGCTGCGCAGAACGAGGTCGAGCTGTTTTTTCTGCGACAGGCCGTCGACTTGCATCGGGCCAAGGCGTGTCATGTTCATCGTGACGATAAAGCGCGTTTGCGGCGACACGGGGTAGCCTTCTCCCTCATGCTTGCGGTCGCGGTCGCGACGCACGTAAAGATAGAGAAGCTGGAATTGCTGGCCGTCGTAGATCGGCAATGGCCATGAGCGCCATTGGCCGACGGCGGGATCGCGGGCGGCACCCATGGCCGCCTGCATTTCATCGGCGAGGCCGGCGACAAGATCAAGCTTGTTGGCCCGCGCCAGACGTTCGATCGTCTCGCTGCCCAGCCATGCCGACACGCCGCCCTGATTGAGCGCGTTGAAGAAAAACAATAGCGCCGAAGGAAGCTGAGCGTTGGGTTGCGGCATGACGTTTTGTAAAATTTGTCGTGCGAGTTGAGGTTGAATCTCCGCAAGAGCCGCCACGAGCCTGTATAAGGCGTGCGATTCATGGCCCGCCGCCTGTTGAGGCATGGCGCTATGTTCGGCCAACGGCGGCAAGAGCGTAATGCGCAGCCTTGAGCCGACAGGGGCGTCGCTGACTTCACGGATGTAAAGCGACTTGCCCCCCGCGTTGATGACGAGCTGGCCGTCCGGGCCTTTGCCCGTCACGGTGGCGATGATCTTGTCCGGCGTTTCCAACGGTAAGGCGGTCTCGCCCGATCGAAGAAAAGCGTCGACGCGAATGCGGTATTCCATGCCCGGTTTGAGCGCGTCATAGGGCGAGGCGGCCGCTTTGCCTGCTTCGGTAGCCGAGAACGGCGGCGCGGGCGCGTCCGTGCGCGTATCAGCGATGAAGCTTTTGAGGGCATCCTTTAATGAGGATACGGACGCGTTTTTCAAGAAGCCGCCGAGCGCGTCCATATTAAGGGGCGCCGCGAAAAAACGGCTCCATCCGGTTATGCTGCTCGACGAGGACGTTTGCGCAAGCAGCTTGCCCGCGAAACTCGCCGAGCCAAGGCGATTCAGCGTTTCGGCGCCGAGGGACGATGCCAACGAGCCGCCGATGTCTTGCGGCAAAACCGTGGCCGTGACCGTTTCTCCCAACACAAGCGGGGGATGCTGCGGCGTGGCCGTTATGCCCAAGGGTTGCGCTGCGCCTTGCGCCGCAGACGGGGATGTGAGGGCGGCGTTCAAGGGAGGCAACGTGGCCAAGGCTTCGGTCGGCGGGTTTCCGGGGTGCAACATCAGCGCGACAGGTTTTTGGTTCTGGATAAAAGGCGTGATCAATTCTTTCAGGGAAGCGGCGGCGGTGTCGGGCGGTTTCATCAATTGAAGAAGCAGGTCGCCCGCCGATGTGCGCAACGAGACAAGACCGTTTTCCGTTACGGCCAGAGGAAAGCCGTTGACCTGAACGGGGCGGGTCAGCGAGGCGAACTTTTCCGGAAGGCTTTGAATGGCCGCCGCGAGGACGACAGGCTCGCCCGTTGTGGCCAACGCCTGAAGCATGGCGGAGATTCCGGCGGCGGACGGGGGCAGGGGAGGGATGTTGGCCACGTTTTTGCCTCCTCGCCGCTTTTTCAGATTCCGGTGATCGTTCCGGCGACGTTTTCGACATCGCGCGCGGCGTCGCACACGGGCCAACGCGTCAAGAGCGGCGTTTGGGTGCGGATCGCCTCGCGGACTTTCATGTCGCGCCGGATTATGCCCGCCAGCGCGGGATTTTTGCGCAAAAAGCCGTTGCACACCTTGCTGAGCGTTTCGTAGGTTTTGCGCCCGTCGCTTGTGTTTTGGGCCAGATTGACCACAACGCGCAGATCGGCCGAAGGGTTGGCCGCATAGGTAAGCTTGATGTAGGCGTAAGCGTCCGTGAGGGATGTCGGTTCGTCCGTCACGACGACGAAGGTGATCGCGGCGGGGCCAGCCAGTTGGCGTACCGCGCGGTCGACGCCCGCGCCCAGATCGACAATCACGAAATCGTAGCGCGTGGCCAGATCCATAAGGTCGCTTCGAAGTTCGTTCAGCTTTTGAGCGGGTAGTGAGGCGAGGACGCCGGAGCCGGAGCGGCCCGCGAGGATATCGAACCCGCCTTCGGGATATTTGGTCACCGCCTCGGCGAGGGGCAGATGGTTCTCAATGACGTTTCCCAAATCCTTGCACGGAGTCAAGCCGAGCTGTATGTCCACGTTCGCAAGGCCAAGATCGCCGTCGAAAAGCAAAACGCGCGCGCCGCGCTTGGCCAGCGCCTGACACAACGTGATGGCGAACCACGTCTTGCCCACGCCGCCCTTGCCGGAGGCGACGGCCATCATGTTGGGGCAACGAAGCGCAGACAAAGGCGCGTTGCCGCGTTCCGCGTGAAGAGGTATCGGATCGGTCATGGGCATCCTCCAAACGCAAGGCCGCCGCCATCCAACAGTTGATTGTCACGACGCGCGATCATGACGCGGCCATCTTTTTCTTCATGGACGTATCCTGAACGGTCGCAGCCGCTTCTGGCAAGATCAATTTTGCCAACGCGACCGGATTGGCGGGGAAGGGAGACTCGGTGACTTTGTGCGTCGCGCTGAGGTTAGCGAGGGGCAGGCGCGTTTCAAACGCGACGCGCAAAAGATTGCCGTAACGCCGCGCCATGTCGATACGCGTCACGAGAAGGCGCGTGACGCCGAGGGAACGGAACTCATGCGCCATGTCGATGGCTTCGGAGGAATCCATATCGGCGGGAAGGACAAGAACGGCTTCGCCGCAGACCTCGATGAGGGGGCGCACGAGTTGCCGATCATAATCGCGGAAGGGGTTGCGGCCGGCCGTGTCGATGACGACGAAGGTATGCGGCGGCTGCATCCGTATGACTTCGCGCAAGGATGGCGCGTCTTCAACCTCCGTGAGATCGCGGTTCAACAAGCGAGTGAAGGCTGCCAACTGTTCGATACCGCCCGCGCGTTCGGTGTCGGTGCTGACGACCGAAACAGGTTTTTTTCCTAACGCGGCCTGTACCGCAAACTTCGCCGCGCACAAGGTTTTTCCCGCGCCCGGCGGCCCGACAAGCAAAAGCGGCTTGCCGTCGTTCCTTTCGAGGACGGGTTGGAACTTCAGGTGCGTGTTGAAGGCCGCGCCGAGCGTGACGATCGGATCCTCGTTTGCGTATTGTGTGGCGGACGCCAGAAGCCTTTCGGCCAGAGCGTTTGGCACCTGATGACGGAGCAGCTCCTTGGCGATGACTTCGATGACGCGCGAACCCGTTCCGTCAATTTCCTGCGCGAGCGCCGAGGCTTCCTTGGAGGGAATAGGGTCGTCGATCGCGGCCGTAACGCGCACACCGCCCGCTTCGTCGTCGCGCGTGGACACGATGATCGCGTTTTCGCCAAGCGCTTCGCGCACGAGCCGCATCGTGTCGGGAATCGTGGGGCCATAAAAGGACTTAAGGCGCATATCAGACCTGTCCCAACGTTTTTATTTTGGCTTTCGGGAAAATTTCGTTTTGCGACAGCACGACGGTCGAAGGCCTGAAGCGTTCCATGATCGAGCGGACATAGGGGCGGATGCCTGGCGTCGTAAGCAAGATGGGGGATTCGCCGATCTGCGCGAGGCGGTCGTAGGTTTGGCGAACCGTCGTAATAAACTGCTGAAGGTTTGAGGGCGGCATGGCGAGTCGGCGGTCTTCGCCTTCGCCGATCAGGGATTCCGCAAACGTTTGTTCCCATTCGGGCGAAAGAGTCAGTAAGGGGATGTAGCCCATCTCGTTCGTCGCCGCGCTTGATATCTGCCGCGCAAGGCGCGAGCGAACGTGCTCCGATATCGCTGCGAGATTGCGGGTGACGGCGGCGGCTTCCGCGACGCCTTCCAGAATGGTCGGCAAGTCGCGGATCGAGACGCGCTCGGACAAAAGGTTTTGCAGAACGCGTTGCAGGCCGCTGAGCGCGATTTGACTGGGGATGACGTCGGCCACCAGCTTTTGCTGGTCTTTGCTGAGTTCGTCGAGCAGCTTTTGCGTTTCGGCGTAGGACAGCATCTCGGCCATGTTGTCCTTGATGATTTCCGTCAGGTGCGTCGTGATGACCGTCGGAGGATCCACCACGGTGTAACCTTTGAACAAGGCCTCTTCGCGGTACGTGGGGTCGGTCCACATCGCGGGAAGGCCGAAGGTCGGCTCCTGCGTCGCCTCGCCGGGAAGCGCGATGGCATCGCCGCGCGGATCCATGACGAGCAGCATGCCAGGGCGCAGCTCCCCGCGTCCGGCCTCGATCTCCTTGATGCGGAGAATGTAAGTGTTGGGCGGAAGCTGAAGGTTGTCCTGAATCCGGACGGGCGGCATGATAAAGCCCATGTCGGACGCCAACTGGCGGCGAAGGCCTTTGATCTGGTCCGTGAGGCGTTGGCCCGCTTCGGTGTTGATAAGCCCGAGCAGCGCGTAGCCGAGTTCGAGGCGGACGAGGTCGATCGACAGGGATTTCGCGATCGGCTCTTCCGCCACGGGCGCCGGCTTCGCCTCGGCGGCTTCGGTTTGCGCCGCCGCCACCGCGAGACGCTCATTCTGCGTGCGAGTCAGGTTAAACGCCACTAAACCCGCCACCAGGCCAAGAACCGCGAAGGGAAAAAACGGCATGCCCGGAATAACGGCCATCGTCATAAGCATCGCCGATGTCAAGCCGAGGGCGCTCGGGTGGTTGCTCAGTTGCTTGAACAGGGCTTTGTCCGTCGAGCCGCCGCCGACGCTGGTTTTCGAAACGAGCATGCCCGCAGCGACCGAAACCAGAAGCGCCGGAACCTGTGTAACGAGGCCGTCGCCCACCGTTAGGCGCACATAGGTTTCGGCGGCTTCCAGTATGGGCATGTTGTGCCGGAAGGCGCCGATCGTGATGCCGCCGATGATGTTGATGAACGTAATGACAAGGCCCGCGATGGCATCGCCGCGGACGAATTTCGCCGAGCCGTCCATGGACCCGAAGAAATTGCTTTCGTCCTCAAGTTCCTTGCGGCGCAGGCGCGCCTGCGTCTCGTCGATCAGACCCGACGACAGGTCGGCGTCGATCGCCATCTGCTTGCCGGGCATCGCGTCCAAAGTAAAGCGCGCCGCGACTTCGGCGATGCGGCCCGATCCTTTCGTGATCACGACGAAATTCACGAGGGTCAATATGGCGAAAACGATCAGGCCTATGATGAAATCGCCGCCCATCACCATGTTGGCGAAGGCGCGCACGATTTGGCCCGCCGCCGCCTCGCCTTCGTTGCCGCCCGTGAGGATCAGGCGAGTCGTGCTGAGATTAAGCGAAAGCCGGATCAGCGTAGAGATCAGAAGAACGGTGGGGAAGGAGCTGAAGTCCAAAGGCTTGCCGATGAACAGGACGGTCATCAAAATGATGACGGAAAAGGTTATGGAGATCGCAAGCCCCATATCGACCAGAAGGGGCGGAATCGGGACGACCAGAACGCCAAGAACGATCATAAGGCCGACGGCAAGCCAAATTTCACCGCGGCGAAGGATGGCGTTCAGCACATCCATGCCGGAAGCGTTGTCGGAGACGGTGGCGTTTGCCTGATCGCTCATGGGCTCTTAATCCACCTCGTCAAAAAGCCCGTTCACTTTCGCCCGACGGCGCCGGAACGGCGACACCGGTTTCGCTGTAGAGCTTGAGCTTGTTGCGCAAGGTTCGGATGGAAATCCCGAGAATGGTGGCGGCGTGCGTTCTGTTGCCGAGGCAGTGGTGCAGCGTGTCGATGATAAGATCGCGTTCCACGTCGGCCACGGTGCGCCCGACGAGCGATGCGGACATCGCGTGCGCGGCTGACACGTCGGCTCCATGACCGTTGTTTCCGTGAGCCGCGGATTCTGGAGCCATGCTTTGGCCCGAGAGGGTTACGGCCCCGCCGTCGATGACCTCGCCTTGCGACATCAGCACGGCCCTGTGCATCGCGTTTTCAAGCTCGCGGACGTTTCCGCGCCAATAATGGGAAAGAAGAACGGCCAAGGCTTCCGTGGAAAGCTTTTTAACGGGAAGGCCGTTCGCCTCGCTGTATTTCTTGATGAAGTGTTCGGCCAAGGGCTGGATGTCGGCCTGGCGGTCACGCAAGGGCGGCATGGTCAGGTTGACGACGTTGAGACGGAAATAAAGGTCTTCGCGGAAACGCTTGGCCTTGACCTCGTCTTCCAGATTCCGGTTCGACGTCGCGAGAAGGCGGATGTCGATCTTGATCGGGGACGTTCCGCCGACGCGGTCGATTTCGCGTTCTTGTATGGCGCGCAAGAGCTTTGCCTGAAGGCGCAAATCCATTTCGCTGATTTCGTCCAGAAGCAAGGTGCCGCCGTTGGCCTCCTCGAACTTGCCGATACGCCGCGCCACGGCGCCCGTGAAGGCTCCTTTTTCATGGCCGAACAACTCGGATTCCAAAAGATTGTCGGGAATGGCGGCGCAGTTCAGCGAAACGAAGTTGCCGTGAACGCGCCGACTTTTTCTGTGAATGAAGCGGGCCATGACTTCTTTGCCCGTTCCGGATTCGCCGGTTATGAGAACCGAGGCGTCGCTGGTTGCCACGCGCTCGGCCATTTGCACGATGGGCTGCATAACCGGATCGCGCGCGATGAACGTGATGTCTTCCTCGGCGACGGCCTGAAGGACGGCCGCGATAAGTTCGGCATCGGGCGGCAAGGGGATGTATTCGCGCGCGCCCGCGCGGATGGCGTGGACAGCAGCTTTGGCATCGGTGCCGATGCCGCAGGCGATGACGGGGACGATAATGCGTTCGGATCGCAGACTGCCGATCAGGCCGGCTATATCCATGACGACATCGCACATGATGAGGTCCGCGCCATGTCCGCTGCGCAGCGCGTTCAACGCGCCTTCGACGCTGTCGATGTGCGCGACCTTGGCGCCCCGCTGGGTGGCGATGCGCCCCGCTGTGGCGATATGGCCGTCAAGCCGTCCTACTATAAGTAAACGCATCTAATGCCTCTTGAAAATATATCCGTACATCGTTCATCTCTTTCGATCTTTTTTCAAGGCTTTGAAACCTGCGCGGCCATCAGTTCCTTTCCGTCTTGATGATTTCCGTCATGGTGATGCCCAAACGGTCCTCGACGACGACGACTTCGCCGCGCGCCACAAGACGGTTGTTGACATAAATATCAATGGCTTCGCCGACTTTGCGGTCAAGCTCGATGACGGCGCCGCGGCCAAGTTTCAGCAAAGAGCTGACCTGCATGGTCGCTTTGCCTAAAACAGCCGAGACTTCGACCGGTATGCCGTAAACGGCCTCAAGGTCGTTGATCGTCGCCGCAGTGCCGTCGCGGGAGGCGTTGTCTCCGGGCGCGCCGTCAAGTTCGGATAGCGTGAGCGATTCATCTGTCATAGCGTTTCTCCTGAAGAAACTTGGGGTTTAGCTGGGCTCTCGCCCTCGTTTGCGATACTGGCCGGATTCGGAACAGGAGCCGCATCCGACGGCGCGGGGATGAAGGAGCATGTGTTGCCCATAAGGC
>CAZYPX010000055.1:0-11874 GCA_964649675.1 uncultured Rhodospirillaceae bacterium | reverse complement strand
TCTGGCCGCCCAGGGTGGGCAGCAGGGCGTCGGGCCGCTCCTTGGCGATGATGGCAGCCACGGTTTCCGGATCGATGGGCTCCACCTACGCGCGGTGGGCGCGCCCCGGACCGGTCCTGATGGTGGCAGGGGCGTTCAACTGCGCCCTGTCCTCGCACCTGCTTGGGTTTGCCGGGGCGGTTGCCAAGAATGTCCCGAAAAGCTGCCGCAAGATTTGCCAAATTCGTCGCGCCATCCAGCAGGCCGGAAGGCATGGCGGCGCCTCGAAAAATCGCCTCAAGCCATCCGTGGGCCCAGTCCGTATCGACATTTTGAAAAAACAGGCTTTTTGCGGCCTTGGAAGATCCATGGCCTTGAGCAACGGCCCCCGATGCCCATAAGGATATAAGCGCAAAGCCGACGGCGCCAAAAATCGACCGGAAGCGCCTGCCGACCGAGCCTCTCACCTTAAACCTCTGCGCGACGCGCTCCAAACATCTTCAACGCCGTAATAACGGCGCACATCGGGGCGGAAAAGATGCACAACGACATCGCCGGCATCGACCAATACCCAGTCGCCCTGAGAAAGCCCTTCTATGCGAACGCGCGCACAGCCGTTTTGCGCAAAGCTTTCGCGCAGATAGCCGGCAACAGCCGCGAGCTGTCTTGACGAACGGCCGGTGGCGACAATCATGTAATCCGTTAGCGGGCTGCGGCCACGCATATCAATGGTCACAACGTTTTCGGTCTTGCGTTCATCCAAAACCTTCAGAGCTGCGTCCAGCAACCGCTCAGGCAGTCCGCTACCTTTTGTTCTGTCTGTTTTCTGTTTTTTCGGTGATGCCTTCCGCAACGAGGCCTTAGGGTTTTTCGGCAAGGTTTTTTTCGGTGCAGCCCTGCTTTTTGCCGACACGCGACGGGCTTTGGGTTTTTTGTTTTTTGTTTGCGCTTTTTTGCTGTTCGATGTTGTTTTAGGCACGAGCTTTACTCTCTCCTTCAGGGGTTTTTTGCCGCGACCGCCGGATCTTTGTCGCCGACATCGCATTATACTTGTTGTCAAGCACCGTCCAGGCTGGCGGGTCCATTAACGGCAAACGCTCAGAAACTGAGACGTCGTGTCGGAACAAGGCGAACCTCTGGGCCGCCCTGCTTTGAACAAGCCCGGGAGCATAGCCAGGCCGTCTGAAAACGGCAATTGGCACAAGCTGAAAAAGGGTTTCCCAGCGCTGCCATCTGTCAACCGTTAACAAGTTGTCCATCCCCATAAGCCACACAAAAAATGTTTCAGGCAGCCTCTGTTTTAGCCGCACAATGGTATCGACGGTATAGCAGGTGCCTAATTGCGCTTCGATATCCGTGACTCGAATTCGTGGGCTGTAGCGAACCAAAGCGCGGGCTTCCTTCAAGCGCCTCTCAAACGACCCCATGCTTTTCAACGCCTTAAGGGGGTTTTGTGGGCTTACCACCCACCAAATTTGGTCGAGCCTCAACCTCTTCAAGGCAAACCGGCTCATGGCGACATGGCCTTCGTGCGCCGGATTGAACGAGCCCCCTAGCAAACCTATGCGTTGACCCGCCAAAACGGGACCTGAAAAAATGTTTGGGGTCAACATGTACAACCTGTTTGCAAGCCACAAGACCGCTATGAAAGCCTATTTTCTTACGGTTGTCACCCTTTTGGATGCCGTTGCCGTCTGTGAACAGGCGTACTATATGAAACGCATGCACCCGATAAACCCTGTTTTTGCCTCTTCAAACGAACGCGACCATGACGATAACGGCATGGGCCCGCAAACGGCGCTAACCGTTAAATCGAAGCCTGAAACCAAAAAACCATCGTTGTACAAAGTCTTTTTGTTAAACGACGATTACACGCCGATGGATTTCGTCGTGCATGTCTTGGAATCTTATTTCAACAAATCCCGCGAGGAGGCTTCACGCATCATGATGCACGTCCACAGGCGCGGCGTGGGCTTGTGCGGCGTGTACACCTATGAAATCGCGGAAACGAAAGCTGCGCAAGTCTTGGCCGCGGCCCGCAAAGCGCAACACCCTTTGCAATGCACGATTGAGAAGGAATAAATCGAAAAGGTTCCCTTGCTCCTCATGAAGGTGTTACTATCTGTCAGGCATATTTCCTTTTGAGGTATTTTTATGCTCTCACGTCATCTTGAGCACAGCTTGCATCGCGCCCTTGCGCTCGCCAGCGAACGCAAGCACGAATACGCGACGCTGGAACACCTTTTGCTAGCGTTGACCGAAGACCCGGAAGCCGTTGCTGTGCTAAACGCCTGCAACGTCGGCATCGATCGTCTTCGCGCGGAACTCGGCGCGTATCTCGATGAAGAAATGGATGACCTTGTCGCCAACACCGGCGTCGACCCTCAGCCTACCGCCGGTTTCCAACGCGTCTTGCAACGCGCCGTTATTCACGTTCAGTCGGCAGGACGCGAAGAAGTCACCGGCGCAAACATGCTTGTCGCGTTGTTCGCCGAACGCGAAAGCCATGCCGTTTACTTTTTGCAACAACAAAACATGACGCGCCTCGATGCCGTCAATTACATTTCGCACGGCATCACAAAGACAAGCGCCTCAGGGTCGGAACAACCTGACCTGGGGGCCATCCATGGCGCCGACGAAGACGCGTCCGCCGACCGCATGGTCAAAAAAGGTAAGGAAGCGCTTGCGGCCTACTGCGCGAACCTCAACCAAAAAGCTACCGACGGCAAAATTGACCCCCTCATCGGCCGCGTGGACGAGGTGGAGCGCACGATTCAGGTGCTTTGCCGCCGCCAGAAAAACAATCCGCTTTATGTCGGCGACCCCGGCGTCGGCAAGACGGCGATTGCGGAAGGCCTTGCCCGCCGCATCGTTCAGGGCGAAGTGCCTGACGCTCTTAAAGACGCAACCATTTTTGCGCTCGACATGGGCGCACTGCTTGCCGGAACGCGCTATCGCGGCGATTTCGAGGAGCGCTTGAAAAACGTTTTGGCGGAATTGAAAGCCACAAAGGGCGCGATTTTATTCATTGATGAAATTCACACCGTCATCGGCGCAGGCGCAACATCGGGCGGGTCGATGGACGCCTCCAACCTGCTCAAGCCCGTTCTGGCCGACGGCGCGTTGCGCTGCATGGGCTCGACGACGTACAAGGAATATCGCAACTATTTCGAAAAAGACCGCGCCTTGGTGCGCCGTTTCCAGAAAATCGACATCAACGAGCCGTCACAAGATGACGCCGTTAAAATCCTGCAAGGCCTTAAGCCTTATTACGAAGAACATCACCACGTTCACTACACGGCGGAAGCCTTGCGCGCGGCTGTGGAGTTGTCATCGCGTTATATCAACGACCGTAAGCTGCCCGACAAGGCCATCGACGTAATCGACGAAGTCGGCGCGTCGCAAATGCTTTTGCCCGCGAACAAGCGCAAAAAGACCATTGGCCTGAAAGATATCGAAGCCATCATCGCCAAGATAGCCCGTATTCCGGCGCGTTCCGTTTCGCACGACGACAAAACGATGCTGAGCGGCCTTGATCGCGACCTGAAGGCGATGGTTTATGGCCAAGATGCCGCCATTGACGCCTTGGTTTCCGCCATCAAGCTCGCCCGCGCGGGATTGCGCGAGCCGGAAAAGCCTGTCGGCTCCTATTTGTTCTCCGGCCCCACGGGCGTCGGCAAAACCGAAGTCGCGCGGCAGCTCTCCAAAAGCATGGGCATCGAATTGAAACGCTTCGACATGTCGGAATACATGGAAAAGCACAGCGTGGCGCGGCTTATCGGCGCACCGCCGGGTTATGTCGGCTTCGATCAAGGTGGCTTGCTGACCGACGCCGTCGATCAAACACCGCATTGCGTCTTGCTGCTCGACGAAATTGAAAAGGCCCACCCCGACTTGTACAGCATCTTGTTGCAGGTCATGGATCACGGCAAGTTGACCGACCATAACGGCAAGAGCATCGATTTCCGCAATGTCATCCTGATCATGACGACGAACGCGGGCGCGGCCGAACTCGCCAAAAACGCCATCGGTTTCGAACGCTCAAGCCGCGCGGGCGAAGATACCGATGCCATCAACAAGATGTTTACGCCGGAGTTCCGCAACCGTCTGGACGCCATTATCACGTTCAATTCGCTGCCACCTGAGATTATCGATCGCGTGGTGGACAAGTTTGTGCTGCAGCTCGAAGCGCAGCTGGGCGAACGCAATGTGACGATCGATTTGTCGCAAGAAGCGCGAGCGTGGCTGGCCAAAAAGGGGTATGACCTACACTATGGCGCGCGGCCTTTGGCGCGTGTGATGCAGGAACAACTTAAGAAGCCGATGGCCGACGAGCTTCTTTTCGGCAAACTTCAAAAAGGCGGCGTCGCGCACGTCGATCTCGACAAGAAAGCCGACAAACTAACCTTCCGCTACGAAGAAGCCCCCAAACACGGCCCCCACGTTAACAAAGATGAACGGGAAGAGGAGCTGGTGGGGAGGTAGCGTACGTTTATGTGTGAAGGCAGACCGGATATTGAGGCCTGTAGTATAGTGTGTTCGAACGAGCCGCCTGACTGTCAACACACAGAAACCCGTTTAAAATATCTGTTGTAATATGTTGTTTCCTCAACAAAGCGTTTTCTAAATTTAATTTTTCCCCGGCTTTAGATTTCTGCTGAATTCGACACAAACGTGCTTTCATTTTGCTTGCCGTAGGCCTAAAAAAAGGCGCTCCATAAAATTTATTTATTTCTTGCCGTTCCTCTCCTTCTGTGCGCACTGCCCCAGGATCAATAACAGCAAATCTTCCGTCACGCGTAACACACCCGTTTTCTGGCCGAACATCAAAATATATAAGCCCGGTCTCATGGTATATTTCCGCGCTGAGTTGTTCGTTGATTTTTTCGGCCTCAGCGCCATTGATGGTCTTTTGTACCATCAATCCATGAAAGGTGATGGCAGGCTCAACTACAGAAATGCTCATGCCTTCAAATCTTGCGTGCAGGTGCGGGCTCAAAACACTCCATGAATGATGGGGCTTGATTTCATCCAAGGCAGTAAAGCGAAGGATCTGCAATTGCCCTTTGTTATCTTCAAAGGTAAGCACAAGAGCAGATGCGCCAAAGCCTTGTCTGCCAAATTTTCTTTTTGGTCCTAATTTGCTTTCTATTTTACCCAATAATGATCTGTTTTCAGCGAGAATGGATGCTGCGTTTTGACTATTTTCAAATTGCAAATTTCTTGCAATTCTCATGTCGCCAAGAGCACAGGACTCTTCAATTTCAATTGAAGTTTTTTCAACAATTTCCCGAAAACTTTGTGTGGGCTTTACAAGCACGTCCTCAATTGCGGTTGAAGCAACAGCAACTACGGTTCTTCTAAGAGTTTCTAAGCTTCTTGCTGTATGAGGCATCTTTATTACTCTTTTATATAATGGTTTATTCTACATGTTTTGCATATAAGGCTTCAACCCCCTCTAATACTTTCATGTGTATACAGAATGATGGTTTTCCTCAAGATTTATCATTAATTTTTCGTTAATCTAATCTGAGTTTAACTGATCTACGAATCATAATAATGCCCTCCCCGCCATGAACGACTCCAGCTTTATCGCCCACCTGCTCGGCTCGAACGGACCCACGAACGTTTCCGTCGTGTTCAACATGTTTTACGCCCTTTTGATGGGCTTGTTGTTCGGGTATGAGCGGTTTTATCACGGTCGCGCCGCAGGCATGCGCACCTATGGTCTTGTGTGTATGGTGGCCGCAATTTTAACGTCGGCTTCTTGTGCGCCCGCCCTTTGGTTCAGCGGACATACGCCCGGCATCGGCATCATCGACCCCACGCGCACCATTCAGGGCATCGTGACCGGCATCGGCTTTTTGGGCGCGGGCATCATAATGCAAGACGGCCTGAAGATCAGCGGGTTGACCACGGCGGCCTCCATCTGGTCGGCCGCCGCCATCGGCGTTTTGTGCGGTCTGGGGCTTCATTTGCCTGCAACGTTCTTAACGCTTTTTTCGATGGGCTTCATGATGTGGGGCGCATGGGCCGCTTCCATGCTGCCTTACCGCAAGCCGCTTTCCATTACCCTATTGTTCAAGCGGGGTTATATCCCCGAAAAGGACAATATAAAGCGCTTTGCGCTGGAGAACGGCTATGAAGTCGCCCACGGCACGATCGAAGCCGATTACAAAAGCGGGCAGCACGAATGGCGCTTTGTTGCCGTTTCCCTCGGCAAGAATCGCAGCGTCTCCATCTGGGATCTGTCGCAGAAACTCCCTTCGCTTCAAGGCGTGGACAGCTTTCAGGTTTCCCGCGCAAGGAATTGACGCATCGAGGGTTACAGGGTACGGGATATTCTGGCCCGCCCCCGATACACATTGCCCGTAAAACACATGAACTCGCCTCTTGGACTTTCAACCTATCGCTGGAACAACAACTTAAAATCAATGTTGTTGCTTGCGGCTTTTCCTTTTTTGCTGCTGCTTCTTGTCGGGACATTTTTTTTGTTTGCCGGGTTTATGTACGCACAACCGGCGGGATTTGTGGATCCGCACGCCGTCCAAATGCTTGGCGTGCTTTCGCAGAACAGGCTAACGCCGACCCAATTCGCGGCCGAAGGCATGATGGCGTACTGGCCTATAACGCTCGGCGTAGCCGTCGTATGGCTGATCGTCGGGTACTTCTTTAACGGGACCATGATCCGTGCGGCTACGGGCGCCAAACCTGTGATGCGCTCTCAGGAGCCGAAGCTTTACAATCTTCTTGAAAATCTGTGCATCTCGCGCGGGATCAAGACGCCGCCGCTCTACGTCGTCGAAACCAGCGGCATGAATGCCTTTGCCAGCGGAATTGACGAAGCCTCGTACGGCATAACCGTCACGCGCGGCCTTCTTGAGCGGTTAAACGACGCGGAACTTGAGGCCGTTTTAGCACATGAATTATCGCACATCATGAACCGCGATGTGCGGCTGTTGATCATCTCGGTCGTCTTTACGGGCATGTTGTCGTTTTTGGCTCAAATGATGTGGCGCAGTTTGCGTTTTTCCGGCCACGCATCCCATCGCGGCAACCGCCGTAACGCGGCGCCCCTTATGCTTTTGGCCTCCCTCATGCTTGCCGTTGGGTATGTTCTGGCGCTTCTTTTGCGCTTTGCGTTGTCGCGCAAGCGCGAATACCTTGCCGACGCCGGATCGGTCAGCTTGACCAAAAACCCCGAAGCCCTCATTTCCGCGCTAAATAAAATAGCGGGTAATGCTGAAATTCCAGATGTCCCGCCGGAAGTTCAACAGCTTTTTATCGAAAACCCGCCTTCGTTGTTTGGGCTGTTCGATACTCACCCGCCCATAAAGGCGCGTATCGCTGTTTTGCAAAGACTTGGCGGAATCCCCTCTTCAGGCGCAAGCGTCATTCCGAAAACGGGCTAATCCGGCTCAATGCGCGCAATCTGGCCATGGTTGTTTCGTCAGGGTCGTCTTTCAGGCTTTCGGGATGAAAGCGTCTTTGAAAAGCGCGTAACGCAGCCTGGCTTTCGGAACAGTTTACGTTGCCGCAGCGCAGGTCATAACCGATCAGGCCCAGCAAAGAGTACGCCTCGGCCTCATCGAAAGCCCCCGGATTCTCCGCTCCGGCTTGAGGCCATATCCCGAGGCCCTCCTTCGCCAACTCTTGCCACGGGAACAGTTCGCCCGGATCGATCTTGCGGGTTGGCGCAATATCGGAATGCCCAAGCAAGCATCGGGTTGCCTCCAGCTTATGCCGCTCGACAATATCTCGAAGCAGCGCTTTTAAGGCTTCAATTTGCGCTGCCGGAAAAAATTTGTAGCCCCTGTCATGCCCGGGATTGGCCAACTCGATGCCGATGGAAGCGCTGTTCATATCCGTAATGCCGCGCCAAAAGCTTTTGCCCGCATGCCACGCGCGATTGGCCTCGTCCACGAACTGAGTGATGCGTCCGTTTTCTTCAATCAGATAATGCGCGCTAAGTTCTGTTGCAGGATCGCAAACGGCCTTGACCCACTCGGCGGGCGTATTCGTCCCTGTGTAATGCAAAACGATGTATTGCAAGCTGATCCTTGGGTCGCGTTCGTTAAAGTGGGGCGATCCTTGGGCCGCGATTATCGGGATCTTGGGCATTACTTAATGCCTCGCGCCTTGCAGACACTGGAATATGCGGCATTGATTCTCTTCATTTTTTCCGTTGCTTGCGCCATTAATTCAGGGGGCAATCCTTGCGAGGCCAGCTTGTCGGGGTGATGTTTGCGAATTAACGCCCTGTAGGCGCGCTTTATGTCGGCTGCGGAAGCGTTTTCATGAAGCCCCAAAACGGCGTAGCCGTCATCGCTTTTTGCCGAGGGCGACTCGCCCGGCAAACGCACACCGGAACGCGCTGCGATACGCGCAAAGTCGGTTTCCGTAAACCCGAAGATCACGGCTACCCGACGCAAAAAAACCACCTTTGGCAACGAAAGGCCCGAACGGTCAGCCACGGCCACCTTGAAAAGCCCCGTCAACACTTCTTCAAGAACGGCTGGATAACGTTTAAAGACTTGCGCCAAACGAGCAGCATAGGGCTCATATCCTGAGGCGGTTTGGCGGGCCTGGTTGAAAATACGCCCCACTTCGATTGTGTCGGCGTCGGAAAAGGGAAAGACGCGGCGAAACGTTGCGATTTCCTCACGCGAGACCCGGCCATCGGCTTTTGCCATTTTCGCGCCCAACACTATGACGCTAAGCGCAAACGTGGATTGTTGCAGACTATCGGTAAACTTTCCTCCGAAAAAACCGCCTTCCGTCCCTGTTCGAGCTTTGCGGGCCTGTGCCTGAAACGCTTGCGTGGGGCTCGTGTCGTGAATATGGCCTATGAGCACGCCTACGATCGCCCATGCGGGACCTCCAAACATAAGCCCTAACGTGCCCCCGATGACCTTTCCTGCGATTTTACGCATGCCCGACACCCTAGTCTGCCGCTCTTCTCGCCGCAATGGCCGACAACGCGTCCAGCGCGCCCTGAAGAATGTAGGCCGCCGCCGCCTTATCGACCTTGGCGTCGCGGCGCTTGCGGGACATGTCGTCCTCCAGCATAAAGCGCGTTACGGCAGCCGTGGACATGCGCTCGTCCCAAAAAACGATGGGCATATCCGGATTTGGTAAATCGCCTTTCCTGAGCAAGTTGCTGGCCAACGTGCGGGCCGATTGCGCAGACGGCCCTTCTGACCCATCCATGTTTTTGGGCAACCCGATGATCAAGGCGCCCACGTTGCGCTCGTGAACAATTTTGGCCAAAGCCTTTGCAATATCAGCGAATTTCGTACGTTCCAACCCAACCAAAGGCGAAGCCACACGCCACGAAGGATCGGAAATTGCCACCCCTATGACCGTACTGCCCGGGTCGAGCCCCAGCAAACACCGGTTTTTCGGGCACAAAGCTAAAAGGTCGGAAAGGTTGCAGATGGGCATGGGCAATGATAACTTGCCTTTATCAATTACACAAAAACCAAATAGTGACGCAAAAACATGAGTATTGATGTCTCAACAGTCGCTAAAATTGCACATTTAGCGCGCCTTAAAGTGCCTCAGGAACAGCTTCAACAGGTGGCGGGAGAGCTGTCCAATATCCTCGCCTGGATCGAGCAGCTGAACGAGGTTAATGTCGAAGGCGTAGAGCCCTTGGCCAACGTCAACGACCTGCCCCTGCGCTGGCGTGATGACGTGGTGAACGACGGCGGCAAGCCCGAGGATATCCTCGCCAACGCCCCCCAGAAAACCGCCGACTTTTTCGTAGTTCCAAAGGTTGTTGAATAAACATGACCAAATTGACCGACCTCACCGTCACCGAGGCCTTAAAAGGCCTTGAGAAAAAAGAGTTCACCGCCGCCGAGTTGACCGAAGCCCACATCAGAGGCTGCGAAAAGGCGCGAGGCCTTAATGCTTTCGTAACCGAAACGTTCGATCTGGCCCGCGACCGCGCCAAGGCATCCGACAACCGCCGCGCCAAAGGCCAAGTCGGCGCGATGGAGGGCATCCCCATCGCGATGAAGGATTTGTACTGCACCAAGGGCGTGCGCACGACGGCGTCGAGCAAAATTCTCGACACCTTCATCCCCACGTACGAATCCACTGTTTCGCAAAAGCTGGAAGACGCGGGCACGATTATGCTCGGCAAAGTCGCGCTCGACGAGTTTGCGATGGGCTCGTCCACCACCACCAGCGCCTTCGGCAACGTTATCAACCCGTGGTCGGGACCCGATCCCGCCAACGCAGCACGTAAACTCGTCCCCGGCGGATCGTCGGGCGGTTCCGCAGCAGCAGTCGCAGGCCGTTTCGCCATGGCCGCGACAGGCACGGACACGGGCGGCTCGATCCGCCAGCCAGCGTCGGTGTGCGGCATCGTCGGCATCAAGCCAACCTATGGCCGGTGCTCGCGCTGGGGCATCATCGCATTCGCCTCGTCGCTCGATCAGGCAGGGCCGATCACGCGCTCCGTGGCCGATGCCGCGATCATGCTGCGCACGATGGCGGGATTTGACCCCAAGGATTCCACGTCCGTCGACGTGCCCGTGCCGGATTTCACAGCCGCGCTCGGCCAGTCGATCAAAGGCTTGAAAATCGGCGTGCCGCGCGAATACCGCATGGAAGGCATGAACCCTGAAGTCGACGCGCTGTGGAACAAGGGCGTTGCCATGCTGAAAGACGCAGGCGCGGAGCCTGTTGAAATCAGCCTCCCGCACACGAAATACGCGCTGCCGGTTTACTACATCATCGCGCCCGCCGAGGCTTCGTCGAACCTTGCGCGTTACGACGGCGTACGCTTCGGCCATCGTGTCATGAATGGTGATTTGACAAGCATGTACGAACTCACACGCGGAGAAGGTTTCGGCAAGGAAGTGCGCCGCCGCATCCTTATCGGCACCTACGTTTTGTCCGCCGGTTACTATGACGCGTATTACGTGCGCGCCCAGCGCGTGCGCCGCAAATTGCGCCACGACTTCGACGAAGCGTTCAAGAAATGCGATACGATCCTGACGCCCGTCGCGCCCGGCACGGCGTTCGGCTTTGGCGAAAAGCAAGACGACCCGATCCAGATGTATCTGGAAGACGTGTTCACGGTCACGCTCAACCTCGTCGGTTTGCCCGGCATCGCCGTGCCCGTGGGGCTGGCCTCGAACGGCCTGCCCATGGGCCTTCAGCTGATCGGTAAGGCGTTTGACGAAATGACGTTGTTCAAAGCCGCTTCGGCGCTCGAAAAAGCCGCTAACTTCTCGGCCAGGCCGCCGTTCACGGCGTAAAAGCTTTTCCGTTTTTTGGACGGCCTTAGCTCACATCAACATCGACATTTGATAAACCATGCCGTCGGCGATGCGCTTTTGCTCAGGGCTGAAAGAATTATAGAGCGGCACGAGCGCGTCCATAAACGCCTTTTGCTGCTTCAGGTCGAACTCCCGCCTTTCTTGCATTTGACTCATTGTAGTGACCAAAGAGTGATCAGGGATCGATTGAACTCCGGGGAAGTTTTCGACGGCGCACGTTCCGTCAGTCTTTGCAAAGAATTCGCTTTTCTCTTTATTGTTCCGCAAAACCGCTTTTGCAAAAGCGTCCCATAGCGCCGTTTGCTTGTCGGTGATTTTCAGCTTCGTTTTCGCCGACGTCAGAGCGGCCTCCTTGTCTTCGATGTAAAGCTTGTATTCCTTAACCTTTGCCTCAATGTCGGGATAGCTTTTGGCCGCGTTGGCCAAGGCCTCCTGCATGGCGTCTTTAGGGGGAGCCGTCTCTTGAGCGTATAAAGGGGAGGCAAGCACAATCAAAAGAAAAACAAACGCTGCCATGGTTTTTAGCCGGAACATTTTGTCTCCTGACTGGAGCGGGTGAAGGGAATCGAACCCTCGTCGTAAGCTTGGGAAGCTTCTGCTC
>CAZYPX010000054.1:0-11893 GCA_964649675.1 uncultured Rhodospirillaceae bacterium | reverse complement strand
CCGAAGAGAGACGTTTGCCCCCGTATGTACGCCGACGCCCGAGCATGTTACAAAAGCACGGAGTGTGTGCTGTCGTTGTGACGGCTTTGGAGCCGTAGCCGCCATATTCACAGGAATCGCGGCCGTCGGTGACGTTTCTTGAAGCATGAACAAATCGTAAGGTAATTAGGTAACAACCATCCTCTGGAATCAAAGGGTTAGATATATTTTCTATGCCTTTGATGCCCTGACATAAAGTCACGGTTGGTTACGATTTGTTACTATGGAGTAATTGTTTGATAAAGAAGACAAACGATCACAAGAGCCTTCGCGTCAACCATCCCGGTGCCAAAAATCGTATAAAAAAAGCGCGGGCCCGAAGACCCGCACTACGATAAATATTACCCTTTCTTCATATTTCAGCGCTTACTTGCAACACTCACCCAACGAAAACTAGTGGTTTGTCTGTCTTCTAAGGAAGGCGGGAATATCGAGCAAATCCGACTGTTCGTTTGATGAAAGAGCCGGACGATCGGACGGATCGACACTTAAGCGCGGTTGAGCCGCTTCCATCGTATCCATTAAAGCGTCCTCGGCATCGCGTATGGCGGAAGGGCGCACCATTCCAAATCCCGTAATTCTTTGGAATAGCGATTGCGAGCGATGGTTTGCTGCTGGTTGGGATGCCGCCGGTTTTGCCGTAAGTTGGGTTATGCGCATGTCTGGCTGCGGCTCTGGCGCATGGGCAGGTGCTGGCGCATGGGCAGGTCCTGACGTCTGGGCAGGAGCGGGTTGCGATTGATGTGCCGCAGGGTTTGCCATTGGCTGATGGCGTAACGGAGACTGAGGAATGGTCTGACGTTGTGCCGGGGAAGTTGCGTAAGTTTGAGCTGGACCGGCACCTGGCTGCGCGTACGCTTGGGACGAAGGTTCCGTGGTTCTTTGAACCGTTTGGCCGCCGGATGCGACAGGTTGAACATCTTCGTGGTGGTATTCATCGACAGGCTCAGGCTCCAGATATTGCGTGTTGTGGTGTTGGGGCGCTACAGGTTGAGTCACAACAGGCTGGGGCGCAATTGGCTGAGCCCTTGCGTATGAAGGAGCGGCTGGCGCGATGGCAGACTGCGATGGTTGGGCTTGCTGCGTGACCACCGGTTTGACTGTAGGTGCCGGTTTGGCCACAGGTGTGGCGACGCGTCGTGTGGCATCGGTTCCCGTTACGCGATTAACAACGGATTGTGCGGGGGTCTGATGAACGTTTTGCGTAGCTCTTAGCCGCGCCTGTTGCTCGATCTCGGCATCTATTCCCGTGGCGATGACGGAAACGCGTATGCGTCCTTCGAGGGATTCGTTAAGCGTCGAGCCGACTTTGATTTGCGCGTCGGAGTCGACCTCTTCGCGGATGCGGTTTGCGGCTTGATCGACCTCGAACAAGGTCATGTCCAAGCCGCCCGTGATATTCACCAAGACGCCGCGCGCGCCTTTCATGGATATATCGTCAAGCAATGGATTGGAAATCGCAGCTTCCGCAGCGCGCAATGCGCGATTGTCGCCTTCGCCTTCGCCCGTGCCCATCATGGCTTTCCCCATTTCGCCCATCACCGTTTTGACATCGGCGAAATCGAGATTCATGAAGCCCGGCATAACCATCAAATCGGTAATGCCGCGTACGCCGGAATTCAAAACTTCGTCGGCAAGACGAAACGCCTCGGCAAAGGTTGTGCGCTCGTTCGCAATACGGAAAAGGTTCTGGTTGGGGATAACAATCAATGTGTCAACATACTGCTGAAGATCGATAATGCCGGCTTCGGCTTTGCGCATGCGTTGCGCACCTTCGAAATTGAAGGGTTTCGTCACGACGCCAACCGTAAGAATCCCCATTTCGCGCGCCGCGCGGGCGATGACGGGCGCTGCGCCCGTGCCTGTGCCGCCACCCATGCCGGCCGTTACGAACAGCATGTCGGAGCCTTCAAGAATCGACATGATTTCGGAAATCTGTTCTTCGGCTGCGGCGCGCCCAATTTCAGGTTTGGATCCGGCGCCAAGCCCGCGCGAAAGGGCGATACCGAGCTGAATTTTTCGTCCCGCAAGGGATTGCTGCAAAGCCTGCGCATCCGTATTCGCGGCGATGAAATCGCAGCCCTCCAGATTGCTCCGTATCATGTTGTTGATGGCGTTGCAGCCAGCTCCGCCGACTCCGACAACGGAAAGGCGAGGGCGCAGGAGGTTATCGGGTTCGGCCATCGACAGGTTGATCATGTACAGGCACTCCTTCGTCTTGATGCAGCTATGCGTTCTGTCGTTACAGTGTTCTTACGTCGCGCTCGTCCGTATTGCGAAACGTTAGCGCGGTTGTGTGAAGAATCGACAGTGACATATGAATCCTTCCGCTTGATTCTTGCAAGTGCGAAAAGGCTATTTCACTGAAGAAATTCAGATATTTAGATTTTACAGGCGTGATGCGTTTTGCTTTGACGGTATAAAACGGACTCATTCCAATATGTTAGAGATGAATGTGAATCTTCCGTGTGAGATTCGACAGAACCAAAAGTGTTAAAGCGCATCTCCCGCGTTAATTATTTGGTAAGAAATTTAATGTGTTTGTTTCTGTACTATTCATTGTATCCCTCGCGGGCGAATGAGAAGACCATTAGAGCCTACATTGAAAATCAGAAAAAAAGACAGGCGGCTTGACGAGCTAAAACTGCTTGAAAGGAACAAGTAACCCAAACCGTTTCGAGCGGTGCTTAATAGACCCGATGCGAAAGTCTGGTGGAGCCGGAGAACTTCCAGACGATGCTGGCGCGGCTAGCGCCGCATTGGGGCGAACGGGACGTTGATGCCAAGAAAAAAGACAGTCGCCTGTGGGGGATCGGCGCTAAACAACCTCTATTATCGTGGGATACCCTTGACTTTGAAGTCGGGCACGATCTCAAGCTCCTTAACGGTTTCGGTGGCCACAAGACCGGAATCGACGAAACGTGGGCCTGCTTCTATAAATTTGCCGTCATCAAACGCAACCTCAAGTTTATAACTCGTCTCCCTCGGCGCATAAAAACCCACCGTGTAATTGCCCCCATCGGCCAATTCCCGCGCCTCGGCCATGCCTTCGTTATGTATCAGGCGCATCGAGCTGATGCCTTTTCCTGAATCGTTAACAAACTTGACCGTTACCAAGGGCGACGAAGTATGGGATGTAGACCCCATATGATGGCCTAAAACAAAGCCCGCCAAAAGGACAAAAAGCGTGCCGATGACTTTGCCGATAACTCCCATGCTTTCTCTCCACGAATCTCCAAGGTTGGTTCAACCGGCATCATATTTAATTCTTTTCCGCAAGGCTATCCCCGTTATCCACAAGGGCTTGCGCTTTTTCGGAACGTTTAGGGATGATTCGATCAAAAGCGTTTGATACATTGCCAGCATGGCAGAGACAGCAACAAACTACCCGGTCATAACCGCTGCAACGTCGAGGGATGTTTCCTCGGTGCGCATGCCTCCACATAACGTCGAAGCGGAGCAAGCGCTTCTCGGCGCCATCCTTGTGAACAACAACGCTTTTGAAAAAGTCGGGGATTTTCTCAGGCCTGAACATTTTTACGATCCGGTTCATGAGCGTATTTTCGCCGCTATCGTTACGCTCATCAATCGCGGCCAGATAGCCGACCCGAAAACCCTGCGGGGCCTGTTTGAAAACGATCCGGCTCTTGCGCCTGTTGGCGGAGCGCAATATTTGGGCGATCTGGCCGCAAGCGTCATCAGCATCATCAACGTTCTCGATTACGGGCAGTTGATCTATGACCTGCATCTGCGGCGGCAGTTGATCGCGTTGGGCGAAATGCTGGTCAACGACGCCTATGCGCACGATCTGGACAGATCGGCGACGACCTATATCGAAGAAACGGAATCCCGTCTTTTCGAACTGGCGCAATCCGGAGAAATAAGCCGCGGATTTATAAAACTTGAACGCTCGCTGACGACGTCGTTACGCATAGCCGAAGAAGCCTATAAACGCGACAGCCATGTGACGGGCATTACAACGGGATTGCGCGATCTTGACCGCAAGCTCGGCGGATTGCAAAAATCCGACCTTGTCATCCTTGCCGGACGCCCCTCGATGGGTAAGACCGCTCTGGCCACGAACATCGCTTTTAATGCCTCGCGCGCCAACTTCGAGACAGGCGGAAAAGACGGCGCGGCCGTGGCCTTCTTCTCCCTCGAAATGTCGAACGAACAGCTGGCGACCCGCTTGCTCGGCGAACACGCGAGCGTGCCTTCGGATAAAATCCGGCGGGGCGAAATAAAGCAGGAAGATTTCGCCAAATTCTTCGAAGCCACGAAAATGCTGTCGCGCGCGCCGCTCTATATCGACGACACCCCGGGGCTTACGGTGGCCGCCCTGCGAACCCGAGCGCGGCGCTTGAAACGGCTTGTGCCTTCGCTGGGCCTGATCGTTATCGATTATCTACAGCTTTTACGCGGCGGCGGATCACGGCGCGACGACAACAGGGTTCAGGAAGTTTCTGAAATCACGCGAGGCCTGAAAGGCTTGGCGAAGGAACTTGACCTGCCCGTTCTTGCGCTTTCACAGCTTTCGCGCGCGGTAGAAAGCCGCGAAGACAAACGCCCGCAATTGTCCGACCTGCGTGAATCCGGGTCGATTGAGCAGGATGCGGACGTCGTCGTTTTCGTGTACCGCGAAGAATACTATCACGCGCGCAGCGAACCGTCGCGGCGACAGGACGAAGGCGACGAAAAGTTCAACGCGCGCCACGAACGGTGGCAGCAAAGGGGCGAAGAGGTGCGTAACATCGCCGAAGTCATCATCGCCAAGCAACGCCATGGGCCCATCGGCATCGTGCCTCTGCATTTCGACGGCCAGTACACCCGCTTCAGCAATCTCGAGAGGCATTACGGGAGCGGCGCGGAGTAACGCCAATCATCCCAATTCTACATTTTAGCCGCGGCCCATGGACCGCAAAGTTAGCCTAATACAGGTGAAACACAAACAAACGGGTGTTTTAAGGGAAAGCCGGATCCCCGCTCGCGCGGGGATGATGCTTGAAAGTTCACCTCTCTATAGGTTTCTTCGCGCGGCCTTTCTTGAGAGCGTCCGCCACGAGGAAAGCGAGTTCCAGCGCTTGCGTCGCATTCAGGCGCGGATCGCAATGGGTTTCATAGCGATCGCCAAGGTCGTCTTCCGTTACCGCCGCCATGCCGCCGACGCATTCCGTCACGTCCTGACCCGTCATTTCCAGATGGATTCCGCCCGGCCACACGTCTTCGCTGTCGCAAATAGCGAAGAACGCCCTCACCTCGGCCATGACGCGCTCAAACTCACGGGTTTTGTAACCCGTTTCGGCTTTGTGCGTATTGCCATGCATCGGGTCGGAACACCACACGACGCGCCGGCCTTCCTTCTTTATCTTGCGGAGCAGCGCCGGAAGATACTTTTTGATTTTCTCGTCGCCCATGCGTGCGATCAGCGTTATGCGCCCCGGCTCGTTCGCAGGATTCAAGATGTCGATCAGCTTGATCAACTCGTCCGGATCGAGCGAGGGCCCGCACTTGAGACCCAACGGATTTTTTACGCCTTTCAAGAATTCGACATGCGCGCCATCCGGTTGCCGCGTGCGGTCGCCAATCCAGAGCAAATGCGCCGACACATCGTACCAGTCGCCCGTCGTGCTGTCGATGCGGGTAAGGGCCTGTTCATATGGCAACAGCAAGGCTTCGTGTGACGTGTAGAACTCGGTCTCGCGGATGGCGCGCGTCGTCTCGCCGTTGATGCCGCAGGCCCTCATAAAGTCCAGAGACTCGCTGATACGGCGGGCCATATCGTTGAAACGCTCCGCCTGCAGGCTGCGCTCGACGAAACCGAGGTTCCATTGGTGAACCTTGTTCAGGTCGGCATAACCGCCTTGAGCAAAGGCCCTGAGCAGATTCAGCGTCGAGGCCGCCTGATTGTAAACCTTTAACATGCGTATCGGATCAGGAATGCGCGCTTCTGGCGTGAAATCCAGGCCGTTGATGATATCGCCTCGATAACTGGGAAGCTCGATCCCATCGCGCGTTTCCATGTCGTCGGAACGCGGTTTGGCGAACTGGCCCGCGATGCGCCCGACCTTGACAACGGGCGTTGCGCCTCCATACGTCAAAACTACCGCAATCTGCAGGATGATGCGGAACGTGTCGCGGATGTTGTTGGCGCCGAATTCGGCGAAGCTTTCGGCGCAATCGCCGCCTTGAAACAAAAAGGCCTCGCCGGACTCGACCTTAGCCAAGGCTTTTTTCAGTTTTCTTGCTTCGCCGGCGAAAACCAAGGGCGGCATTTTGGCCAGCCTGTCCTCGACTTCGCGCAATTGCGCCTGATCGGGATAGGTCGGTTGCTGCCACGCTTTTTTCGTTTTCCAGCTCTCGGGCGTCCAATTTTCTTGCGTCATGAGTAATAACCTTTATGGGAACATGTCCGCCCTTATGGCGGGATTTAACGGGTTCGATTATATGGTGGGGAAAAGCGTGAGTATGATCCGGTTTTACCGGAACCAATAAAAATAGCCATAGACGAACGCGCCGAGAGAGGAGCGTCGATCTGTGATTGAAAAGGCGGCTATATTCGTTCGCATAAACTTGATTTATCAAGCCAGAGCAATGAATGCAAACGAAATGCAGGCTTGGGGGGTAAGGCCTACTGAATCACTATCGGCCAATTCCGGTCATTGTACCGGACTCTTTTTTGAATCCCATCTAATATCAGTGCCTTAGTGGTTATTTTTGAGAAAAGTGAAAGCAGGAAGAATATTTTTTGTGGCCTCTATATTGTCTCTGACGAGGAATTTTGCGGGCGCTTCAAGGCCGCGACGGATCATGGATTCGCATTCGCAATAACCAGTTTATAACGCTGGCCGATGGGCGACGCATCAAAATGTTCGTATTGGCCAAGGTGAGGAAAAAAAATCGCACACACGTCAAAACGTCGATCTGAACAGCGTGCCCTGCGAGTCATCGTTGAAGCACTTGTCTGAAACCTGTTAGACACGCAACCGCCGTCGCCTGCTTCCGCCTGATAGCAATCCGATCTAGGCCGGTGTGGGGGAGGCGCCGTTGGCAAGCGCGAGCGTGGCGTTGTTGGCTATGGGGAAAAGCAAGGATACTTTTGCGCCTTTGCCTTGGTCGCGGATGGCTTCGGCGATGCTGTCGCCTGCGCGCCGCCAGTTTACTGCGGTAACGCCTTTGGGCGTCGAGATTTCATAATAAGGTTCGGTCGCGTGCATGTTTCTTGATTCAAGAACGACTTTTGTCGGTTTGCCGCTTGCATCGAAGTGAACGTTTTGCACGCATGGGGTGGACGGGTCGGCGCATGGCCCTTTGATGTCTATTTGCACGTTGTTGCAAGAAGGTGCGCAAGGCGGAACCGCGCAAGGATCGACGGGCGGGGGCGTGATGACCTGAGGCGGCGGCTGAAGCTGCGGTTTTATCGCGTGGGGCGGCGGCGTAAGATATTTGGGCTTATCCAGCACGATGTACTTGTCATCAAGTTTGATGGCAGGTTTCAGCTTTTTGATATGGCGCACCTTCGCCACTTTTCTCGCCGGATCGGGCTGGTGGGCCTTGGGTTTCGGGGGATGATCGGTGACCTGCTTGCTGACGCGCGGACGCGGCGGTGGCTGTTTTGGGCGGGGCGCCGGTTTTTCGACCAACTTGTGCCCCGCGTCTTGCGGCTCAACGGGTGCGACATGCACGGTCGTGACGGGAGCCACGGGCGCGGCGGTGGGCGTTTGAGGCGGAGCGGGGGGATAGCCGCACGTTTTACAAAAATCGGAAACATAGGCGCTCGTGGCTGACGGCGGCACATAGACGACGGATCCCGCCTCGCCGACCGGCGCGGGAGCGGCAACCGAGGCGCTCGTTCCCATCACTTCGCTCAAGACGACTCCCACGGCGCCGCCGAAAACGCCCATAACGGCGCTTTGAAAGGCCAGTTTGCCCCAGCCTGTGTCGCTTGTTCTGCGGCGCTTGACGGCATAAATCCTAGCGCCTGCGTGGATGGCGCCTGCGCCAAGCCCTGCCGTAACGCCTACGGCGTGTCCGCCCGACTGGGCGAGGACTGTTCCCGCGTTAACGGCGTATCCGCCCAAAAGCCCGCCGAAAAGTCCGATAAGCGCGCTCTGCAGCAAAGCGCCGGTCCAATACTTTTCCTGCGGCAGTCCTGCCGCTGCGGCTTTGGTGTTGCGGTATTTCGCGCGGACAAGAAAGGCGACTGCGCCGGCCGCGATGCCCGCGATGGCGAAGGCCAGAAAACCGACGGCCGCGGCGAATCCGGGGGAGTCCGGAAACGCCTCAAGTATGGCGACCCTTGTCATTATCCTCGTCACCGCGCCGAAAGCGACGCCCAGCCAAAATTCCGTCGACGTGAGATGATGTTTTACGCGCGCCATGATGGCGGGCAGGTAAGCGGCGAGATGTGGCTTTTTCGTGTGGCGCACATCCGTTTGCTGGCCCGCCAAAGGCTCCGGCGCGGCGGGACCTACGGACGTGATCTCTATTTTCGCGTGACGAATGTTGTCGGGCTTGCCGTTTTCCGGCCCAAGCGTTTTTAGGGGAAGACGTTCGCGGTGGCGCATTCTGCGTAGGAAAAAGCGCTCGCATGCGAGGATGGACCGACTCCATCGCGCGCGCAGAGAAGTTACGACGCTCAAAACGGCGCTGTCGAACGAGGCCACAAAACCTTCCATGAATTCGGACACGTCTTCCCGCCAATTCACCGGCGCGCTTTCAGGCGATCCGAGGGAGTGAAAATCCTCCCAAAACGGATCGTAAGGCGGCTTTTCCTCCCGTTCGCACAGAATCGCGCAAAACCTGTCGATAAAAGATTTCAGTCCAGTCATGCCGTCAGCCTCTTGTTCACGACCGATACAAGAACACCTCTTATGGTTAAAAAAACGATACAAAAAAATACGCTGACTAAAATCCGGTGTCGCCGAACGCGAAAAGGGGATTGTTCGCTAGTCTATGATGATTTTACTGGATGTATTGGACTGCGCTCCCGCGCTCGACGATGTCGTTTGGGAGACGTTGTCCTGAAGCTTGCCTCTGCCCGCTGCGTGGCCATATTCCATAACGCCGATGCCGGTCATCACGGCTCCCGATCCGATGGCGGCCGTTCCGACGACCCCCGTGATCTGGCGTACGGCGCTTGGTTCCGTCACAACGGCGCCCACGCGGGCGCACGTGGCGCACGATGGCGTTTTGGCTTGTTCGTAGATGGCGGTTGCGTTGGCGTGCATGGGCGAGCCGTACGTATGGAAACCTGCCATCAAAGGTTCGCCCGTTGTCGCCCTGACGGGAGCCCCGTTCGGATACTGGAGGGGGAGAACCACCGCGCGCGGTTCGCTGCAACCGACAAGAACGCCGAGAAGAACGAACGCGGGAAGACCGTTTGACAAGACGCTCAAGCGATTCATAGACTTTCCCTTTCCATCATCGGTACGATATATGTCGGTACAATATATAAAGGGAATTCAAGACGTAATAGTACACCCCTTGGAATGGCGAGACAAGTCATAACTTCTTGAAACAGGTTTTTCGGCGGATAGGGCGGGAGGAAAAAGCAACGATGTCATCAAGCGCGGCGCGTCGCGGGGGAATTGATGCCGGAGTCGATGCTATCAAGAATCAACTGAAAACCATGCCGTCGCGTCCTGGCGTGTACCGGATGCTGAGCGACAAAGGTTCGGTGCTTTATGTCGGCAAAGCGAAAAATCTTAAAAAACGCGTCGTGTCCTACACGCAACTTTCGCGCCTGCCGAACCGCATTCAACGCATGGTAGCGCAAACGCGCGCGATGGAGGTCGTCGTAACGCGCACGGAATCCGAAGCTTTGCTTTTGGAGGCAAGCTTGATCCAGCGTTTTATGCCGCCGTTCAATATTCTGTTCCGCGACGATAAAAGCTATCCATACATCCTTGTTACGCGCGATCACGATTTTCCCCAATTGTTAAAGCATCGCGGGGCGCAAAAAAGAAAAGGCTGGTATTTCGGGCCTTTCGCTTCGGCCGGATCTGTTGACGAGACGATAACGCTCATGCAACGCGCTTTCATGCTGCGCAATTGTTCGAATTCCTTCTTCGAGTCGCGCGAGCGGCCATGCCTGCAATATCATATCAAGCGATGCACGGCGCCCTGCGTGGGCAGGGCGACGAAAGAGTCCTATGCCTTGCAAGTCGAGGAGGCTTGCGATTTCCTGCGCGGCAAAAGCCGGAAGGTGCAGGAGAATCTCGTTGCCGTGATGCAGCGGGCCAGCGATCTACAGGATTACGAGCGCGCAGCGGTCTTGCGCGACCGCATCAAGGTTCTTACCGCCATGCAGGCGCGTCAGGACATCTATCGTGCGGGGTTGGGCGATGCCGACGTTATCGCTGCGCATCAGGAAGGCGAGAGGACGGCCATTCAGGTTTTCTTTTTCCGCGCGGACAGGAATTACGGCACACGCAGCTATTTTATGTCACACGCCAAACAGAATCCTGTCGCCGAAGTGATGGGTTCCTTTATCGCCCAGTTCTACGCCGACAAGCCCGTCCCGCCGCGATTGCTTTTAAGTCATGCGCCGCAGGATGCGCGTCTCCTTAACGCCGCGCTGGAGGCCATGGCGGGGCACAAGGTATCGTTCTCCGTTCCAAAACACGGTGAGAAAAGGCGGCTTGTCGATCATGCGCGCCGTAACGCCAAATCGGCTCTGGGCAGGAAGATGGCAGAGAGCGAAGAGCAAAAAAACCTACTCAAGCGTATGTCGGAGACGTTCGGCTTGCCCGAGCCGCCGGAACGCATTGAGGTTTACGACAATTCGCATATACAAGGCGGTTTTCCGGTCGGCGCGATGATCGCGGCAGGGCCGGAAGGTTTTTTGAAAAAAACGTACCGAAAATTCAACATACATGAAGCCAAAGGCAACGACGATGTCGCGATGATGCGCGAGACACTTATGCGGCGGTTTCGGCGTTTGATCGACGAGGATCCTGAACGGCATACGGGGATGTGGCCCGATGTCCTTCTCATCGACGGCGGGCAGGGCCAGTTAAACAAAGCCGTACAAGTCCTTGAGGAGCTCGGCATAACGGATGTTGCCGTAATCGCCATGGCCAAAGGCCCCGATCGCGATGCCGGCCGCGAGAGATTTTTCACGCCCGCCCGCCCGCCTATGCGGCTGCCCGAGGGCGATCCTGTTCTCTATTTTCTCCAGCGGCTGCGTGACGAGGCGCATCGTTTCGCGATAGGCGCACACCGGACCCGAAGGGTTCAGGCGATCGGGCAAACGGTGCTTGAGGATGTCCCGGGCGTGGGAAAAAGCCGTAAAAGGGCGCTATTGCACTATTTTGGGTCGGCCAAGGCCGTGGCGGGGGCCGGGGAGGACGAATTGCGGCGCGCGCCAGGCATAAGCGTGTCCATGGCAAAAAAAATATATGATTATTTTCATGGAGGGGAGTAAAATGCCTCACATAATTCGCGCATCCTCATCAAGATATCGCCATGTTTAAATCCCTCGCTAACAGGCTGACCGTATCGCGCATACTGGCTATTCCGGTCATTCTTGTTCTTCTCATTGTTCCCTACGCTTGGGCGGCGTGGGCGGCCCTGTTTCTCTATTCGCTTGCGGGAGTCACCGATTTTTTGGATGGTTATTTGGCGCGTCGCGACAATCAGGTTTCCAAGATTGGCCAGTTCCTCGATCCGATCGCCGACAAGCTGCTGGTCGCGTCCGTGATCCTTCTTTTGGTCTATAACGGCCAGATCAACGGCCTGAGCATCGTTCCTGCCGTCATAATCCTGTTGCGTGAAGTTGCCGTATCGGGACTGCGGGAGCTCCCGGCAGAAGGACCGGCTCCATCCATACCCTCGATGCCATCGATGATATTGA
>CAZYPX010000053.1:0-11953 GCA_964649675.1 uncultured Rhodospirillaceae bacterium | reverse complement strand
GGCTGATGACGCCCAAGCGTCCATAGCGACGGCGTCGTTTGGCACCTCGATGTCGACTCATCACATCCTGGGGCTGGAGAAGGTCCCAAGGGTTTGGCTGTTCGCCAATTAAAGTGGTACGTGAGTTGGGTTCAAAACGTCGTGAGACAGTTTGGTCCCTATCTGCCGTGGGTGTAGGAATGTTGAGAGGAGCTGTCCCTAGTACGAGAGGACCGGGATGGACGCACCTCTGGTGTACCGGTTGTCGCGCCAGCGGCACCGCCGGGTAGCTACGTGCGGACGAGATAAACGCTGAAAGCATCTAAGCGTGAAACTTACCTCAAAACGAGCATTCCCTGAGAGCCGTGATAGACCATCACGTCGATAGGCCGGATGTGGAAGCGTGGCAACACGTGCAGCTTACCGGTACTAATAGCTCGATAGGCTTGATCCTTATCAGAGGCCAGAATTTTTCTGACTTTTTCTGACATAGACTTTCGTTTTTTTCGCTGTCTGTCGCGATGACCTGGTGGTTATTGCGGGGAGCCTGCACCCGATCCCATACCGAACTCGGCCGTGAAAATCCCCAGCGCTGATGGTACTGTGCCTTAAGGCCCGGGAGAGTAAGTCGCTGCCAGGTCTTCGCGACAGACAGATGAAAAACAAACCGTCTTCCCTTTTCCTGAAAAAAAGCGCCGTACAGGCGCTTTTTTCATGTCTCCTTAGTCCAGCCGCGCTCGCCCTGCTGCCAGTAACTTAGATCGAACCCTTCGGCTTTATACGCTTTCCACCGCGTGCGCGCGGCGCTGACCGCTGTTTCGTCGTTCCCGTCGAACACCTCGCACACAAGAGCATATTCCGTAGCGCGCGATGTCGCCGCGCCGTCGGTCAGGAACAAAACGTTGGCTTCGTTAGGCCGTTCGTCCTCCGCCGTAAGCCAAATGGGTTGCGATTCGGGGTGCCCGTCCTTGGCGTTGCCGTGCGGCAAAAAGCTGTCGGCACGATAAAGCCATAGATGTTGCGTCAAGGCCTCAACGCGCTCCGGCGATCCCGCCATCACGACGGCCCGCCACCCGCGCTCAAGCGTTTTTTCAAGAAGTTCCGGCAGAACCTGTTCCAGCGCCTTGCGCGTCAGGTGATAAAAGCGGATTTCGGTCATGTTTGTTCCTAGCATACGCCGGACGGAACGGCAAAAGGCCGCGAAAGCCTGTTTTTCGGAAAGAAAAAGCCCGCGCTTTTCCGTAAAAAAGTCTTAAAAAAACGGCAGAATTGCCGTTTGCGATCAAAGCCTCTAAAAACGGTCTGGAAGCATGTCATCCGGAAAGCCTGACAAGCCATGAAACGCCTGAACCTATATATGTTACGCGAAGTTCTGACCGCCTTCCTTTTCGCGACGGTGGCTGTGTCGTTCGTGGTTCTTTTCACGCAATCGTTCCGCATGCTGTCCTTCGTCATCGACAACGCCGCGACGTCCTTCGCCTTTTTCCAGCTTATGGGGCTTTTGATTCCGACGTTCATGCCTGTCATCATTCCCTTGGGACTGGGAGTTTCCGTCATCTTCGTTTACCACAAGCTTTCGATAGACAGCGAAATCGTCGTGATGCGGGCTTCGGGCGTCAGCCCGTTCAGGCTCGCCCTGCCTGCCCTTGCCCTTGCCGGCATGATCACGCTCCTATGCTATGTGCTTACAACATGGATCACGCCCGCCGCCAACCGCGCGTTGGTCGCGCTCCAATACCGCGTAAAGGACAGCTTTTCAGTTTATCTGATACGTCCCGGAACCTTCAACGACATCACCGACGGCCTTACGTTCTATGCCGGATCGCGCAGTTCCAGCGGCGAATTGCGCGACATCCTCGTTCACGATGTACGCCGTCCTGAAAATCCGGTAACGCTTATGGCGCAGCGCGGCCAATTCAGCCTGGCGGACGGCGCGCCGAAGATCGTGGTGTTTCGTGGAAAACGGCAGGAATTCGACAGCCGGACAGGACGCCTGTCCCAGTTGGATTTCGACAGCTATGTTCTGGACCTCAACATCCTTCGTTCCTCCTTGTCCGCGCGAAAACCGGACCCGCGCGAACAAACGATGACAGAACTGCTGCGCCCCGCCATCAATCCCGAGGATCGCCGCAAGCCTCTAGGCGTCATCCGCGCGGAATTTCATCAGCGTTTGGCCTTCCCTCTTTTGTCCCTTAGCTACACTCTGATTGGCCTGACGGCCATGCTCGTCGGGGAATTCAACCGTCGCGGCATGGCGGGACGTATCCTTGTGGCGGCCGCCGCCATCGTCGCCTTGCAAGCAGGAGCGCTGTCTTTGGGCAGCATCATCGGGCGGAACGCGTGGATGACGCCTTTCCTTTACGCCCTGGTTCTTGCCCCCCTCCCCCTGTGTTATGCCGTTTTCCGGATTTACGGCTTGTGGCCCAAGTTCCGCCTCTGGAAGGCAAGCGGCGGCGCGAAAGCCCAAAAGGTGGCGGCATGATGTCCTGCTGGACCCTGCGTCGTTATTTTGCGCGCCATTATTTTATATGGTTCACGTCTTTTTTGTTCGGCCTGACGGGCATCATCTATCTTTTTGAAGTCGCCGAGCTCCTGCGGCGCGGCGCGCATATTCCGGACGCGACGCTGGGCATTCTTTTGGAGATGGGCGCCTACAAGCTTCCCGACACGGTCGAAAAAGTCCTACCCTTCGTCGTGCTTTTCTCGAGCATGTTCACGTTCTGGCGCCTGACCCGCAGCCAGGAACTCGTGATTGCGCGCGCGGCCGGCATGTCCGTGTGGCAGTATCTGGCCCCTGCCCTTGCGATCACGATGCTGTTCGGCTGGATCAACGTCACGTTGATGAATCCGGTTGGCTCGACGCTGAACGCGAGGTACAAAAAAATGGAAGCCCGTTACCTCGACAGGACCACCTCGCTTGATTTGACGGGCGCGGGGCTCTGGTTGCGGCAAGTCGAAGGCGACCGCCACTATCTTCTGCACGCCGACAAGGTCACAACGAAACCTCTGACGCTGCAGCCGGTGATCGCGCTCATTTTCGACGAAAACAACGATTATCTCGGCCGCATCGATGCGCCGAAAGCTACGCTGGCCGAAAATTACTGGGATATGGAGAGCGCATGGTTCAACTGGAAAGACCAGCCGCCAGCGTTTCAGGACTCTTTCCGCCTGAGTACAACGTTGACTCTTGAAAAGATTCAGGAAAGCATGGCGCCGCCGAACACCATTTCGTTCTGGAAGCTTCCCGACTTCATCGCGGCCCTGAAGGCCGTTGGCCTGCCCTCCACGCGGCACGAAATCCAGCGCCAGGCCTTGTTGGCCCAGCCATGGCTTCTGTGCGCGATGGTTCTGTTCGCCGCCGCCTTTACCCCGCGCATGACGCGCCACGGCGGCATCCTGAACGCCATGATGGCCGGGATTTTCGCGGGTAGCCTTATCTTCGCGCTCAACAATCTGGTCACCGCCATGGGAATCAACCAGACGCTTCCTGTTATTCTCGCCGCATGGGCCATCCCTATCGTCGCGCTTTTAGGCGGAAACGCCGCGTTGGTTTATCTTGAGGAAGGCTGAATCATGACCGCGTCCACGCAAAAGCAGGTGATCTTCGATCTGGGCGGCGTGCTTATCGATTGGCATCCGCGCTACCTTTACCGCAAGTTTTTCGGGGGCGACGAACAAGCCATGCGATCTTTTCTGGACAACGTCTGCACGGAGGACTGGCACCACCAGCACGATCTCGGCGTCCCTTTTGCCGAAAGCGCTCCTCCTCTCATCGGTCGCCATCCCGACAAAGCCGAGCTTATCCGCGCCTGGGGCGAACGTTTCGAAGAAATGTTCGGCGGCATCATCGAAGGCACCGTGGCCGTCTTGGACGATCTACGAAAACGCCGGACGCCTTTGTATGTGTTGTCGAATTGGCCGGCCGACGACTTCCCCAAGGCCGAAAAACGCTATCCCTTTTTAAGTTGGTTCGACGGCAAGGTCGTCTCGGGGTTCGAGCGAATCGCAAAACCCGATCCGCGCATCTATCAACTACTTGTCGAGCGGTACAATCTTGATCCTGAAAAAGCCGTTTTCATCGACGATCGTGACATCAACGTAAAAGCCGCCCAAGCGCTTGGTTTCACAGGCATTCGTTTTACCTCGCCCCAAGACTTGCGCGTGCGGTTACAAACGCTAGACTTGTTGCCAGAGGTCGCATGATCTGGTTTTTGCGCTTGAACATGACGTTTTCTTCCTCTTAACGCCGCCGTTACCATCGCAACCTTTCGGGATTTTTTTTACCATGATAAAACGCCTCTTGAGTTTCCTTATCCTTACCTTGGCCGCGACCTCCGCGCAGGCCCAGCGCGTTGACCAACTGCCCGGACATGGCGGCTCTTCCCGCGCCGCCGCCCCGATCATGAGCTCTGAGCCCATGGAAGAACGCATCGCCGCCGTCGTGAACGACGGCGTTCTATCGCTTTCCGACGTGAGGGCACGGCTCAAGCTGGCCGTTCTTTCCTCGGGACTTCCCGAGACGGACGACATAAGGCAACACCTTTTCCCGCAAGTCCTGCGCAGTCTTATCGACGAACAGCTGCAGCTTCAGGAAGGCAAACGCGTAGGCGTTCACGTGTCGCAGGAGGAAATCGACAACGCCTTGCGCCGCCTCGCCGCCGACAACAACATACCCGGGGGCGATATGATCGCCTTTTTGAGGGCTAACGGCGTGCCTCCCTCGACGCTGGTCAATCAGGTTCGGGCCGTTTTGACGTGGAACAAGGTCATCCAGCGCACCATACGACCGCGCGTCGATATCGGCGACGACGAAATCGACGCCGTGGTCGAACGCCTGAGGGCCAACGCGGGAAGGCAGGAATATCTGGTCAGCGAGATTTATCTCGCCGTCGACAACCCGAAAGACGAAGATGACGTCCGGAAATTCAGCGAAAACCTCGTGGCCCAAATCCGCAACGGAGCGAACTTCGGCGCTTTGGCGCGTCAATTCTCCCAAGGCTCCAGCGCAGGCGCCGGCGGCGACATCGGCTGGATTCAGGCCGGCCAACTCGCCGCAGAGCTGGACAAAACCCTTCAGGCCATGCAAAGCGGCGAAGTCGCGGGACCCGTCCGCTCGGCCAGCGGCTATCATATTCTCGGCGTACGCGACCTACGCACGATCGCTCTGGGCGATCCCAAGGAAGCCACGATCAGGATTCAACAGGCTTTCCATTCTTTTGCCAGCGGCCAGAACAAGGAAACTCTCCTCAAAGAAGCCGAAATCATTCGCCAAACCGTAACGGACTGCGAAGACCTTTCGGCCAGACTGAACAAGGATTTCCCCCAATGGCAAAGGCAGGATCTGGGCGATGTCAAAATGGCGTCGGCCCCCGCGTGGCTCGTGGAAAAAACTCGCGACATCCCCGTTGGGCGTTCGAGCGAAGCCATGGCCACCGACACGGGCGCCTTGATCCTCTTCGTGTGCGGGCGAAACATGCATGAAAACATCAACCGCGGGGAAATCCTGAACCAGATCGGCATGGAGCGCATGGAGCTTTTGGCGCGGCGTCTCCTGCGCGATCTGCGGCGCAACGCGCACCTCGACGTGCGGATGGCCCTGACGCAGTGACCGGCTTGAAACTTCACGATCTCGAAGGCTTGCCGCCGCTTCGTGACGTCATCGCTCAACACGGCCTCGCCGCGCGCAAAGGCCTGGGCCAGCACTTCCTGCTCGACCTCAATCTCACGCAAAAAATCGTGAAAAGCGCCGGCGACCTTGCGGACTGCACGGTTTTCGAAGTCGGTCCCGGGCCGGGAGGCCTGACCCGTCCGCTCGTCGCCAGCGGGGCAAAAAAGGTCATTGCCATCGAAAAAGATCCAAGATGCGTTCTGGCGCTTCAAAATCTGGCCGATATCGCCGGAAAGAGGCTCCAAATCCTGGAAAAAGACGCTCTGACGGTCGATTTAGCCTCTCTCGCGCCCGCCCCGCGCGCCGTCATAGCTAATCTTCCATATAATGTAGGCACGCCCCTTTTGTTGGGCTGGCTCAAACGCATCAGCGATTTCAAAAGCTTGACGTTGATGTTTCAAGAGGAAGTTGCGGATCGCCTTGTGGCCACCCCCGCCACGAAAGCCTATGGACGCCTGTCGGTGATGACCCAGTTTTGCTGTGACGCCAAAAAGGTCATGACCCTTCCCGCCCGCGCCTTCACCCCGCCGCCAAAGGTGGATTCCGCCGTGGTGCATCTCACGCCGCGTCAAGGCCGCCCAAAAAACATTTCTTTCGAATCCATGGAAACCGTCACCGCCGCCGCGTTCGGCCAACGCCGCAAGATGCTGCGCTCCAGCCTCAAGTCCCTCGGCGGCGAAGATCTTCTGAAAAAAGCAGGCATCGACCCGCAACGGCGAGCCGAGGAATTAACCGTAGAGGAATTCGTGCGCTTGGCATCATTCGCTTGACCCGCAAGCTGCGCCTTGTCTTTCAACCGCACGCGCGTTTGGTTCGGTCGCGGCGCGCGCGGAACAAATAGAGTCCGTTCATAGGAGCTTTCGTGAGGCGGATTTCGCCTTGGACGATATAGGGATCGACGCTACGTATCGTGAGGGTTCCCTGCTGTCTGGCGCACGTCCGGCGTTCGGGGGGACAGTATTCAAGGATGGAAAAATCTCCTGATTCAAAGGCCAGCGTGCCTCCCTTTTTGATGACATCGAGAAACGATACGTCGGAAACGCGCGCGCGAAGTCCGTTTTCCAGCTCGACCACGATCGAGTTGCCGTAAGGAACGCCTGGCCTGAAACTGCAGCCTTCCGCCGCAATGGCTTGAAATTCCATGGGCCTTCCGGCTTCCTGCGCCGCCGCGCATACGGCTTGCCCTCCCGCAATGAGCACAATCAAAACAAGGCAGGATAGCCGCCGCATCCCCGTCACAACCCCGATTGCAGGCCTTTGACAAACTCGGCCAACCCCGTCTGACGGCGGCGCTTAAGGCGTTCGCTTTGTAAAATGGCTCTTACCGCCTCGACGGACCGGTCAAGATCCGTGTTGACGATAATGTAGTCGTATTCGGCCCAATGGCTCATTTCGTCGGCGGCCTTGGCCATGCGCCGCCCGATTTCGTCCGGCGCGTCCTGGGCGCGGCGGTTCAAACGTTGCTCAAGTTCATGCCATGTGGGGGGAAGGATAAAAACGCTCACCATGTCATCGCGAGCTTTCTCGGCCAGCTGCTGGGTACCTTGCCAATCGATGTCGAAAAGAACGTCACGCCCCGTTCCGAGAGCCTTTTCCACGGGTTCGCGGGGCGTCCCGTAATAGTGCCCGAAGACCTTGGCATGCTCGAGAAGCTGGCCGCGGTTAACCATCAGGTTGAACGCGACCGTATCGACGAAGGTATAGTCCCGCCCGCCCTTTTCCTTGGGACGCTGCGGACGCGTGGTGACGGAAATGGACAAATCGATATCGCCGTCGGACGCAAGCAAGCGGCGGGAAATTGTGGTTTTGCCCGCGCCCGAGGGCGAAGACAGCACCATCATGAGGCCACGCCGCTGAATAGTAGGAATCGACATTCAAAAAAGACCGGTTTCGGTGATCGGATACTGGAAAACGCAGACTAATCAACGAATCCTTTTTTGCAAAGGCTTCGTTATGGTACCTGTCGCTACCTGTTTCCCAAACGTTTGGTTCAATCATGCCCAAGCATATTTTGATTACCGGAGCCTCCAGCGGTCTGGGCGCGGCTCTTGCCGAAGAGTACGCCGCGCCGGACGTCACGCTTTCGCTTCAGGGCCGCAACGCCGAACGCCTGAAAAAGGTGGCCGAAGCCTGCGAAAAACGCGGCGCGACGGCGCACACGATCCTCATCGACGCGACGGACAAGGACGGCATGGCGGCATGGATTCTTGCCCGCGACGCGCTTCTCCCGCTCGATCTGGTCATCGCCAACGCGGGCATTTCGGCGGGAACGGGCGACTATACGGAAACCGAAGGACAATCCCGCCGCATCTTCGACATTAACCTTACGGGCGTTCTGAACACCATCCATCCGGCGATGCCGCAGATGGCTGCCCGCAAACGGGGGCAGATCGCGCTGATGAGTTCGCTGGCGGGTTTTCGCGGCTTTGCGGGAGCGCCGGCCTACTGCGCCAGCAAGGCCGCCGTGCGCGTGTACGGCGAGGCTTTGCGGCCCGATATGGCGCACCATGGCGTAAAGGTGAACGTGATTTGCCCTGGGTTTGTGAAGACGCCAATGACGGACGTGAACAGGTTCCATATGCCGTTTTTGCTGACAGCGGACAGGGCCGCCAGAATCATGCGCCGGGGCCTTGAGGCCGACAGGCCGCGCATCGCTTTTCCGTGGCCGATGTACCTGATCGTGCGGATCTTCAGCGCGTTGCCCGCGCGCGTTCTGGACATGATCGGAAAGAATCTTCCCCAAAAAACGGCGAAAACCGTCACGTAACTTCGGGCGTCACCAAAAGAAGCTGCCGCTTTATGAAAGGTCTCCAGAGGCCGATAAGATAGTTTTTGAACGCTTCAGGAAGAAACGTTTGGCGGATCGGCGTTGCGCTCCCGCCCATGTGGTCATGATAGAATTTTGCGAAATTCGTGCATCCCGCGTAGCGTCCGTGTTGCGTCGGATTCAAAAATTCGACGAGATCGTAACGTTCGTTGATAATGCGATCCAGGCTGCGGCGCGGCTCAAGCAACGCAACGGTATAATTGCGGTTTTCCGCCGTATCGCGCGGCCCCAGCAACGCGCCGTATTTCTTGCCGATAGGCGCAAGGCCGGCGCCCATGCGCTCGTGAACGGACGCTTCGTCCGAAGCGTTGATCAACGAGACGCGAACGTACGGATTCGCGTTTTCGCCGCCATCCACCAAAAAAACTTCATAAAAATTGGGATGATATATGGGGAACAGTACTTTTGACGCGCCTATAGGCATTTCAAGTTCATGAAATGGCGTCTGCTGTTGTGGTGCCCCGCGCCGCATGCGCTTGTCTCACGCTGTCTCTAAAAAATAGAACCGTAAGCCATAAATATATCGCAGACGCAACAAAGTCAATTGATTGCGCGCGTTTCCGGAGCCATTTTATCATATATTAGGCTAATACACGCTACTCTGCGTCTTGGTTAACGCCAAGATCGGCTTTTTTCTTAGCCGCCCTGCGTTAACCAAGGCATCAAACGTATTCGAACCCTTCAAAAACCGAGCATGAGTAAGCCTGAGACGGGCGCGCAGGCACAACCATGAAGTCGCCCCGTTGGCTTTCGGCCTCTCGCAGAACATACTCCTTGATCCTGCGCGGCAGGCCTTCATAGCGGGTCACCCCCTGAAACGCGCCATCGACACCAAGCGGCAGCATAAGAAGCGTGGCGGCGTAACCGCCGTTCATGAAGCGGTAGAGGCCATAAGCGACGGCCACGCGTTCGATTCGCACGACGTTCTCGGCTTCGCTTGGCGCCAGGCACTTGAAAATCATGCGTTCTTCAGGCGCGCAGACAAGAAAGGCTGCGGCGGGCATATCGTCGCCGCGCGCTTCGACGTTCCAAAGCGCCTTGTGGTGCAAGGCGTAGTGGCCCGAGCCGCAAGTCCCCGGATTAACAGCAATTTTTACAATGGGTTCCCATGCTTTCTTCATGTGTTCTTCCTAATATTTCACGTTTTGGACAATGTTGCGGACTATAGCCAAATCGCATCCCGAATCAACAGGGATCTCAAAAAAGAACAAATAACTCTTTGTTTTGCATGCGCTCTTGCCACTTAGGTCAACAATCCCTATAAGGCGGCAACTTTCTTACGACAGCAGGAGAATACCTATGGCCACCGAACGCACGCTTTCGATCATCAAGCCCGACGCCACGCGCCGCAATCTGACCGGCAAGGTCAACGCCAAGCTGGAGGAAGCGGGCTTGCGCATTGTCGCGCAAAAGCGCGTGCGCCTGACGCGCGAACAGGCCGAAGGCTTTTACGCCGTTCACAAAGAACGCCCTTTTTTCAATGATTTGTGCGCCTTTATGACCTCCGGCCCTGTCGTCGTTCAGGTTCTGGAAGGCGAGAACGCCGTGGCCAAAAACCGCGAGACAATGGGCGCGACCGACCCCGCCAAGGCGGCGGAAGGCACGATCCGCAAGCTGTTCGCCGAGAACATCGAGGCGAACTCGGTGCATGGTTCCGACAGCGCGGAAAACGCGGCCATCGAGATCGCCTATTTCTTCAGCCAGTGCGAGATCGTCGGCTGACGTCTGCGGGAAGCTTTCGTCCTGCGTTTTTCAGAATCCGGGAAGAAAGTCTCCCGTTTTTTTGAATTTTAGGACGATTCCTTCCCGGTTTTCGGGCCTTTCAGGACGAAACCTTCCTAGACCTGAAGGTTTCATCCTCCTGCCGGATTGATGAGCGACGTTTTCTGCTCGTTCGCGTTCGCGATGAAGACTTTTTCGTCGTGCACGTTCACGCGCCCCTCGGCGATAAAACGGACGGCAAGCGGATACATCTTGTGTTCGGACTCCAAAACGCGCGCGGCCAGCGTGTCGGGCGTATCGTCCTGAAGCACCGGCACCGCAGCCTGAACGATGATAGGGCCGTGGTCCATTTCCGAGCGCACGAAGTGGATCGTGCATCCCGAAAACTTCGCGCCGTAGGCAATCACTTTTTCGTGCACATGGATGCCCGGAAAAGCGGGCAACAGCGTGGGGTGAATGTTGACGAGCCTGTCGCGCCACCGGTCGCAGAACCACGACGTGAGCAACCGCATGAATCCCGCAAGACAAACAAGCTGCGCGCCCCACGCGTTAATCTGTTCATCCAGCTTTTTTTCGAACGCCTCGCGATCCTTTTTGAAATCGCGGTGATTGATGACGGCAACCGGAATATTCGCTTTCTTCGCCCTCTCCAAACCGAACACGTCCGGCTCGTTCGAAATCACGCCGACGATTTGCGCGGGATAATCTTTTGCCTGAGAAGCGTCGATCAGCGACTGGAGGTTGCTTCCTCGGCCAGAGATAAGAACGGCGATTTTAAGCATGGCTTCCGGCTCTTTGATGCGAATGGGCTCCAACGTTGCCTGTGATTTGGCGGAAAGACAAGAGGCGGCGGTCACCCCTCGCGCTTGCCCCCCGATATGGAGCGGAAACGCGGCGGCTCTTCAAGCGCGGGGGGCTCAAAAGCGCCCAGCTCCTTCAATTCGGCCCTTTGCTCCGCGCGCGACGTGCCCATGACGTAATGATAAAGCTTCAAGGGATTGTCCACGTCGTCGATTTCGGGCAGGTCGCCGCCGGACGCCAGTATCGTCACGTCGCCGTAGCCCTGAATGCGCCCCATAACCGTATGTTCGATGTTCACGCTCGTGACTTTTTTGATCATCGTCTCGTAAACCCGAACGGCAATGACCCCTTTTTTCGCGATCACGCGCTGGTTGGTGACCACGATCTCCGTCGAAACGCGTCGCAAAAGCGCGAAGAAAAGCTGGATCGCGCCGGACAAAAGCAAAAGCGCGCCGAACAGCTTGAGCGGCAACGACATCCATCCGGCCGCCGCAGGCCCATAAAGCGCGACAACCGCCGGTTCGGCGAAATAGCCCAGAAACCCGCCCGCCAAAAGGAGAAAAAAGCCATAACGGTAAACGATCCAGTGAAGGCCTGTTGCGTAGATGATGTATTCATCCGGCAAAAGCATATGTTGCACATAACGCCCCATGTTTCACCTCATCCGTTGCGCGTTCAAAAAAACACGCTTTGTGGGGCTATTGTACCATTTTTCCGTTCCGTTTACAGCCTTAACGGGCGCGCTCAGCGCGGTTTCACGTCCGGCCCAGCCTTTTTGCGCGCGCCCTTTTTGCCGAAGCGACCGGGCTTTTCGGGTCGGAAGTACAAAGCCTCTCCTGCGGCCACGAAGAATAAGTCGGTGTTTTTCTCGCAAGCTTGCGGCAACTTGCTCCGCAGCGCGCACCTCATCGTCTTGCCGCGCGTCTATGGCTTCTCGACGCTCGGCAAGCCGCTTG
>CAZYPX010000052.1:0-12159 GCA_964649675.1 uncultured Rhodospirillaceae bacterium | reverse complement strand
AGAAGATGAAAGCATATGGAAAACAGATTATTAAGTTGGAATAATCGATTCGCCATCAGCTATGAACAAATAGATTTCACGCATATTAACGTATTATGTAAAAGGGTTAATATTTTTTTAAAATGATTCTAGACCGAACAGAATGATCCAAGGGTCTTTAAGTCCATCACGACAAGGGGCCGACACACACAAGACAATCTTTTAGACCGGATCGGCCATTTTTTATTTTTATACTTTTAAGACAATGCTTTACGCATAATTCTTTCCCTTCCGCGCAATCGGTGAGGTTGTTGCCCGAATCGTATCAAGATGGACCACAGGCTGATGATACGAGCGCCTCGTGTCTCCCAATCGGATGCTTTTGCGGAAACATAATTAGAATTCTAACTCTTTTCACGGCCTTTGATAACGTCGTCCATGTACCAGCCCTGAAACTTCGTGACACCGATGCTAAGGCCGAGAGTATAGGCGGATTCGTTGTCGCAACGGTAGAAAACGAGCTTTTCGCGCGGAACGTTCATAAGCGCTTCGCGGGTCTGGATATCGCCTAACTGAACAAAACGTTCGCGGCTGACGTTGAGTTTGACGAAGTCAACGTCGAAGGCCCCGAATTTTATAAAACGCAGCATGTCCGGCGTGACCCCGTCGATGGCCATGCGAAATCGTTCGTGCCGCAGTGCCGCAAGCGCGTTGAGCGTACGGGAAAAATCCTGCAGAAGGTCGCCGCAGTTGATCTCGATGATTATGTTTTCGTGTTGGGCTTGGGGAACCACCCGCGCAAGCGTGGCGAAATTCGAACCCATGACCGTTTCCAAAGAAAGGTTGATGCTTATCGCGTTTTTCGAGACCAGAGACGCGTTGTTCGTAAGATCTCCGAGCAAGCGGCCGTCAAGGGCCTGACACACGCCAAAAAAGAGGTGATCGGAAGGTACAAGGTCAAGTTTCGGAAAGTGGGCGCGTCGCAGTTCCTCAAGGCTGACGAACCATTCCTCGAACGTGGGGCGCCATGTGCCGAGCGCCAAACGCTCATACACCGGCTGTACTTTTAGATAACGGCGTAAATCGATGTCTTGAATGACCTTGTGGATCTGGTCCACGCTCCATGCCGTTAAGGGGCCGCGCGCGGCCTCCGTAAGGAGCAGGTTTCCCGCAGAGGTTTCGTCGGAAAGACGCATGGCCCCCCGTAAAACCTCGACATAATGGTTCGTGCGCTCGCGCAGGGATGTGTAATCCTCGGGCAGGCGGTATGTCAGGACATACGCCTTGTCGTCGTCCGGAGCGCCGGACAGCGGAAGCCCTGTCTGAATAGCCGCGATTTCAGGATCAGCGGGCGCGGCTTGGGAAGGCCATATGATGAAGACATCGCCGTTCGACATCGCCACGAACTTGCCCGCCGTGTTGTTCGCGAAGGCGTTAAGGCGCTCCTGCGCTTCCTCCAAAGGCCCACGCCCGCCATGGGCCGGGTCTATGGTTGATAAAGTAACGTTAACAATAAGATAGCTCCCGCCTTGGCGGTAAAGACTGCGGATGCGCAGGATGAAATCCTGTTCGCGCACAAGATTGGGGAGAATAGCCTTGTTTTCTTCAACTTCCCAGATACGCATGGTTTTTCACTCTATCACTTCAGCCCCTGAAAACGTAAAAATCATTTTTTCAGGCGATTCGATATTAGGGCTTTTGGGCAACATCATCACAATACCGTTAATTTTTCTTTCAAAAAAATGACTCTGAAAGTAAAATCCCTGTTCCCTTTTGAAAGGGCTTTGTGGCAGATTGCCGTGATCATGACATTAAAAACATGCCTGTCGGCGCTTTTTGGCGGCCGGAACAGGCGCTTTCCATATTGTCGCTAAGGAGAATGACGGAATGACAACTACGCTTGCTGACAAAAGCATGGCGGTTTTGGCTGCGAACGGCTTTGACGAAAGTCATTTTACGGCCGTTCAACGAGCTTTTACTAAACTTAAAATCCCTCACAAAATCATCGCTCCCGAGCAAGGTTTGATCAACGGCTGGCAAGACAACGGCTGGGGCCACTACTTTACGGTTGATTTGTCCATTAACACGGCAATGGGCTCTGATTTTGATGCTCTTGTCATTGTGGGCGGTGAACGCGGTGTCGCCAAGCTTTCAGCTAACCCACATGCCCGCCGTATCGTGAACCACTTTTTTGAAGCCCGCAAGCCGATAGCGGCGATCGGTTCGGGCGTGTCGCTTTTGGCTCTCTCGCCAAAAAGCGCGGGGCTTGACGTGGCGGCGCCGATCGACGCCTGCGATGCTGTCAAGGCCGCGAACATGGCCGTCAACGACGAGAACCTATGCCGCGACGGGGTCATTCTTACGTCGCGCGGCGACGACATCGAAGCCTGGGTTGAGGCCTCCCTGACGCTGTTCAACGAAACCGTGATGGTGTAAGATTCCGTGGCGGCTTAGGTTCCCTAAGCTTTCATATTACGGAAATATACCCTCTGGGCGAGGCTTTTGGGCAAGCTGAGGATTTATCACGAAACCTTGGGGCGCAATAAGATGTTTTGCCTCATCCCAGTGCATGATGATGCCTGCAGCGCCGTTATCTAAAAGCTTTTGCGCATGGACCTCACATTTATCTTTGACATGGCATCCTCCAAGGAAGCCATAACACGTTATTTCTGCGCGTTTAGCTGATTGAAAGCCCGAAAGACTGTCCTCAAACGTGATGGTTTCATGAGGCTGAATGCCAAAATAGTTAAGGGCATATTTGTAAATGGCTGGACTTGGCTTCGGTTCGGGCGGGCTTAACGTCGAAACGGCGCTGAACACATGCTCCTCCTTGAAGAAACTATCAATGCCCGCGGACTTCATAGCGGCGAACACGCGGTCGTGGGCGCTGCTTGTCACGATGACGTTGGTGTAACCCAAGTCTTGAGTGTAAGTGAGGAAATCACGCATTCCGGGCGTTTCCTGAGCCTTTTCGCTGAGTATGCGTACGGTTTCTTCGTGGATGAGTTGGACCACATTGTCTTGGAAACAAACGCCGTAATCGCTACGCAGCACCTCAACCATGTCAGCGATGGTCTTGCCGAACATGGCATTCATAGTCTCCGTCGAAACATTGCGGCCCTGCTGACGAGCTACATCTACCAGAAAGCCCGAAGCAATCGGCATAGCAATTTTTTCGCTGTTTACGGCGGTTCCATCACAGTCATAGAAGATATACGGCATATTAACGTCTCCCCAATTTTAATACTAAAATTTTTTTATTATTTATATCGACTCTCAATGACAGACTTTACACCATTCTTATAGATATCTTCCAGAAATGAGCGCACTTCGTTTACAAAGGTCGCGTTCTTTGGAAGGTCATCGCCAAAAATTTCCTTGATATTCAATAAAGGCATTGGGTCACTTCCAGAAGTTGAAGCAATTTTCTGCAAGCGATCCGCCATCGGATCGTCGATTTTATATGTATTTCCCTTGTCGTCTTTGGCTATCAGATAGCGGAACCATGACGCGATAAGAAGCGCTAAACCTTTTGTCATTTCGTTCTTGGCCAAGCGTTCGCGCACAATGGGAACGAGTTGGTTGGCGATTTTTTGTGATCCGTCGGAACAAATGCGCACCCATGTATCCTTGATGGCTGGGTTTGCAAAACGGTTAATGATAACGGTCTTGTATTCGTCTAAGTTCATGCCGGGGACGGGCAAGAGCGTCGGACCAATTTCTGTATCCATGACGTTGCGCACATATTTGGCAAGTAGCGGATCAGATGCGCCGTCGCTGACCCATTCGTAGCCCATCATGAATGCTGGATAGGCAAAAACGGTGTGGCTGACATTAAGGATACGGATTTTCATTAGCTCGTAGGGATAGACATCACTGACGAATTGCGCGCCCGCCCTTTCCCAAGCTGGACGGCCTTGCGTAAACTTATCTTCTAGTACCCATTGGATGAACGGTTCGCAGACAACCAATCCTTCGTCATTCAGCCCAAACTCACTGCCAAGCGAAGACTTGTCGTCCTCCGAAGTGACAGGCGTGATGCGATCAACCATCGTGTTGGGGAAGGCAGCATTTTGTTCGATCCAGTTGGCAAGCTTATCATCAAGCAAGCGAGCGTAAGCAAGTACTAACGATGACGTTTTGTGACCGTTACCCGGTAAGTTGTCACACGACAACACTGTGAATGGTGCCTTGCCGCTCTTGAGTCGTTTTCTAAGACCTGCGACAGCAAGGCCAATACCGCTTTGAGGAGCGTCGGGATTTGCGAGATCATGCACGATCATCGGATGCTTGTCGTTAAGCAAGCCCGTTTGCGGATCGTGACAGTAGCCTTTTTCGGTGATGGTTAGAGAAAGGATTTTAATGTCGGGCGAGGCCAAACGCGCAACGATGGCTTTAGGGTTTTCTGGCATGAGGATTGCTTCACGAAGCGAAGCTATCACGCGCGCTTCGTTACCCTCCGCGCCGCGAGTCATGACTGTGTAGAGGTAGTCCTGTGACTTTAAGGACTCAATCAACTTTTTGTCGTTCGGCAGCGCACCTATGCCGCAAATACCCCATGGCCCATTTTCTTTGGCCAGAACGTCGTCCGTATACACTGCCTGGTGCGAACGGTGAAACGCACCAAGACTGATATGCATGATACCAACCCCAGTTTTTTGAAAATCATAGTTTGGGCGTTTGATGCTCGGTTGAAGGGCATTAAGCGAATGGGCGTTAAGTTGTACAGGAGATTTTTGTGTCATGGAGTTTCTCATGGGGCCAAAACAACTTTGGGGCTATCTGCGATATGGGTTTTGCCGAGAATATTTGGCGCTTCAGGGAATGTATTGGCAAGGGCTTCACGCAAGCCATTATTATGTATGTGTTTATAGTGCTCGATTATACGATCAGAAAAGGTTTTAAGGCTTTCCGCAGGAAGCGCAGCATCTTTCTTGGCAAGGAAATAAATTAGCCTATCTGGCTCTGCAGTAGGGTCATCCAAACCTAGTTCCTGTAATTTGCCAACATCTTTTTCGTGTAAGTTGTAGGGGTTGCCGGAAGCATCACGGCCATGCATGTAGTGCAGCCAAGCGGCTATCGCGAAAGCTGAGGCGTTTACTTCATGACCAAGTTTGAGGCCAATTTCATTAAAGAGGCGAACATTGACCTTGGAAGTAGTAGAGGCCAAAAGGCGATTGATATCATCTGTAATGCGGGGATTTGCAAGACGCTTGAACGTGTCTTTTGTGTAACCCTCTATGGGTATTCCTGCAGTTTCACTTAGGGAACTGGATGCTTGGCTGAGGAAATGAAGAAAGAAATTGCCAATGTGAGGATCGGTGACGGCTTGATGAACTGTCTGAACTTGCAACATTTTACTCATGATGCCGATGGCGAGGTGACTACCGTTGAAAAGGCGAAGTTTGCGATCTTCATATGGGCCAACAGAAGGAACGAGACGTATATGCTCGGAGTCTTGCATGGGGGGCGAACCAGCCTCAGTAAATAAATTTTTTAGGATTAACCGACGGTATGCTTCGCAGACGACCGCACAATCATCTTTGATGCTATGTGTCGCAGATAAGTATTGAGAATTTATGTAATAATCTTGATTGGGCGTTACGCGGTCGACGACCGAATTTGGAAAAACGCATTCCTGTTGAACATAATGTGCAAAACCAAAATCCAATTGTGCGGCAAAACTTGTGATGACTTTTTTCGTTAAGTCACCATTTCTGGGCAAGTTATCGAATGAAATGACAGTATATGGAGGTTTGCCATCCACATATCTTGCAAACAGTGAGGCAGCGATCCAACCCGGAACAGTTTTTACCTGATCATATCTTTTTCGCTTGATTGCCAACAGATCGGCATCAACTTTTGGGGTTTGTACGAAATTGCGGTTAACATCGAGTCCGTAACCTGCTTCAGTAATAGTAAGCGTTACTACTTTTGTCCTTGAATCAGCCATTTGATTGATGACTGCAGCCGTATTGCCTTCACCAATAATACAATCTCGGAAAGAGCCGATGGGCTGAACGTTTTCGTGTTTGTTGCGTTGGATAAGATGATATACAAAGTTTTGACCGGATAGTTGAGCAATATCGCGTTCTTGCCTCTTGCTGGGCCCAACGGCAACAATTCCCCAATCTTTGTGACCCTTAGTGGCCAAATCATGGAAAATAGGACCGACAAATGCGCGTGCAAAGTTGCCAAATCCGATATGCACGACCCCAGGATTCAATTCAGCAGGGTTGTAGCCCAAGGGGTGAAGCGTACTTGTGGTTTTATTTGATTTGAGAGGCGTTCTTGGATCGAATAAATCGAACATTTTCGAATCCTTTAACAGAGTCCTGTTTATCGTGAATATTTGGTGCCACCTGAAGAACAGGTGCAGGCTGGCGAAGAGGAAGGTTTTCGGTAAGCCCCAAGAGTAATAAGGTGATAAGCGGCCGTATCGTTAGCGTACTGAAGAATTTTCGCTAGGCTCTCTTGGTCGAGTTTGTCCAAATGTTGTGGCGTGGCGCAGCCTGCTTCGGTTAACGCGATAGCAAAACCGGCGTTGAAGTTATCTCCGGCCCCGATGGTATGCGTAATTTCAAGATCCATTACTGGAGCTGTTGCGGCTTGGCTTCGTGAGTAAACCTCAGATCCGTCTTTGCCTTTTGTAAATACGGCAAGCGATATGCCAAGACCCAACCAAAGATCGGCGACTTCCTTGAGACTCTTGTCCGGATAAGCCCAAGCCAGATCCGCGTCGCTGGCTTTCATGACGTGGGCTATGCCAGTCCATTCTTTCAGGATACTGCGGTATTTCTCCGCATCCTTGGCGATAGCGGGGCGTGCATTGAGATCATAGAAGATGAGGGCTTTGTCGCGATTGCGCTTGGCGAACTCCAGCCAGGCAAAGCGCGCCGGTTCCATCACAGTCGATATGGAGCCGAAGCAAAGTATGATGTTATCGCCGTCGTCTCCAAGTTTGACCGGCAAGTCTTCAGTACGAGTAATTTGCGCTGTTGTATCTGTTCCATAAAAAGAAAAAGCGTTTTCCATGCCCGGGCGGACGGATACGATGGCAAGCGTTGTGTTATGATCGACGCGTGAAACGCCAGTTGTATCAATGTTCCTGTCTTTCAAGGATTTCATGAAGCCGTCGCCAAAAACATCTCGGGATACTGTGCCGACGAAACCAATCTTAATATCGAGGTGTTGTTCTTGAGCTGCGCGAGAGGCGCCTAGCGCACTATTGTAATGTGATCCGCCCAAGCAAATCTTGAACTCATCGGTCTTTTCATGTTGACCGATAGCGTCAGCAACAACCTCGCCACAAAAATATATTCTGTTAACCATAAGGGACTCTGAATCAAAATGATCTACAAGATATAGAAGTGGTAGTTACTGAAAATGGTTTCGTCAAATGGGAATATATCAAAAAGACATAATTCTATTAACCATGCTGCAGTGCGGCGAATCATTAAAGACATCATGGATATGCTGTATTTAACAATAGTAAGGGCTTTCCTTCTCCCAAAACGTATTCATGCAACAAGGGCTTAAGTTTTCATGGTGTTTCAGACGAGGGATGGGCTTTAATTATGACAGCTTGGTTTTTCACGTATGTTTGTTATGTTCCTTGCCGCGCCGCCTTTGGGTGGCCGGGGTTGGAAGCATGAAAAAAGAAAACTGGGCCATAGACGATTTGCCATGGGATTCTTTTGATCCGTGCAAGCTTAGGCAAGACCATCTGATGACGATCAAAGCCGCTGCCCTTATTAAGTGCGGCGCGGAGGGATGTGAAAAATATCTGTCGGACATATTTTCAGACGATCCCATATTTCAGCGTGCTATCGGGTGCTGGGCTTCGGAAGAACGCCATCATGGCGAGACGCTGGGCCGTTATGCTGCGATGGCCGATCCGTATTTCAAGTTTGGTAAAGCGCTTTCCTTGTTCCGGAAAGAGCACAAAATAGGTCCGAAGGCGCGTCATGCCGCTCGCGCTTCCAAGACATCCGAGCTTATCGGCCGCTGCGTCTTTAAGGCAGCTTTCTGCCAATACTACGCGGGGCTGGGTCGAGTGACGGACGAACCTCTTCTGCGGACAATTTGTCGTAATCTCGCCGAGGACGAGTTTAAGCACTTTGGCATGTTTTACAGTCATCTTGCCGGTTATGTGCGGCATGAGAGGGCAGGCCGTTTCAATCGTCTTAGGGCCGTCGCAGACTGCATAAAGGAGGCGGGCGGAGATGAGCTGGCCTTTGCCTATCATGCCGCAAACGCGCCCGACAATTATCCTTATAAGCGGCAGGTATGCCTTGACGCTTTTCTGACGCGAGCCTTTACACCCTGTTCGCGGGAGGATGTCAGGAGTTTCCTGACGATGATGTTGAAGGTCTGCGGCTTAGCGGAACGCGCCTTTTGGCATGGTTTGGCCGAACGGCTGGCCTGGCGGACCCTGCAATCACGTTTGTTTGAAGCCAATTCACGCTTGGCATGACAACGCCATAAAGCGCGTTAAGGGCCGAAACCCCATTGGCTTGCCATCAAACTCTTGATAGGTTAGGGACTTATGTTTCGCTTTTATGAGAAAAGGATAACCTATGGCCGCGCCCGAAACACCTCTCATGAACCGTATTGTCTCTTTGTGCAAACGCCGTGGATTTATCTATCCTGCGTCCGAGATTTACGGCGGCCTCAACGGTTTCTGGGATTTCGGCCCGCTCGGCACTCAGCTTAAAAACCACTTGCGCGACAAGTGGTGGCGCGAAACGGTGGAATGTCCGCCCCTGGGCCCTGACGGCAAGCCGATGTCGATCCTCGGCCTCGACAGTACGATCATCCAGCATCCCACGACTTGGCACGCCTCGGGTCACGTCGGCGGTTTTGCCGACTTGATGTCCGACTGTCGCGAAACGAAGTTGCGTTACCGCGCCGATCACGTTCAGATTTACCCCGTCGAATACGAAAAAGACGGAAAAAAGAAAACGATCAACGTCGGCGTTCTTGAAGGCGACGATGCCGAGGACTTGCTGGCAAAAAAAGCCAAAAAGCTTTGCCAGAAAGATAACGGCAACACAAAATCCATATCGTGGGGCAAGCCGGTCGACCTGACAAAACTCACCGATCAGATCGCCAACATCTACGGGCCTGACGCGGAAAATCCCGCGACATTGACCGAACCGCGTCCGTTCAACCTTATGTTCCATTCCTACGTCGGCGTGTTTCAGGATGAAGACTCAAAGGTCTATCTTCGTCCCGAAACGGCGCAGGGCATCTTTCTTCAGTACAAGAACATCGTCGATACATGCCGCGTGAAAATCCCGTTCGGCGTCGCGCAAATCGGCAAGGCTTTCCGGAATGAAGTCACTCCGCGCAACTACATTTTCCGTGTGCGCGAGTTCGAGCAAATGGAGATTGAGTTCTTCTGCACGCCGGAAGACGGCCTCATGTGGTATGAATTCTGGGTCTCCTTGCGCATGAAGTGGTGGGAGAGCTGTGGCGTCAAGGCGGAAAACCTGTTCCGCCATATTATTGCGCCGCAAGACCTTGCGCATTATTCCAAAGGCACATCGGACATCGAATACAAATACCCGTTCACATCGCCCGGATTCGGCGAGCTTGAGGGCGTGGCCTACCGCACCGATTACGACCTTACGCAGCATCAGCAGTTCAGTAGGCAGAAGATGGACTATTTCGATCAGGAAGCGAACCGGCGCTATATCCCCCATGTCGTGGAGCCTTCCAGCGGCCTGACGCGCGGGGTTTTGGTCTTGTTGTGTGAGGCCTATCAATACGATGAAAGCCGACCATCGCCCGAATGGCTCAAAATCAAGCCCAGCCTCGCGCCGGTCAAACTCGGGATTTTCCCGTTGGTTAACAAGGACGGTATGCCAGAAGTGGCGGAAAAGCTCTATATGGACATGCGCAAGGAGCATATGTGCCAGTTCGACGCCAAGGCTGCAATCGGCAAGCGTTACGCCCGGATGGACGAAATCGGAACGCCTTATTGCGTGACGATCGATGGCGAAACTTTAAAGGACCAGACGGTCACCATTCGGGATCGCGACACGGCACAGCAGGAACGGGTATCGCTTGACAAAGTGCGCGCCTACATAAACAGGAAACTGGCCTCGGCTTAGGTTCCGTGTAATTTAGCCACACATCGCATCCCAAATGCACGAATCCATCAAAAGAATGGATTGATAACGTTTTTTTGCCATTTTTCAGGTTCTAATTGTGGATATGAAACTCTTTGGTTTCGTAATTATTTTCTTTTGTAAATTATATATTTTGGGGTGTGGGAATGCGGCAAAATACTAAAGAAAAATCGGGAATTACTAGAGCCTTTAAAGTCGCCGCTTATGCATTGCTCGGCGCAGGATGCGTTTATATTGCGCCGAAGGGGGGGACACCTTTACTTGGCCTTGCGTCTCTTCATTTTTTTACCGAGAGCTTTATGGAGGCTTTCCGGTTCATTACAGATCATTGTCTAAAAGCTACTGATTTTGCCCATACTTCACCCGCCCTTTTGGTCTCTGCCGAGCGTGGCTCTGCCGCGGCCGGAACAAAAAAAGAAGAGTCGGCTACAATTGACACGAATAAAGTCATTAGTCTTGAAAACAGGAAAGCCGCCGCTGTCCGCCCAAACTCTTATGTGCGGCGAAACATTAGGGAAAGAAATCAGGGCGTGCGTTGCGCTCCGTCATAAATCTCGTTTTACCCAAGACAAACGGCGTTTGGCACTGGAAAATCTTCATTTAGTTATCCTGTCAACGTTTTTCAAGCCGCAAAGCAATAAAAACTTATGCGCTTAAGGCCTTTAAATTCCGAAATCGCACCCTATATGAATTTTTAGTGAATTGAAACTTGATCAATCCGATGTATCGGAAAAGGAGGCAAACATGAACTGGCGCATAACTCCGTTTACGGGCCGCGCTTTGGCGCGCACAAGCGACAATCCATTCAATATGCTTCAACGCGAATTGAATCGTGTTTTCGAAGACGTTTGGGGCGGCGGTGCCCCGACTGACACCATGTCGGTTGCGGCAACGGCTCTCAGGCTTGATGTCAAGGAAGATGAGACCGCCTATCATGTTACGGCGGATTTGCCGGGCCTTTCCGAAAAAGAGGTCGAAGTCTCGTTTCAGGACAACATCTTGACCATTCGCGGCGAGAAAAAAATCGAGCGCGACGAAAAGAAGGACACATGGCATATCGTTGAGCGTTCTTCAGGAACGTTTGCGCGACAGTTAAGCCTTCCGGCCAATATCAACGAGGAAGGGATCAATGCCAAGTTCGATAAAGGCGTTTTGACCGTTTCCTTGCCCAAACAACCAGAGGCGCAAACTAAGGCGAAGAAGATCGAGATCAAAACGAAATAACGCTGAATGAACAATGCCTCTAAAACCTCCTGCCTCGCGAAAACGGGTGGGAGGTTTTTCTTTCACGTTGTGACTGCATCGTTTCTCGGGGCAAGCGACATAAAAAAGCCCCGCACACCATTCGGATGCGGGGCTTTTGTTCTTAACCTGCCTTGTCAGTGTACGAGCGGCTCAGCGCTGGAGTCATATTCATCATACACAGGCATGCCTGTCGGCAGGGGCGCTCCAAGCACCTTTGCTCGATGCTGGCGATAAACGCTTCGCATCTGGGCATAGAAGTCGAGCGACCCAGTCCTAAGTGAATCTAGAGCTTCGATATTTTCTTCACGCTTGACCAAGGCGTTTGCCGTCAGGCTGGATGCAAAGAAAGCGTCTTCTATGGTGCTATCGCCAAACGCCACAACGTATTTCCATGGCGACATAAGCGTATCGGCGCCTAAACCGACCGCGTCACGCACGTTTGACGGGCCAAAGATAGGAAGCACGATATAGGGGCCCTCAGGCAATCCCCATGTGTGAAGCGTTTGGCCAAAATCGCCCTTTTGCCGTGGAAGCCCCACGCCATCGGCGACCTCGAACATGCCGCCTATACCCGCCGTCGTGTTGACGACGAAGCGGCCAAGCGTCGTGCCGGCCCTGTTGCCGTCGCCCTGCAACAAATTGTTCGCGAAGATAACGGGTTCGGACATGTTCTTGACGATGCCGGCAATACGATCACGCAATATCGGCGGTACGGTATAGCGGTACAGCTCGGCAAGAGGACGTATCAGCAGGCGGTCGAGAAAGTCATTCACGTCGAAAACGACCCTGTTCAGCGGTT
>CAZYPX010000051.1:0-12180 GCA_964649675.1 uncultured Rhodospirillaceae bacterium | reverse complement strand
ACGCCGGCTTTGGGCCGCGCGATTTGTCGGGCGGCGTCAACGACGCGTTGGGCGGCAACCGTTTTACGCGCGGCACCGTCGAGCTCACGATGCCGACGTTTTTGCCTGACGATCTGGGCTTTAAGGGGCATGTTTTCGCCGATGCGGGCACGTTGGGCCACAACGACGAAAAGCCGCGTCCCGGCGAGAGATTCATGAACGAGGAAAACATCCGCGCCAGCGTTGGCATCGGAGCGACGTGGCAATCGCCTTTCGGTCCCGTGCGTCTCGACGTTGCCAAGGCCGTCTTGAAAAAGTCGTACGACAAGACCGAAATTGTTCACTTCAGCTTCGGAACGAGGTTTTGATGCGCCTGCAAACGTTGCGCGCATGGCTTTTCGCGGGGCTTGTCTTCGCGATAGTCTTGATGCGGGTCGGGGCTTTTGCCCAAAGCGCCGCAACGAGCGGAACGTTGCCGGCTCCCGTGGTCGCGATCATAGACGTGCAGCGCATTCTTGAGGAGTCGCTGGCCGCAAAGAGCGTGCAACAGCAGCTCGAGTCCCAACGCGCCAGGTTCCAGACGGAAATATCCGGCGAGGAGAAAGAGCTTCGTCAGGCCGAGAAGGATTTGGCGTCCCTTCGCGACAAGGTGGCCCCTGATGAGTACGCTGAAAAAGAACAGCGCTTGCGCCAAAGGTTCCTGTCCGTGGAGCGTCAGGTCCAGACTCGCCGCAAGGCGTTGGATCAGGCGTTTACGGATTCCATGAACGTCGTTCGCAAAAGCTTGCTGGATACGGTTAACGCGCTGGCCCGGGAAAGGGGCGCCAACATCGTTATTGTCAAGCAACAGGTTCTTTGGAGCGACAAAAAGATGGATATTACCAACGACGTTTTGGCGCGTCTCGACACGGCTTTGCCGCACGTTCCGGTCAAGGTCGTTCCCGAGGACGAGGACAAACCGGCCCCGTCGAGGGCAGAACCGGGGCTATTGAAAAAGAAGGCCCGTTGAGCGATATATCGTGTTCGTTTTCGCGTAGTGTCATTTTATTAGCAGGGAAAGGCCGTCAAAAGCCGAAAGAAAGCATGAAAGACGAAAAAGATAAAAAAGCTTCAGAAAAAAAAATTGATATTCACGGAATCATGAAGCGCATCCCGCATCGTTATCCGATGCTGCTCATTGATCGCGTCGAAGATATCGTTCGCGGCGAAAGTTGCACGGGAGTCAAGAACGTCACGTTTAACGAACCTTTTTTTCAGGGGCACTTCCCAAACCATCCGATCATGCCGGGCGTTCTCATTATCGAAGCCATGGCGCAAACGGCCGCCACGCTGGTTGTGGACTCCCTCGAAGGGGTCGACGCGGATTCGCATGTCGTCTATTTTATGACGATCGAGAGCGGGCGTTTCCGCAAGCCTGTGTTGCCCGGCGATCAATTGCGCATCAAGGTCAAGAAAGAACGTCAACGCGGCCACGTCTGGAAGTTTCAGGGCGAAGCCTATGTCGGCGATACTTTGTGCGCCGAAGCGATCTACACCGCCATGCTGGTGCCTGATTCCGGCAAGATGCCTGAGGCGTAATGTCGAACATTCACGCCACCGCGATCGTCGATCCCAAGGCTGAAATCGGCAAAGACGTGACCATCGGCCCTTACTGCATTGTCGGGCCTGACGTGCAGCTTGGCGACGGCGTAAATCTCATCGCGCATGTCGTGGTGGATGGGCGCACACGTATCGGTTCGAAAACGGTCATTTATCCCTTCGCCTCCATCGGGCACAGGCCGCAGGATTTGAAATATCATGGCGAGCCATCCACATTGGAGATCGGCGCGAACAACCAGATCCGCGAACACGTCACGATGAACCCTGGCACCGAAGGCGGCGGGATGGTGACGCGCGTGGGCGACAATTGCCTTTTTATGATGAGCTCGCACGTCGCGCATGACTGCATCGTGGGCAACAACGTCATTATGGCGAACAACGCCACGCTGGCCGGGCACGTGACCGTCGGCGATTTCGCCATCATCGGCGGCTTGGCGGCTATCCAGCAATTCGTGCGCATCGGGGCGCATGCGATGATCGGCGGCATGTCGGGTGTCGAAAACGACGTGATTCCCTATGGCTTGGTCAAAGGCGAACGCGCCCATTTGGCGGGCCTGAATCTGGTAGGGCTTGAACGACGCGGGTTTGGGCGCGATGAAATACAAGCGTTGCGCAGCGCCTATCGCATGTTGTTCGCCTCCGAAGGCACGATGGCCGAACGGCTCGAAGACGTGACGGGGCTTTATGCCGATCAAAAACTTGTCGCCAGCGTGATCAATTTTGTCCGTAATCGCAACAACCGCCCTTTATGCCAGCCGCAAGGCGGCGCTTAGGTCTTTGCCATGAACGCCGCCTCCAAACTCGGAATTATCGCTGGCGGCGGAAAGGTGGCGCGGCAGTTGATCGCGGCGTGTCAAAAGCTAGGCCGCGATTTTTTTGTGGTTTGCCTTGAGGGCCATGCCGATCCTGATTTGGCGAAGGATGTCCCCCACAGGTGGTTGCGTTTGGGCGATGGCGGCAAGCTTAAGGAGCTTTTCGTCGAGCAGGGCATTACGGACATCGTGATGATTGGGCGCGTACGTCGGCCCTCGCTGCTGGAAATCAAGCCCGACTGGTTCACGGTCAAGGTGCTCGCAAAAATCGGGATGAACAGTCTCGGCGATGACGGTTTGCTTCGCGCCATCGGCAAAGTGTTTGAGGAAGAGGGCGGTGTGCGCGTGGTTGGCGCGCACGAGGGTTTCGCCGACCTTCTGACTCCCGAAGGCGTTCTGACAAAAACCCAGCCGGACGACGACGCCCAGAAAGACATACAACGCGGAATAGAAGTCGCCAAAGCTTTAGGCGCGGTCGATGTCGGGCAATCGGTCGTCGTTCAGCAAGGCATTGTGCTTGGCGTCGAGGCCATCGAAGGCACCGACGCGCTGTTGAACCGTTGCGTTGGGTTGCGGCGGGAAGGGCCGGGCGGCGTTCTCGTCAAAATCGCCAAACCGCAACAGGACAACCGCTTTGACCTGCCCACCATCGGGCCGGAAACTGTGGCCGCTGCAGCGCAGGCAGGCTTGCGCGGCATTGCTATTCAGGAGGGACGTAGCCTCTTGGTCGAACGGGAAAAGACGTTGGCGGCGGCGGATGCCTCTGGAATGTTTTTGATGGGCCTAAAGGTCAATGACTGAGCCGAAATTTGAATCCCCCCTCTTTTTCCTTATTGCCGGCGAAGCGTCGGGCGATGTGCTGGGCGCACGGTTGATGGTTGCCCTAAAGAAACAAACGAACGGCAAGGCGCGTTTTGCGGGCATCGGCGGCGAGCGCATGGTGGCCGAGGGGCTTGAGCTTTTTTTCCCGCAAGCCGAACTGTCCTGCATGGGGATCGTCGAGGTGCTCTGTCACCTTCCGTCGTTGTTGAGCCGTATCCGCCAAACCGTTGACGAAGTTAAGAAGCGCCAGCCCGCCGCGCTTATCACCATCGACTCACCCGACTTCTGTTTCAGGGTCGCCAAGAAACTGAATCGGGAAGTGTCGCAACTGCCCCTTATTCACTATGTGGCGCCCTCGGTTTGGGCGTGGCGATCGGGCCGGGCCAAGAAAATCGCCCGTTTCCTGACGCATCTGCTCGCTTTGCTGCCGTTCGAACCCCCCTATTTCACGAAAGAGGGCCTTGCGTGCACGTTTGTGGGCCACTCCATCGTCGAAAGCGGCGCTGGAAAGGGCGATGCAGCCCGTTTTCGCGCCAAACACCAGATTCCCGATCAAGCTGAGGTTCTTGTTGTGTTGCCGGGCAGCAGGATGGGCGAAATCAAACGTTTATTGCCAATCTTTTTGACGACGGTTGAGAAGCTAATAACGCATCATTCAAACCTGTTTATCGTCATTCCTACTGTGCCGCAGGTCGAAGCCGCCGTAAGGCAAGCAACAGCCGACTGGCCGGTTCCCGTTAAGGTCACCTTGGGCGATGAGGACAAATACGACGCCTTTGCCGCAGCCACGGCCGCGCTGGCCTGTTCGGGCACGATTTCGGTCGAGTTGGCAATGGCCAGGCTACCAACGGTTATCGCTTATAAGGCTAACGCGCTCACGGCGGCGATTTTCCGCCGCGTGAGCAAAATAAAATATGCGACGCTGGTCAACATTATGCAAGACAGCATGATCATGCCGGAGTATTTGCAGGAAAACTGCACGCCGGAAAAGCTGGCCGCCGCCGTGCACGAGCTCATGAGCAACCCTTCCTCGCGGCAGGACCAAAGCGACGCGCTGGAATCCATCGCCGAATGGCTGGGGCGCGGCCAGTTCGTGCCGTCCGACCGCGCGGCGGAGGTTGTGCTCGACGTGTGCCGGAAGCGGAATCGCCTATGAAACCCGCCGTGTTGCAAGTCATTCCAAACCTTGGCGCGGGCGGCGCGGAACAATCGTGCGTCGATATGGTGGAAGGCCTGACGTTGCGCGGTTATCCAGCTTTCGTCGTTTCGTCAGGCGGAAGACGCGTTGAGGAGGTGGAACGCCACAACGGGCTTCACTTCCAAAAAAACGTCAAAAGCAAAAACCCATTTGTTATCCTCGAAAACGCGCTGTGGCTGACGAAATTTATCCGCCAAAAAAACATTGGACTTGTTCACGCGCGCAGCCGCGCACCGGCATGGAGCGCATGGATCGCGTGCCGCATCGTCAAAACCCCATACGTCACGACATTTCATGCGGCCTATAAGTTTTCGAACCCGTTCAAGAAGTTTTACAACCGCGTGATGACGCGGGGCGACAAGATCATCGCCATTTCGCAATTCATCAAGGATCACATCGTCGAATCTTACGGTGTCGATCCTCAGAAAATACATGTCGTCCATCGCGGCCTCGACACGTCCAAATTTTCGCCGGAAGACGTGACAGAGCCGCGCAAAGCGACCTTGCGACAGGCGTGGGGCGTGAAGGATGGCCAACGTATTGTTCTCATGCCCGCGCGGCTGTCGCCTATCAAGGGGCACAAGCTTTTCATTGAAGCGATGGCGTTGTTGACGCCCTCCGTTGGCGAGGTCATCGGCATCATCATGGGCGACGATCAGGGGCGCGAAGCGTATCGCCTGAAACTCATCGACCTCATTCTTTCCAAGGGGTTGAGTGGCAAAGTTAAGCTTGTCGATCATAATTCCGACATGCCCTCGGCTTACAGCTTGGCCGATGTCGTCGTTGTGCCGTCTCAGGTGCCGGAAGGCTTTGGCCGCGTGCCGGTCGAGGCCATGGCCATGGGCGTTCCCGTGATCGCGAGCGACCTCGGCGCGACGGTGGAAACGGTGGAGGACGGCGAAACCGGTTGGCGCCTTCCGCCTGAAAACCCTCAAGCATGGGCGGCAGCTATCGAACGTGCGCTTAATCTTTCATCTGGCGCGCGCGCGCGTATGGCGCAAGCATCGCAGAAAAGCGCGCGCGAAAAGTTTTCCCGACAGAAAATGATCGACGGTACTTTAGCCGTTTATGAGGCGTTGTTGGGCAGGGCGCGATGACCGAACGCATTCTTGTCATTCGTCTTGGGGCGTTGGGGGATTTGGTGTTGTGCTTTGCGGCGTTTCAGGCGATCCGCAACGCGCACACGAAAGCGGAAATCGCGCTTCTGACGATGCCCGCCTTTGAAGGCTTCGCGAAAAAGATGCCGTGGTTCGACCGTGTAATCGTCGATCCGCGCGCGCCGAAATGGCGCGCCGACGCTTGGTGGCGGCTTGCGCGCAGCACGCGCCGCTTTAAGCCCACGCGCGTTTACGATCTTCAAGGCAAAACGCGCCAGACGATTTTATACTTTTTGCTCGGCGGTCCGTTTGGCCGCGAATGGTCGGGCGCCGCGCCGTATTGTTCGCATCCGCGCCTGTGGCCGCCAGTATCCGGTTCGCATTTCACGGGTTTCATCAAAGCGCAGCTGGAAAGAGCGGGGATCACGTTGCCGGAAACCATCGACGTTTCATGGCTCGATGGGCCGCTGGACGCGTTTCAGCTTCCCGAAAAGTTTGCGTTGCTTATACCCGGGTGCGCGCCGAACCGGCTCTACAAACGCTGGCCTGCGGAAAAATACGCTGAGCTGGCCAATAAACTTCAGGAAAAAGGCATCGGCAGCGCGGCCATCGGCACGAACGCCGACGGTTACGCCATTCGCGAAATCGTATCGTTCGCGCCGCATGTCATCGACTTGTGCGGCCAAACGTCGCTGGGACAAGTGGCCGCGTTAGCACGCAAGGCCGCGTGTGTCATCGGCAATGACACGGGGCCGACACACCTTGCCGCTGCCGTAGGCGGGCGAACGGTCGCCCTGATGTCCGACAAGGTCGATCCGTTATGGTCGTCACCCAAAGGGCCACGCGTAACGTGGCTTCAGGGAAAGCCGCTGAGCGAACTAAGCGTTGATACCGTTCTTAACGCCTTGTCCTAGAACTACCCATCACTCCTGTAATTCGGCGCTTCGGCGGTGATCTGCACGTCGTGCACGTGGCTTTCGCGCAGGCCTGCGCCGGTGATACGTACGAACCTCGCCTTTGTCTGCAAGTCGGCGATGGTGGCCGAGCCGGTATAGCCCATGGCCGAGCGCAACCCGCCCACCAACTGGTGGATGATCTTGGCGACCGGGCCTTTATAAGGCACGCGGCCTTCGATGCCTTCGGGAACGAGTTCTTCGATGTTGTCCAGATCGGCTTTTTGGAAATAGCGGTCGGCGGAGCCTTCGCTCATCGCGCCGACGCTGCCCATGCCGCGATAATTTTTGTACGAGCGGCCTTGATACAAGATCACGTCGCCGGGCGCTTCGTCGGTTCCCGCGAACATCGATCCCATCATGCAAACGTCCGCGCCGGCGGCGACGGCCTTGGCGATGTCGCCGGAATACTTGATGCCGCCGTCGGCGATGACGGGAATCTTGTGCTTGCGGCAGGCCGTGGCGGCCTCCATGATCGCGGTCAGCTGCGGCACGCCGACTCCGGCCACGATGCGCGTCGTGCATATGGTTCCCGGGCCTATGCCGACCTTGACGGCGTCCGCGCCCGCGTCGATGAGCGCTTTTGCGGCGTCGGTGGTGGCGATGTTGCCCGCGATGATTTGGGTGCTGTTCGACAACTTGCGCACGCGCGCGACCTGTTCCAGAACTTTGGCGGAGTGGCCGTGGGCCGTGTCGATAACGATAACATCGACGCCGCTGTCGAGAAGAAGCTGGGCGCGCACCAGACCGTCGTTGCCCGTGCCGATGGCGGCGGCGGCGCGCAGGCGTCCTTGATCGTCCTTGCAGGCGTTAGGGTGCAGGCGCGCTTTTTCGATGTCCTTGACGGTCAAAAGCCCGACGCAGCGGTAGGCGTTGTCCACGACCAAAAGCTTTTCGATGCGATGCTTGTGCAAAAGACGCTTGGCCTCGTCGCGATCGACGTTTTCGCGAACGGTCACAAGATTGTCTTTCGTCATCAACTCCGCGACGGGTTGCTGCATGTTTTCGGCGAAGCGCACGTCGCGGTTCGTCAGAATGCCGCACAGGCGGCCCATAGAGCTTTCAACGACGGGTATGCCGGAAATATGGTAATCGGCCATCAGACGCAAAGCGTCGGCGAGCGGCGCTTCCGGCGTGATGGTGATGGGGTTCATGACCATGCCGGATTCAAAGCGCTTGACCTTCCGGACTTCCTCGGCCTGTTGCGAGGGCTGCATGTTGCGGTGGATCACGCCGATGCCGCCGGCTTGAGCCATGGCGATGGCGAGGGCGCTTTCCGTCACCGTGTCCATGGCGGCCGACATCAAGGGAATCCCGAGGGATATGGTGCGGGTGAGACGCGTTGCGGTCTGAACCTCGGCGGGCAAGACGCTGGATGCCGCCGGAACCAGCAGAACGTCGTCAAAGGTCAAAGCTTCGGGGAGTTGCGCCATCGGGGCCTCGCTTGTCTTTTCTGGGCGTTTCAATGATGGCGCACACCTATAACCTATGGAGTATGGGCGGGTAAAGCGGAAAACGGGGTCGTGTTCGTCCCGTTGACCTTATCGCACGGTAATACAAAGCAAAGACAAACCTGTAAGGCCTTTTATAAAGGCGTATTTTTGTTTGTGTTACGCATTGATGTGATAAAATAACGCCATATGCGGTTTTGAAGGGGAACTTCGGCGGGGGGAAGACGGATAAGGCGTTAGCCCACAATCATATCCTGATTTTGGCGCTTTTATGCCATAGTTCGTGCCTAGGAAACATTTAACCATTACTTTCAAGGAGAAGCCTACGTGCCGCAAACGATAGTCCTTGTCGACGACGACCGTAACATCTTGACGTCCGTTAGCATGGCTCTGGAAGCCGAAGGTTACGAAGTGCGCGCCTATACCGATGGCGATGAAGCCCAGCGGGGGATCGCCCAAAGGCCGCCCGATCTGGCCGTTCTCGACATCAAGATGCCGCGCCTGAACGGGATGGAGCTTTTACAGCGCCTTCGCCAGAACACGAACACCGCGACGCTTCCGGTGATTTTCCTGACATCCAAGGACGAGGAGGTTGACGAGATCATGGGCCTGCGCATGGGGGCGGACGACTACATCACCAAGCCGTTTTCCCAGCGCCTCCTTCTCGAGCGCATTCGCGCGCTCCTTCGCCGCGAGCAATTGCGGCAGCAGCCGTCCAACGACGATCCGTCGAGCGTTATGGCGCGCGGCGATCTTGTTCTCGACAGCGCGCGCCATGTGTGCACATGGAAGGGAAAGACGGTTGATCTTACCGTGACGGAATTCCTGCTCGTTAAGGCTTTGGCTCAGCGGGTGGGGCACGTCAAGAGTCGCGACCAGCTTATGGACGCGGCCTATGGCGAATCCATTTATGTTGACGACCGCACGATCGACAGCCATATCAAACGCATGCGTAAAAAGTTTCGAGTGGTGGATCCGGACTTCGGCATGATCGAAACGCTCTACGGAGTCGGCTATCGTTACAAGGAAGGATGATCGCGCGTGTTGATGCGACAGCGGAGCTGGCGTTTTTTGCGCCGCATGCGTTCGCGCTCGCTTCAGGAGCGCGTGTCGCCCATCATGCTCCGCATTCTGGCGGTCAATGTGATGGCGCTGGCCATTCTTGTCGGCAGCCTTCTCTATCTGGGGAGATATCAGGATAAGCTGATCGCGTCCGAACTTGACGCCATGCTTTTGCAGGCACGCCTGTCCGCCAGCGCTCTTGGGGAAGGCGCGGTGGTTCTGGACGAGGAGGATCGCAACATACTCTCGCCTTTGTTGGCGCGTTCGATGATTCGCCGTTTGGTTGAGGCCTCGGAAACGCGCACGCGCCTGTTCGATCTCGACGATACGCTGATTGCCGACAGCCGGATCATGCTGGAGCGCGGGGCGAAAGTGCAGGTCGAGGAGCTTCCCAATCCTGCCGTAAAGCATTCCGTGCTGACGGACTTGGCGATGACGCCGTTTGATCTGATCGACCGGATTGTCGAACGCAGGAGTTTTCCGCCCTATCAAGAGGACGCGATCCAAAGAGGCGACCAATACGACATTGTGCGCAAAGCCTCGGCGGGCGAGCCCGCTACGTATGTCTGGCGCATGCCGCAATGAGGGCTGCTTTTAGCGGTAGCGGTGCCGGTTCAACGCTATAAACAGGTGCTTGGTGCCGTGATGCTCTCGCGCCCTGACGCCAAGATTTACGAGGCTATCCGCGAGGTGCGGCTGAACATCCTCGAAATTTTCGGGATGACTCTTTTAATCACGATTTTGTTGTCCGTTTATCTGGCGCGGGCGATCGCGCGCCCGATTCGTATGCTGGCGATGGCGGCCGAACAGGTGCGCGTCGGCCAGACGCAAATCATGGGCTTTGGCGGAACGGCGCGCCTTTTGAATCGCGACGCCATTCCGGATTTAAGTCGGCGCAACGACGAAATCGGCGAGTTGTCCATGGCTTTGCGCGAAATGACGTTGGCCTTGTCCAGACGCATCGGCGCCATCGAGAATTTCGCCGCCGACGTCGCGCACGAGATCAAAAATCCCCTGACATCGTTGCGTAGCGCCGTGGAAACGGCGGAGCGCATTCAGGATCCTGTTATGCAAGTGCGTCTTATGGCCGTCATTCGCGACGATGTCGACCGCCTTGACCGCCTGATCAGCGACATATCCGACGCTTCCCGTCTTGACGCCGAACTTAGCCGCGATCAAGCCGCGGCTATTGACATCGGCAAGATGCTGACGACGCTTGTCGATTTTTATCAAGTGGCCGCCCAGAACGCCAGAGATCCGGCGGCGCGCCAAGGGGCCTCGGTGTCTTTGGCCGCCTTGCCTCAAGAGGATCTGACGGTCATAGGCGTTGAGGGCAGGCTTGTTCAGGTCATTCAGAATTTGATCTCGAACGCGCTCTCGTTTTCGCCGGAAGGAGAGCGTGTCGAGCTGTCTGTAGCCGTTGAGGAAGAGAGCATAGCCGTTATCGTCGACGACAAAGGCCCGGGCGTTCCCGAAAACAAGCTCGAGGCGATCTTCGATCGTTTTTATACGGAACGCCCAAAGGCGGAAAAATTCGGAATGCACTCGGGCCTCGGGCTGAGCATTTCCAAGCAAATCGTAGAAGCGCACCACGGAAGAATCTGGGCCGAAAATCGCAAGAATTCCGAGGGAAACGTGATCGGCGCCCGATTTGTGGTGCAATTGCCCAGGCCTGACAAGAAGGGCTGAGTTGCCAGCCGTCCGTACACAGCTAAGGGATAGCTTATTTCTCTAAAAAGCCACTTTACGTAATAGATGTAAGATTTTTGCTGCGCTGCAACATTAAGGATCGATCGTCTTGGCCACAGCGCGTGTTTTTTTCTTTCGCTATAACTTGATCCTCTAACCTTAACGTTTTATGTTGCCGCATCTCGCTTGGCCTGTTCTGGCCTTGGTAACCATACAACAGTTTTCCGTCAGGGGGAATTATATGCCCAGCAATGTCGTAATCGTAGGTGCCGCGCGTACCGCTCTTGGTTCGTTTAACGGCTCTCTCAGCGCGTTTCCCGCGCACATGCTCGGCGGCGAAGTCATCAAGGCCGCGCTGGTTCGCGCCAAAACGCAAGCGACGGAAGTTGACGAAGTCGTTATGGGGCAGATTCTCGCCACGGCGCAGGGCATGGGTCCCGCGCGGCAGGCCGCGATGGCGGCTGGCGTGCCCTCGGACCGCACCGCGTACGCCGTGAACCAGATCTGCGGGTCGGGTCTGCGTTCTGTCGCGAACGGCTATATGGCCATCAAGTCCGGCGAGCAACGCATCGTTGTCGCGGGAGGCATGGAAAACATGAGCCTTTCGCCCCACGCCATCCTCCTGCGCCCCGGGCTCAAAATGGGCAACGGAACGATGATCGACACGATGATCAACGACGGCCTTACGGATGTATTCAACAAATACCATATGGGCGTCACGGCGGAAAATATCGCGGAGAAATACGCTATCACGCGCGAGCAACAGGACGAATTCGCGGTGGCTTCGCAACTTAAGGCCGAGCTTGCAATCAAATCCGGAAAGTTCAAGGACGAAATCACGCCCATCGTCATCAAGGATAAAAAGGGCGATGTCACGTTCGAACAGGACGAGTATCCCCGCTTTGGATCCTCGATGGAAGGCATGGGCAAGCTGAAACCCGCCTTCAAAAAAGACGGCACCGTTACCCCCGGCAACGCGTCGGGCATCAATGACGGCGCGGCGGCGGTCGTTCTCATGACGGAAGAAGAAGCCGCCAAGCGCGGCGCAACGCCTTTGGCGCGCATCGCGTCATGGGCGACGGCGGGCGTCGATCCGGCGGTCATGGGCATCGGGCCGGTTCCCGCGAGCCGCGCCGCGCTCAGCAAGGCGGGGTGGCAGGTCGGCGATCTGGATCTGATCGAAGCCAATGAGGCCTTCGCCGTGCAGTCCATCGCCGTGAACAAGGACATGGGCTGGGATACGTCCAGGGTCAACGTGAACGGCGGCGCGATAGCGCTCGGGCACCCGATCGGCGCGTCGGGCGCGCGCGTTTTGGTCACGCTGTTGTATGAAATGCAGCGTCGCGGGGCCAAAAAAGGCCTTGTCACGCTGTGCATCGGCGGGGGCATGGGCATCGCCATGTGTGTGGAGAGATAAAATGCCGTACATCGTCGTTCATATGATCAAACGCGATCTCAAGGCGCGGCGGGCCGTGGCGAAAGCCGTAACCGCCGCCGTATGCGATTCATTGAAGGTCG
>CAZYPX010000050.1:10812-12621 GCA_964649675.1 uncultured Rhodospirillaceae bacterium | reverse complement strand
AATATCATAACGTAACCATACGGAAAAGCGCGGCTTTAGTTGCATTATCTTTTTTTAATAAAAAACAGGCGCTTGTTTAGTCTCTTCCAAAAACAGGGTGTGGGCGGCTTCAACGTGGTTAACGGCGTTCGTTTTTGTGCGGCGCAATAGACTAAAAAATTTTCGCTTAAGGTAAAATTTCCGTGGCCGCCTCTTGCTCGGCCTGCGTTTCTTCGCGGCTCGGTAACGCGGATATGGCGCCGCCATTTTCTTTATGTCCTGTGAGCGCGCTTATGGTGTCTTCGGCGGGCCGTTCCGCCGCATAGGCTTCGAGTCCAGGCCATGACGGCGGGGCGTAATGGTTCAACGTTTTTTTCAGGCTGTCGTCACGCCCGCTTTCGTTTTCCGTGGCGGCTTCGGGATCGTTCGCGCCCGTCTTGGCGGTGTCCGGCTGGGCTTCCGCAGGGGCGCGCGTATCCGTCATATCGTCGAAAACGGGCGGGCCGTTCAAAACTTCTTTCTGGCGCAACACGATGTCCTTGCCCGTCAGGAACGCGTCGATCTCGTCGATCTTGATGTGAACTTTGCTCTCTACGTTGGCGTTGACGGCGGCAAGGGCTTCGTCGGCGACGCTTAGCCAGTATTCGCCGATGGCGACTTTGTCGATACTGAAATAGCCGTCCAGGCCGCTCAGCACGCGGCGCAGAGGCTTGCCGTCCTTGTCCTGCAACTCGACCACAACGTCGCCCATTTCCCGCTTTACGTCTTTGCCGTCATTGAAGAAAACGGTTCCGTCGATGACGGTGGTATAGGTCAAGGGAAAATCGGCGACGACGGTATTTCCGGGCCGCGTGTTCACCTGATAGCCTTTGGCCAACGGCGTGAGCAAGGGGTCGGCTATGGAGCTTGTGTCCAGCTCCACGCGCGCCGGTTCGTGCGGCGTGACCGGCGCGATGAAATACCCGTCCTTGTCGGCCTTGGTCAGAAGGCGGTTCACCCTGACCTTGGCTTCCGGAACGATTTTTTCGCCTTCGTCATAGACGTTGTTGTTGTTTTCGTCCACGAAAACGCGGCCCGCGATGGCGCCGCCGCTCGACGCCTGCTGCGGATGCATGCGCCATGTCTTCGCGGCGGGGTCGTGGTTGATCGAAAAGATCAGGTTCAGACCGACCGAAATGTTTTTGCTGTTGTCCATCTGCCCGTTAAAGCTCAGGCGGAAGCTGTCAAAGTCCCAATTCAAGCTTTGCCCGAACGTCGTGCGGCCCGTCTCGGACAAATCCTTTTCAAAGATCGACTTGCCCGAAAGCCTGTCCGCGAGTCTGTAATCCGCCGAAAAGCTGAGGTTGCGGAATTGCCGCGTCGGCTTCATCTCATAGGTTCCCACGGTGCGCCAATCGATGTCCCACAGGCGCGTCTGGACGCCGAACATGTTTTGCCAGCGCGTGTTTTCGTCGGCGATGTAGTTGACGGTGTTGGTGAGGCTCAAGCCCCAGAAACTTTTCGACGAACGCCAGCCGAACGTATGGCGCGGCGCGCGCACGGGGTTCACGAAAGCCTCGCGAAGCGCCGAAAAGCCGACGCTGTAGCCGCCGATAACGGGCAAAAGCAGTTGCGTGTTCACGTCCACGCTCGCGTCGGAGGTCAGGGGCGTGTCGAGGTTGTTCACCGACTCGCTGACGAATCCGCTGAACCGGCGGTATTTGGCGCGCAGGCTTACGCCTTCGAATCCGCCGAGACCTGAAAAGCTTGCCGCCGATCCGCCCGTGCCGATGTCGGGGGGGGGGCCGGCGTGGGCCAGATCATAGACGTCGTCATGGACGCGGCGCGTTC
>CAZYPX010000050.1:0-10802 GCA_964649675.1 uncultured Rhodospirillaceae bacterium | reverse complement strand
ACAAGCTGGGCGCCGGGCCGCGCGTGCCGCTGTCGCGGTCGCCGCTGGCCTCGGGCAGCGCGCCTTCGCTGTTCGCTGCCGCCGTGGCGGAGGCGTAGCGGTGGTCGCCGTCGCTCAGCTTTGTTTGCGCCATGGCGGCGCCAATCGTGATGTCGCGCGTCAGGCCATAGCGGACGCTGCCGGTTGCCTGAAGCCCGGGCGGCATAAAGACGTTCGCCGTGCTCGTCTTTCCGATGGGCGCGAGGCTTACGCCGCGCTCTTCCGCGCCGAACGTGTAGACGAACTGGTTTTCCTTCAAAAGCGCGCTCAACGCCGAAACGGTTTCGACCCGTTCTTCCCGTTGGCCCTGCGGCCCGTAAAAGACGATGCGGAAAATATTTTCGCCGTAAAGGATGGGGATGTCGTTAAAGGTATAGCGTCCTTCGGGCCCGACGGTCTGGAAAGCGATCAAAACGTTGTTTCTGTAAAGCTCGGCTTCGTAGCCCGGCACCGAGTCGCCCGTAAAGGTTCGCACGTCGAAGTTTTCCGGCGAGCTTAAGTCGCGATTCGAGACGAACGCGCCGCGGCCCAGCGCGTTCGAGGTCACGAGCGAGATGGAGGGCGAGGTGACATCGCCCATGGCGAATTCCGTGGCGCGCAAGGGTCCCAAAAGGTTGGAGGACGGATCTTTCCGGCCTAATTGTCCGCGCAATGTGTCGATAAGCCTTCCGCTTGAAGATCCTTGCGCGTAAAATTGTCCCGTCATGTAGGCGATGTCGGCCGACCCCTGAACGTTGTAATCCCCAACCGGATTTTGCCGTGCGCGCGCCGCGCCGCCCGACTCGCGGTTTCGGGCGTACTGCGAGCCGAGGTTCACGTCGATGGCCGGACGGCCAAGGGCTTCATACGGGTTGTCAAGAACGGGATACGCCTCGTGACGGGATTCCACTGTGTTGATCAGCTTGTGCCATCGTTTTTGGCGTTCTTCGCGCTCTTCCTGCGGAAGGAGCCTGTCAGTCGTCAAGTGGACGGTCGCGAATTTGCGATCGACCTCGGCGCGGATGCCGAACCATACGTTGAAAGCGTCGTCGCTTACGAAAATTTGCCCGTCGCGCGCGATTACGTCCTTCGCGTCGAGCTTGAGAACGTCTTTCCCGATTTTCACGGTCTGCGCGGCCACGTCCAGCCGGAAATCGTTTTCCGGACTCAGAAAGAATCCTTCGGCCGTGCCCAGCGCCGCGTTGACCTTGATCGGAAACTCCAGCATTTGCGCAAGATCGTTCAGCGGCAGGAAAACGCGGCCTCCGGCGTCCAACGCTTCGATGAAATCCTGCGTTGCCGGAAGCCTTTTGATGCGCGGCTGAAGGATGAGGATCTCCTCGCTTTGCGTCGGCGCGTCCGGCTGTTCCGCGTCGGCTCTTTCCTTCGCTTCGGGAGGCGCTTCGGCTCGCTGCTGGCCCTTGTCGTCCTTTGTCTCCGGCGGCTTCGCGTCCTCAAGCGCGGCGTCAAGCCTGATGCCGGCGGCGTCGGGTTTGTCCTCGATGCGGAGAACGTCGGTGGTTTCGCGCGTTTGCTCGGGCAGGGGCGTTCCCGACGTTCCCTGCCGTCCCGAGGAGTCGTCGATGATGACGGGGATCGCGGGCGCGGCCATTGGGGCCGGAGCCACGTCGTCGGGCTCGAGCTTTTTTTCGCTCCACAAAGCGGCCAGTCCGCCGCTTGCGTCCGCTACGTCGATCGAACGCGCGGCGAGATTTTCGATGAACTGCAACGGCGCGAGCATCCTGTTTAAGAGAGTGACGTTCGCGTAAATCTTGCCGTCGTCGTGGATGGCGTCGTTGGCGTACAGGGAGGACTCGCGTCCGTCCTCGACATAGGCGTTTTTCGAGATGTCGAGCAACGTTTTCCGGCCGTCGGCGAAAACGATTTCGAGCGCATCGGTTTTGTCGGGCCGCCTGTAGGCGATCCCGAGCGATCCCAGAAGTCTGTCCAGACGCACGAACGTTCCTTGCGCTTGCACGATGCTTTCGACGCTGCCCAAGCTTGCGTGCCCGCGCACGATGGCAAGCTCGCTCCAGTTCCGCAAGGCGGCGGCCGGTTGTTCCGTGACCTCCTTCGTATCGGCTTTTTGCGCGGCAGCCTCTTTCGGCAGGGGCGCGTGCGGTTTTGCCGCTTCTGTCCTTGCCGTTTCCGGCGCAGGCGAAGCGGCCTCTTGCGCGGCGGCGGTGCCGTCATGCGCGATCGTCGCGTCGAAATAGGCCGAAGTGACGGCTTCGGTTTTTTCCCATCGTTGGCCCTGCGGTCCGTAAAAGGCTATCGTGAACGTGTTCACGCCGGACTTCAGGGGAATGTTGGGAAAGGCGTAGCGTCCGTCGCCGCTGACGGTTTTCGCGGCGATCAACGCGCCGTCGCGATACAATTCGATGTCATGACCGGCGGGAGCTTCGCCGCTCAAGGTATGGACGTTGACGGCCTGTCCGTCCTGCGGCGCGCCCGCCGCGCGTCCCAGAAAAGGCAAAGGCTTCGCGAGGTTCGCGCCGGGGTTGTGGATTTTTTCGGCCAGAAGCGGCGATACGCCGTTGATGTCGTACGCCTCGGCCAAAAGCGACCACTTTTTATGGCGCTTTTGCCGTTCTTCGCGCGGAAGGAGTGTGTCGGTGAAAAAACGTATCGCGCCCTCTTCGCGGTCGACCTGGGTGTTGATGCCGAACCACGAGGCCAGAGCCTTGGTGCTCACGTAGAACTGGCCGTTGTGGCGGCGAAAGGTCTCGTGAGTCAGCGAAAAATCCTTGTCGCCGACCTGAGCGAGGCCCTTTTCCGCATCGAGGCGGAAGACGTTTTCCGGCGCGATGAAAAAGCCCGAGGCCGCCGCGCCGTCGTGATCTACCGTGATGGCGAAGTCAAGAACGCGCGCGACATCGTCGAGAGTCAGGAACAAATGGCCGGGCATGTCGATCGCCTCGACAAAAAAATCCCCGGGCGGCAGGTCTTTCACGCGCGGGCGCAGGAAAAGGTACTGCCAGGGCTTTTCGCGTTCCGGCCCTTTCCACGAAGGCGCGACCGTTGTCGGGATGCTCAGGCTCAATCCTGCGCCGCCGTCGCCCGCGTCCGGCGAAGGATGGTCATCGGCCAGAGCCGGAAAGCTTGAGCACGAAAGCAGAGCCGCCGTCATGGCCGAGGCGCTGGCGCCGGTCCATTTTTTTCTGCGGCGCCGTTCCGTGCGCCCGCGTTTTACGGGCGCCGTTGGTACAACGTTATGGCCATCGCTCAGGTGCATGCGCAAGGCTCGAATCAAGCCGGATCAAGTCTTTAAGAAGGGTCGTGCAAGGACTCTCCTGACTAATCCATAGACTCCGATTCGGCCACGCGATTCGGCTAGGATGCTAACGGAATGATGCGCTGGCGATATAGTGCGCGGGCGCGTTGATATGGCTAAAGAGGGGTTTCTTTTTCCGCCAGCACCTGACTGCCTTCGTTCTCCTGCGACATGAAGGCGATGCGCAGGCGGCCCTTGCTTATATCGACGCCATCGGGAACGTCGAGCGCGACGGTCTGTTCGCGCCTCGCGACGCCTCGGTAAATGGCGATGCCTCGGAAAAACGACAATTGGGTATCTTTGCCGTCGGGGGAAACGTGCGTCACCTTGACGTCGCCCAGCACCGAGCGGTTGCCCGAAAAGCCGAACACGACCTTGACGTTTGGAATTTGCTTTCCGTCGCCTCCGCCTATGCCGACGCTTGCGTCTTCGATGGAGACCTTATAGTCGGTTTTGCCTTTGCGTATGATGACGGGAATGACCGTCGTCATCTTGGGTTTCAGGACGATGTTCGCGCCTTCGGGCGAAGGCCGGTTGCCATCGGGGTCGAGATCGCTCTCCGTGATCTTGACCTGCAGGTGCGAACGGTATTCGCCGTCAGGCATGTCGCTCTTGGCTTTGACCAAAATCCGGACGGTCTGGCTTTCGTCGGGCTTCAAGGTTATGTTGCGCGGCGAAAGGCTCAGCATGTCCATGGCCGAGAATTCCTCCTTGCCGCCGTCGTCGCGCAGCTTGATGGCGCCGTTTTCGCCCATGTGGGCGTCGACGATGTCGATTTTGTAGCGTCCCGTGGCGCTTCCGGTGTTTCTTACGGTCACGGTCGCGAAACGGCTTGTCCCTTCAAGGACAACGCGCGTCGGCGACAAAAGCATTTCGGCGTTGCGAGCTTCGGCGCCGTGGGCGGCCATGAACGGCAGGCACAGGAAGCATAGGGCGGCGATGCGGCGAAGATTCATGTTTGTTGTCCTCATGTTTATTGGATGAAAACCGTTATCGAAAAGCCTGCGTTATAGGTTCCGTGCACGACGCTTGCGTTGGCGGTCAGCCTCGCGCCGAGGTAAAGGGGCGTGCTCGCTGGCGCGGTTTGCGGCAGGGGCAGGGTCGCGCTCGGAAAGCTGTCGATCGTCTGGTTGGCGTAATAGCCCTTGAAGTTGTCGAGCGTCAGGCCCGAATGGCCCGTATCGACGCCGGATATGTCGATGGAAATAGACACCGGATCACCTTCGGGGGCGATGGAAAGGTTGTACTGGCCCCGGCTCGCCGTGCCCGAGATGATCTCGGCGGTGCCGGATGTCACGGAATTCAACGGACTCACGCTCAGGTTCACGCTGCCTTGCGTGGGCACGCCCATTTTGGGAAAGGTAAGCGTCTGGGCTTCCGTGATGGTGATGCCGTCGTCCGCTAAAGCGCCATGGGGCGCCAAAAAAGGCGCAAGCGCGGCAAAAACAAAAAACCTTTTGAAAACCGTTCCCATAAACGTAACGCGCCGCCACCAAAACGAAAAAAGCACAGACGAGGACGGGAGCGAATCCCGTCCTCACTGTAGGCGCAAACTGTTACGCTATCAAGTTCGTCGTTTTTAGCCGTAGATCACGATAACGTCGAACGTCGGAGCGGCCGATGAGCCAGCGCCTTGCGTGCCGTCAACGTCAACCGTAACGCCGACCGTAAGCGTCCTGCCGGCGCCGCCGGGCGCTGTCAGTCCGGATTGGCCTGTGTCGCAGTCGGCGATGGCGGTACCGTTATAGTTGCAGCTCGCGGCTGAAGGCGTCACGCCGTTGTCGGCGGCGTAGTTGCCCGTCGAGACAGCAACCGTTTGCGTGGCCGAACCCGTCACGGTGATAGATGCCGCTTGCGGCGTGCCGCCGACGATAACGCCGCCGTTTGCCGCCGATACAGCGCCCGCTGTGGTGATCGTGTAGTCGCCCCCTGTTGAGGCTGCGACGATGCCGAAGTTGATGTCGGCGGTCTTGTTCAGCGTTAGGACCGTGTCGAACGCAATGTTGGCCGTGACCGATTGCGTGGCGGCATAGGCCCCGCCGCAAACAGCCAGCGAACCCGCGAGCCCGAGGGCAAGGTATTTAAGTCTTGTCTTAATCGTCATTGAGCTTCTCCCATGGTTTTTTCAAATGGGCACACCTCACCTACGGCATGTCTGTCCGCCGAGAGCTTGCATGCACCGCGCCCCAGTGTCTCGCTGGACGAAACACATAGGTATGCGGGAGGCAGCATACGAACGCATGCTTAATATTGTGTTAAGCAAGCATAACATTAGGACGATGGCGTAACATCTTCATGGGATAGAAACAAAAAACAACATAATATACATATACTGCTTTTGGCGCGGACGTGATGCGGCGTGTTGTTCCTGATTTTGCCGCGCCCTTTCTGCGGCCGACCTTCGTTGCGTGTTGACGTATGGCGAACGTCTTGAGCGGCGACGAGGTGCGTGTATTTCAGGTCATGAAAAAAGACGCGGTTATGCGAGGCGGAGAATTCGGTGCGCGTTATGCCGGATCAGGCCTGTTAATCGTTTGGTGTGAAGTTATTGTCCGCATGACGAATTCCTTTTCGCGCCGCAGGAAGGTTCAGGTTGGCCCATGAAAAGAGGGGGGAGTTTTTTTTAAAACAGCCTCCTTTTGGGCTAGAAGCCTAAATGTCATGATTCAAACGGTTTCAATGCGCGCGCCGAGACCGTTCATCAGGCCGGTAAAGCCGGGGAAGCTGGTCGCCATAAAGCTTCCGTCGTCGATCCTTACAGGCTCCAGAGCGGCCATGCCGAGGATGAGGAAGCTCATGGCGATGCGGTGATCCATGGCCGTTTGGACTGTCGCGCCACCCTTGGGCGGCCGCCCGTTGCCATGCACGATCAGATCGTCGCCGTCTATTTCCACGTCCGCGCCGCAAGCCCTAAGCCCTTCAAAAACAAGCTGCAAGCGGTCGCTTTCCTTCACGCGCAGTTCGCCAAGTCCGCACATCCGCGTTGTGCCCTCGGCGCAGGCGGCGGCCATGGCGAGGATGGGGTATTCGTCAACCATGCTCGGCACGCGGTCGGCGGGCGCCATAATTCCTTTGAGTTTTCCGGCGGTTACGATCAGGTCGGCGACAGGCTCGCCGCACGCTTCGCGCAAGGTGGACATCTGAATGTCCGCGCCCATTTCTTTTAATGTATCGACTAACCCCGCGCGCCGCTTGTTCAATCCGACGTTTTTTAACGTGACGCACGAGCCGGGCCGGATCAGCGCAGCGACCATGGGGAACGCTGCCGAGCTGATGTCGGACGGGACGATAATCTCTTGACCTTTCAAGACGGCGGGCCCTTCAACCGAAATGGCTTCCGCGCCGTCGGGTCCCTTTTCGATGGTCAGTTTCGCGCCGAAATGGCGAAGCATATTTTCGGTATGATCGCGCGTCGGGACGGTTTCGATGACCGTCGTGACGCCTTTGGCGCTCAATCCGGCCAGCAAAACGGCGGATTTCACCTGCGCCGAGGCCTCAGGGAGCCTGTAAGTGATGGGGGAGGGGTTTTTCGCGCCGTGAACGGTCAGCGGCATGCGCCCGCCTTCTTGCGCTTCAAAAGTCGCTCCCATGTGCTCTAAGGGCTTGATGACGCGCCCCATGGGGCGTTTTTGCAGGGAGGCGTCGCCCGTGAAGCGGCAGGTGAGGGGGCGCGCGCCCAAAAGGCCGATGAGCAGGCGGGCCGAGGTGCCGCTGTTGCCCATGTCGAGAACCTCGGCTGGTTCAACAAGCCCTTCTAACCCATTGCCTTTTATGGTCCAAACGTCCCCGCCCTTGGAGATTTCCGCGCCCAGGGCGCGCATGGTGGCCACGGTGTGAAGCACGTCTTCGCCTTCCAAAAGCCCCCTTACGGTGGTCGTGCCGAGGGCTATCCCGCCCAGCATGATCGAGCGGTGGGAAATGCTCTTGTCGCCCGGAGGCGTCAATTCGCCTTTCAGGGGGCCGGAGGTATGGGAAATAAGGGGCTTGGGGGCGCTTGTCATAACGGCCTTATAGCAGAAACGGGCGGGTGGGACAGGCTCATTCATCCAAAAACGCGAAGCCCCATACAAGAGTTTGACAGGCCGCATGTTTCATGGCAAGGGACTGCCCTTCCTAGATTTTGCGGCTCATTAGGAACACGGCAGGAGGATATAAGGTGGCAAAGGCGGAATGGGGTACCAAGCGGATCTGTTCGCACTGCGGAACGCGTTACTACGACATGAAGAAAAAGCAGCCGGTTTGCCCGGGCTGTGGCGCTGTGTACGATCCCGAAGCCCTGACGAAGGCCCGTCGTGGCCGTTCCGTTCCGGCGGAAGAAAAACGCAAACCCGTTCCCGCGCCAGATATCATTGACGATTTGCCCTTGGTCGATGGCGACGAGGTGGAATCCTCCGTCATCGAAGACGCCGATGAGTTGGCCGACGACGTTGCCGTCGAGGAAGTCGTTGAGGTCGAAGACGACGATAAAATGGACGATCGCTAAGCCAAAAGTCGTTTTTTTTTTCGCACATTTCCGCGCGTGACTGTTCCAACGGAACATGTCTGCGTTTGACCGTTACAACCTCCTTTTTTACGCCCGTTTTGACCGCCGGAACCTGTAACCTTTCGGCCCGTCACTAAAACGTCTGGCCCTCGTACAAAAGAGGGGCTGAGAGTCAATCGCGTAATCAGTGGTTGGAATGGAAAACCCATCAATGACTGTTCAGCGCCGCAAGAGCAGCGATTGGAGCACAGAGGGACAAAGGACTCGACGGCCCGTTGTCGGCGATGATGGCCTCCTTGATCGCAGCAAAATCATAACCCGAACGGATCGTGCGACGGCGGAGCCGCAATATCTTCGCTTCGTCCGGCACCAACTGAAGGGCGGCGGCGTTGTGGTTTTTCAAGCTTTCTTTGAAAAAGCCGCGTTGCTCGTTCCACTTTTCACGCAACGCGCGCGCTTTGTCCGGATCGGCTTCTTGCCGCGTCTGATAGTGCAGGGACAAAAGCTCGAATTTGCGAATCTGAAAGAATGCCTTTTTGACGCCGAGAACCGAAAAATCCCTGACCAGCTCAAGCGGCAAATTATTGACGCTTTCTAGCCCCGTTTCTTCGAGCATCTGGGGCAGTTCGTGTTTGAAGAAAACGCGATCAGGGGCCGCACCGCAAACCGCCGTAAACGCTTTTCCCTTCGCATGGCGGACAAGTTCTTCTGAAACAGTCGCCCAGACTGCAAACTCTGCGGCCTCAATGAGCTTATCGTCGCCATTACAAACCTTGGCAAAATACCCGACAAAATCCTGCGCCAAAAGCCACTTGCCAATGGGCGTATCGTCGAGAATGTCCGTGGTGAACCGCTTGGCTTGGCCTCGCCCGCGCGGTTTGTTGCTGTCAACGGGTCGCCCCAGAAGGGCTTCCATCGCTTTCTTGAAAGAAGCGACGGGGCCGGAATAAAGAACGAGATAAGGCGTACGTCCAAAAAGAGCGTCGCCGTCAAGCTCAAGCTTCTCCTTGAGCCAAAGACAGAATTCTTCCGGGGAAGCCGAGCGCGGCTTTACCAATGTCATGGTCGTGACTCCGGTAAAGCTTAGCGCGGGGTTGCTTCGATGATCTGTACCTTGTAACCGGGTTTTGGTTTGTACCGTTGATCGACGATGGCCCGCAGGGAAGCGCGCACTTCCGGTTCAACGTCAGCGCTTCGCTTCATCTCAGTGACTATGCGGGTCGGCTTCCCGCCTGCATCAAGCGGACGGTCGATAATCTTCTCGGCTTTATCGAGAAAAACGGTGTCTTCAGCTACCTCTTCGTCTCGCCAAACCGTCTTTTGCGGAACAATGTATTCGGCATCCCCTACCGCATATATTCTCACATCTGGAAAACGCGCGTCTTCATCATCGTTGATCGCAGGATCAATCGAATAAGCAGAACCAACAAGACGTGCTGGCAACGGCGCAGACACTTTTTGCAATCCTCTCAAACAGGCAATCAGAAGAACGAGCTTCTGGACTGGCAATTTCTTCCTTAAAAACGTAGCGTCCCCCCATGACTTTTCAAAATGGTTTCCTCAATAATTAACCAAGCTACGGCGAAAAATTTCGAGTTGCCGTGTTGGTGGTCAGAGAATACCAAAAATACGGACTACCCAAAAACGACAACAATACTTGCACCTTTTTTGGTAGTTTTTTGCCGAATTTTGGCATTACTTATGGTAAGAATTCCATTAACTTGAGGAATTCTTGGATAATTTTCCGTTTATATTGTGCGCCTTTGGCGCAGTGCACTTTTCAGACAGTTTAAGCTGCGATTGTTTTATTCCTCTCCCCATTCCGCTTCGCCGCCCAGCACATTTTTAATTACATTAAACCCGAACCCCGCGCGGGCGAGAGCGGCTGTTTCTTTGCGTTTTAGTTTTTCCGGCGCGTCACTATGCGGCGTTGCCGAAATGCGCCGATAAGGGCCGAGACCGCGTCGTTTCGCAAAAGAGCGCGCGGCCACCAGTTCCTCGTCTTCGCGCGTCGCGCCGTCCTCAGGTTCCAAGGCTTTCTCGATCAGCGCGGGCGCAATGCCTTTTTGCCGGAGCTTTTCCGCGATGCTGCGGGCGCTTCGTCCCGAACGGCGTAGGCTTCCGGCTTTCATCGCGGCGAAGGCCTCGTCGTTGATGGCGCCCGTTTTCTTGTGCTGTTCGATGATTTTGGCGATGTCCTGCTTCAATTCCGTTTGCCGCGCGTGGTCGGCGGCGAAATCGGGATGCGCCATCGCGGCGCGGCGGAGGCGGTTTTCCAGCACGCGGCGCAGGCTGGCCTCGGACGCGGCGAAGCGACCAAGGTAATAAAGCGCGACGTTGGCCAAATAGTCGGGAGTCGGGATACCGGCCTTTTTCTTCCTCATTGTGGTTTTCCGGAAGGAAGCGTCCTCAAAACCCTTTTGGTCTAGCGCGGGTCATGTCTCTGGTGACGCCCGTCCCCCTTCTTGCCGCGATGATCGTGGTGACGGCGTGGGCCGTCGTAATCGCGATGACGTTTGTGGTTATGTCGAGGACGGTCGTATTTATGGTGTTCTATAAGACCTTGGGACCAGCGGATTTTAAAGTCGGCGCGCGGTTTGCGGCTTGTACCAACATGTATTCTTACGGGCGTATATGGATAATAGACGGGACCATATGTTCTCACATGGTGGTATCCCCCAAAAGATCCTTCATAAGGGTAGTGGTCGACTACGCCAACGTGTCGTGTATAGTAATATGGGCCAGTATAAAGGCATCCCTTAAGTGGAAGCAGCCCCATACCGGCGGAAGCGGCAAGAGCGAGTTTAAAGAGGTTGCGCCGGCGCAATTGTCTGAACGTATAGCCAAAACGTTCTTTCGCTGATCGAAAAAGAGCCCCTATCATATTGTTTATCCTTTTCATAAATTGCCTTTCCATTTTAACAAAGGTCTTGTTATTACGCAAACGAAAGCCTAATTCCCGTAGCGGGCGAACATTAGAGGTTTTTGGCTCATTTGTTATGTTAACGAGAGGCTGGGGAGTCGACG
>CAZYPX010000049.1:0-12661 GCA_964649675.1 uncultured Rhodospirillaceae bacterium | reverse complement strand
ATTTTAACCCAAAGACTCTAAATCAAATTGCCCCGAAGATGGGGAGAACGTCACGTATAATCAGGTTCATAGGCAACGACAGCTTCACATGGATCTTCGCTAATGTCCTTGGTCATTTTCCTTTCACCTTATTTTTTAGTTTCATCAATTCTTACTAGCCTAATCTCTTTTTTGCGACGTTCAACACTTCCTTTTTCAAGAATAGCTTTTTTTCGCCTACGGCAAGGCCCCGTGTACGCCTCAGCGGTTATGAAGATACGGGGGCTTTCGATTATGCTTGTGATTTTGTTGCAGAGATCCTGAGCATCAAAAGGTTTGATAATGATTTCGCTTACACCTGAGTCGCGCGCATAAAGAATATCTTTTACGGATGCCATGCGAATGAACATGATGATCGGCACAAAAGGATTGGGGGATGTGCGTAATAGTCTTAGCCGCTTGACGAACGATGCTCCATTAATCGGTAAGATTTCCTGTTTGTTTTCTGATTCATTATCGTTCGATGTGTACACGTCAACAGCTACACGCAGTTCCCAATCCGAGAAAATAAGGTCGATACGAACTTCTTTTAATATACGCACCCCATCAAACCCGTTAACTGCAAGAAATACGTTGGCGAATCCCAGTTGATGTAGAATATTTTTTATCAACTCTCCGGCACGCGAACTTCCGTCAATAACCATAATGTTTATTTTGTTAAACTTTTCTTCTGTTTTAGCTAAGGGTGTGGGTCTTTGCATCGTCATGGGCAGGCCCTGTTATAAGTTTTAGTGTTTGTTATCGGCTTGCTCTTTGCTGCTATTTCTGATTTTCGCGCTGAAGAACTGCAGAAATATCGCTTAAGCTATATTCTAGTATTAAATGTGATTCATTCAAGAGTATGTATTAATGTATTCGCGCACGAAATGAGCATGGATTATGTATGGTTTTGTCATGAACGGAATAATTTCACAGATGCATCTTTCCTAAACAAATAAAGTAATAACCTGTGAGCAGTGCCGCGATTGCTTGTGAGATTTGAGTCGTTAGCTAACACGAGCTGTGCGTCCTTGTTTGCCATATCCAACAGGTCATTATCCCTTAACACGTCGGCAACCCGATATTCCGGAAGGCCGCTTTGACGCGTGCCAAGTATCTCGCCGGGCCCTCTCAAGCGCAAATCCTCCTCGGCAATACGGAATCCATCGTTCGTTTCGCGCATCATCTTAAGACGGGCTTTTGCCGTTTCACCTAAAGGGTTCTGATAGACGAGCAGGCAAATGGATTTTGTTTGTCCGCGACCGACACGGCCTCGCAACTGGTGAAGCTGGGCCAGTCCAAAGCGTTCGGCGTGCTCCACGATCATAAGGCTAGCGTTCGGCACATCGACACCGACCTCGATAACCGTCGTGGCGACAAGCACCTTGATCGCTCCGGAGGCGAACGCCGTCATAACCTGATCTTTGTCTTCCGTTGTCATCCGGCCATGAACGAGCCCAACGCGTATATTTCCAAGACGTTCAGCAAGGGTTTCGGCTCGCGCAGAAGCCGCCGCCAAATCAGATATTTCGGATTCTTCCACCAAGGGGCATACCCAATAGGCTTGGGCACCTGCGGCGGCTTGCCGTCTGACTCCTTCGATCACATCGTCCATACGCGCCATGTTGATCAGACGGGTATCAATAGGCTGCCGACCCGGGGGTTTGTCCATCAGGCGCGAAACGTCCATATCGCCAAAAGCCGTAAGAGTCAGTGTTCGCGGGATCGGCGTTGCCGTCATGACAAGAATATCGACTCCCTTTCCCTTGTCGGCCAGATTCAAACGTTGTTGAACGCCGAAGCGGTGCTGCTCGTCGATTACGGCCAGACCTAAAGCTTGAAATTTGACATCTTCTTGAAACAGGGCGTGCGTTCCCACAACGATTTTGATGCTACCATCGGCAATCCCTTCAAGCGTAGACCGTCGCTCCTTGCTGCGGCTTTTTCCGACCAAAAGATGAGCTTTGACCCCAAGCGGCATCAAAAAAACGTTAAGACGTTCTACGTGTTGCCGCGCCAGAATTTCCGTAGGAACCATCAAAGCCGCTTGCATATTCGATTCAAGGGCCTGAAGCATGGCTATAAGAGCAACGATCGTCTTTCCGGATCCGACATCGCCCTGCAACAACCGCAACATGCGCTTTGGCGCAGCCATATCGCCTTGAATATCTTTCAAGGCCTCCTTCTGGCCCAGCGTCAAAGCAAAAGGAAGAGTCTCTTTGAGCCTGTTTTGTAGCACGCCCGTGCCTTTAATCTCCCGACCTCCGGCTTCACGATGGTAACGACGTATGACGGCCAAAGCTAGCTGTTCCGCCAGCATTTCATCGTAAGCAAGGCGACGGCGGGGAAGGGGGTTCGCATCGTGTATCGTCTTTCCGTCGTGCGCGGCTTTCACGGCTTCTTTCCATGAAGGCCATCCTTCGCGTTTTAACATGTAAGGATCGAGCCATTCGGGCAAATCGGGCAACCTTGCCATAGCTGCTTCGACCGTTTTTCGAACTAACTTGCTCGTCAGTCCTTCTGTTAGAGGATAAACGGTTTCAAGTTTGGGTATTTCATCTATGCGGTGGGCAGGCACGACGTAATCAGGATGGCTCATCGTCCAGCCGCCGCGAAAACGCTCCAGTAAGCCGCTTACCGCGACCGAACGATCCGTCGGGAATATGTTGGCCAGATAATCGCCCTTGGCATTAAAGTACGTTATGCTGATTTGGCCGGTTCCATCCTCGCCTATGATCCGGTAGGGCAGGGTTCTTTTTTTTGGCGGAGCATGTTCCACAATATTCAGGATTAACGTGGCGATCCGATCTCTATCGGCGCATTTAAGTTTCGGGCTATAGCTCCTGTCGATCACGCCGGAGGGCAAATGAAACAAAAGGTCTATGATATGTTGTCCGCATAAACGCTTGTAGCGTTCAGCCATGCGTGGCCCCACACCGCGCAGTGTTGATATGTCGGCAAAAAGAGGAAATAAAACGCTGGGCCTCATAAAGCGACTATACCCATATGTTCTGGCCTTGAAAGCGTGAATCCGGACGCCGACTTTGGCCTATGAGTAAGGTTAACGTTAAGCCACTTTTACAGCCACGACGGATGGTTTATGCAGAGGCCCATGTTTGCTTCGTCTTTTCAAATCGATAAACCCTCCCGTGTTTTTATGGCCGGAGCGCCTGCCGGACATGATGCTCGCGTGCTGGCTGATATATGCTTGCGCGTCGTCGGCAAGCCTGTCGTTTTCGTTGCGCAAGACGACATGCGCGCCGCAGTACTCGCTGACTGTCTTGCTTTCTTCGCTCCGCATGTGGAGGTGGTCAATTTTCCGGCGTGGGATTGCCTGCCTTATGACCGCGTGTCGCCCCATGCCGATATTTCCGGGCAAAGGATCGCAGCTTTGGCCCGCCTTCAGCGACCCTTTACGAAGCCTTGCGCGATTTTAACGACGGTCAACGCTATCGGCCAGAAAACACTGCCGCCTCATGTTTTGGGGGAAACAATCCTGTCGCTTAGCGCAGGCGATGCGTATCCCGTAGAAAAGCTAAGAAAATTCCTCGCAACAAACGGCTATAACGCCGTCAGCACTGTCCGCGAAACGGGTGAGTTTGCCGTTCGTGGCGGTATTGTCGATGTGTTTCCGCCCGATTGCGACCTGCCTGTACGTCTGGATTATTTCAGCGACACGATCGAGTCTCTTCGCCATTTCGATCCTCTCTCGCAAATGACCACAGGAAAAACGGATTTCCTGCGTTTTTTCCCGATATCTGAGGTCATTCTTAACGAGCGCACCATCGCCTCATTCCGGAGTGGCTATCGCGCATTGTTCGGAGCCGTAACTGGTGACGACCCGCTTTATGAAGCGGTCTCCTCCGGTCAGAAATTTCCGGGCCTTGAACACTGGCTGGCCCTTTTCTATCCCGATCTGGCTTGCTTTTTCGATTATTGTCCCAAGGCACCGGTTATTTTTGACACATCCGCTGACGAGGCTGCGCGTTTGCGTTTCCAGCAGGTCGAGGATTTTTACCAGGCTCGCCTGTCGTTGTTTGAAGCCATGCGGCGCAACGTCAAAAAAGATCGAGCCGTCGTCGCATATAAGCCTGTGCCGTTTGAACGCTTGTATATCTCGCCGGAAGATATGGGTTCCTATCTACTCGACAGGCCTATTGCCTATTTAACGCCTTCTGAGCGTCCCGACGAACCAACCATTGATGCAGGCGGCCTGCGGGGACAAGATTTCGCGGATTTCCGCAACAATCCTGACGCCGATATATACGCGGCGTTGAAAACGTATATCGCCGCACAACAAGCGCAGGGCCGTAGAGTGGTTCTGGCCTGCTACAGCCAGGGTTCTGCGGATCGTTTAGCGGGAATATTGCGCGGTCACGGCGTGGATACGTTCACGACCGTCAAAAGCTGGAACGAGGCGCGTAATCTCGACAAGCGCCTGATCGTGCTTTTCATTCTTGGCCTTGAACGTGGATTTATCGCGCCTGATCTGGCCCTTGTAACCGAACAAGATGTTCTCGGCGACAGGCTGGTTCGTCCGCCACGCAAGCGTCGCGCGGCGGCAGCGTTCCAGCTTGAGCTTGGCGCTCTTAACGTCGGGGACTTTGTTGTGCATGCAGAACACGGGATTGGGCGCTATGAAGGTCTTGAGACGATCAAGGCACTCGGCGCGGATCACGACTGTGTAAAGCTTGTGTACGAAGGTGGCGACAAACTCTTCGTTCCCGTTGAAAATATGGACGTTCTGTCGCGATACGGTTCGGCTGATTCAGGGGCTTCGCTTGATAAGCTGGGAGGCGTGGCGTGGCAGTCCCGCAAGGCGCGCGTCAAAAAACGGCTTAAGGACATGGCCGAGGCCCTTTTGAAAATCGCTGCCGAAAGGGCGCTTAAAAAGGGCGAAGTCGTTCAGGCCCCTGATGGCGTGTATCAGGAATTCGCCGCGCGTTTCCCGTATGTGGAAACGGAAGACCAAAGCCGCGCCATTGACGACGTTTTGGCCGATCTGGCGAGCGGAGTTCCTATGGATAGGCTCGTATGCGGAGATGTCGGATTCGGAAAAACCGAAGTAGCTCTACGCGGCGCGTTCGCGGCAACGCAAGCGGGCATTCAGGTGGCCGTAGTTGTTCCTACGACCCTTCTTGCGCGCCAGCACTTTATGCACTTTACGGAAAGAATGCGCGGCTTTCCCATACGCATAGCTCAATTATCACGCCTTACGCCTGCCAAGGAAATCCAACAGATCAAGGAAGGGCTCAAGACCGGTACGGAGGACATCGTCATAGGCACGCATGCTCTTCTTGCCAATGATATTGCCTTCCAGCGTCTAGGGCTATTGATCGTGGATGAGGAACAACATTTCGGCGTAAAGCAAAAGGAACACTTAAAGCAACTTAAGGCCGATGTTCACGTCTTGACGCTTACGGCCACGCCTATTCCGCGCACATTGCAACTCGCACTAACCGGCGTGCGCGAACTTAGCCTCATAGCTTCCCCGCCGATCGACCGGTTATCCGTTCGCACTTTCGTGCTTCCTTACGATCCCATCGTTATTCGCGATGCCCTGATGCGCGAGCATTTCCGCGGTGGGCAAAGCTTCTATGTATGCCCGCGCATCGAAGACCTCGCGGGCGTAGCCGAACAACTGCGCGAGCTTGTGCCGGATGTCAGGGTTGTGATGGCGCATGGCCGCATGCCGGCATCACAGCTTGATGAAATCATGACGGCTTTTGACGCCAAAAAGTTCGATGTACTTTTAGCGACCAATATCGTGGAATCTGGCCTGGATATCCCGAACGCGAACACGTTGATCATTCACAGGTCCGACAGGTTCGGGCTTGCCCAGCTTTATCAGTTGCGGGGCAGGGTGGGACGCGCGAAGCGTCGCGGATATGCCTATTTGACTTATGCTGCCGATGCGCCTTTGACACCCACGTCCCTGAAGCGCCTTGAAGTCATTCAAACGCTTGATCAACTAGGCGCCGGTTTCCAGCTTGCCAGCCACGACATGGATATCAGGGGGGCGGGCAATCTGCTCGGCGAAGAGCAATCGGGCCATATACGCGAAGTCGGCATTGAGCTGTATCAGCAAATGCTTCAAGATGCCGTGGCGGCCGCTCGTGCGCAGGGCGAGCACGACACGACCCAAGACCGTTGGACCCCTCAAATCAACCTCGGCTTGCCGGTTCTTATACCGGAGACTTATGTCGCCGACCTTAACGTCCGCATGGGGCTTTACCGCCGTTTGGCCGATGTCGTCGAGGATAACGAGATTGAATCCGCCGCCGCCGAAATGATCGACAGGTTCGGCCCGTTACCTGCCGAAGTCGAGAATTTGTTGCAAACCGTTGTCATCAAAAACCTTTGCCGCAGGTGCGGTGTGGCTAAAATCGACGCAGGACCCAAAGGCGCCGTTATAGGCTTTTATCAAGATGTGTTTGCCAATCCAGGGAAGCTGATCGCATGGATCACGTCGCAAAAGGGCACAGCAAAGGTTCGGCCCGACCAAAAGCTGGTCCTCTTACGGGCATGGGACGACCTTGACAGGCGGCTGAAGGGACTCAAGAAAGTTTTAGGTGAACTTCTTGATCTTACGCGATAAACTCACGCTAATATAGCCTGCGCTCGAAAGCCTACAAATCGTGTTGAGAAAGGATGCCTCTATGACTGACGCCTATGTGCAGAGCAAGATCAAGGAAGCCTTGGCCGCAACAAGCGGGGACAAACGCGATGCCCAAAAATTGCTCATCACATGGGCCGTTCGCGATCAATCGCTCTTGCTTGGGCTGAGCAAACCTCACCTTAAGGCCATTATATCCGCGCAGATTGATCACGCTTCGCGTCCTCAACGCAAAGAACAGCCGGACGATGAAGCACATTTCTCGCGCAATGACATAGATCGTATGCTCGCAAAACCTCATGTTGACAAACGCACGAATAAAGCGCCGCCGCCCAAGTCCTCCGATCGTCAAGCGTCCGTAATGCACCAGATAGCCGACGCTTTCCGCAAGCGGAGGAAATAATACGCTAAGTGTTAATCCGCGCCTGATGAAGCTTGGCATAGGCAAAATCGGCACCGGTTATATTGGCGTCTGTGAAGTTCGCAAAACTCAAATCAGCTCCCGAAAAATCGGTTTCACGTAGATTAGCTTGCGTAAAATCGGCATATCGCAAATTTGCCCCTGCGAACGAAGCGTTTAGCTTGCGTTTGTTATCGATATAAAGAGGCTCGCATCGTGCCCGAATAAATTTTGCTCCCACCATATTGCATTTTTGAAAAATGCTGCCACGCAGATCGGCCGCCGTGAAAGCGCAACTTCGAAAATCGCTTTCGGAGAGGTTCGACGCCTGAAGGTTGATTTGGGAGAGGTCAAGCCCGTACCAGACGGACTTCTGAGCTGTAAGCATGGTCAGGTTTGCGGCAACAAGCGACGATGCGTTGCGCATATCGTGGCCGCTCAGATCAAGCTTTGCGCCTTCGGCGCCCTTGGTCTTGAGCCAGAGCTGGTGTTGTTTGATTGTTTCCTCCAGCGACATGGGCAATTTGTCTGTCGTCGGTCCCATGGGCTGATCCGTCAGCGCTCCCGTCATATCGACATTCACGAGTGTAGAGAAATCGATAAGCGTTCCCGTCAAGTTTGCTCCTCTCAGGCTGACGTCGCGAATGTCGCATTGGCTCAAATCGGCTCCTGCAAGGTTGGCGCCCGTCAGGTTCGCGCCTGAGAGATTGCCGCGTATGATGACCGATTTGCTGAGATTGGCGTCCTCGAAATTGGAATTCGTGCAGATCGCGCCAGACAACTTTACCGACCCGAGATTGGCTCCGCGAAGATCGACACCGCCGACCCCTCCAGCCCAAGCTTCACCGTCGCTGATATAAGAAAGCCCTTTTTCTGGATCGTACGTGGCGAACGTGCCCTCGCGCAGATCGGCGCTCGTTAAGTCCGCTCCGGTCATGATCGCGCCGCGCAGACAAGCTCCGCGCAAATCGGCGCGCACTAGGCTCGCGCTGTGGAAATTGGCTTTGCGCAAATCGCAAGCGTAGAACAAGGCGAAATCGAGCTTCGCGTTTTCAAGATCCGCTTCATAAAGAACCGATCCCGTAAAATCGGCGTGAGAGAGATCGCGTCCCTTGAAATTCAGCCCTGAAAGATCATAGTGCGCCAGCGTCGCCCGCACGCCGTTCGAACGGCCCATGCGGAAAGCCTCGTGCTTTGCAATAATCTTATCCAACTCAATCTGGTCAATAGGTGTCAGTTCTGCCATTACGTTGCCTAGCTGAATGCTTATTTATCGCTGTTATCGTTATTATTTACCATGCGTAAAAGTCCGCAAAGGCTACCTGTGCATTGTATCAGAAGGGCATCAGCCAATTTGACAGTGTCTTCATCTTTAGCTTTAGGCAAGTTGCATTCGACACGATAGATGGTTTTGCCCTCTATGCCGAGGGTTTGTTGAAAAACCTCGATTTTTTTGGGGGCGCAATTATTTATACGCGCGACCTCACGTGCGTCCACAACAGCGGCATGAGTTACGGCAAGCCCCGTGCAAAAATAAGCTATAATTGACGCTTGAAGCAATCTCATCACACTCATGATGTAAAACCACATTATTAACAGACGGTTACTTTTCTATAAGCGCGATTTCGGCGGCTTTCAGCATGCCACGGGATTTAGCTACCGATTCGCGATATTCCAAAAAGGGATCGCTGTCATAAACAATGCCTGCGCCTGCTTGTACATGGACGTATCCATCCTTGACGACAGCCGTACGTATGGCGATGCAGGTGTCAAGATTACCGTTTGCGCCAAAATATCCAACGCAACCAGCATAAATTCCGCGCCGGTCAGGCTCAAGTTCAGCGATTATTTCCATAGCGCGTATTTTCGGAGCTCCTGAGACGGTTCCGGCAGGGAACCCTCCTATAAGGGCGTCAAGCGCCGAGTATTGAGGATCAAGCTCGCCTTCCACGTTTGATACGATGTGCATCACATGGCGATAATATTCAATCGTATTGCGCTCGGTCACTTTAACGGTACCGGTTTTAGCAAAACGCCCGACATCGTTCCGCCCAAGATCGACAAGCATCAAATGTTCCGCCAACTCCTTGGGATCGGAAAGAAGATCGACAGCCAACTCGGAATCCGTTCGGTTTCCGTCGCCGCGGGGACGCGTACCGGCAATGGGACGTATCACGATCTTTCCGTCGCGGACGCGCACCAGAATCTCGGGGCTACTGCCGACGACGGCAAATCCCTTAAAATCGAAATAGAAAAGGAAAGGCGAAGGGTCAAGCCGTCGGACGGCGCGGTAGAGATCAAAAGCAGAGGATTCAAAGGGGTATTTAAAGCGCTGGGAAAGGACAACCTGAAAGATATCGCCAGCGCGGATATACTCTTTTGAACGCTCAACCATGGTGACGAATTGACTTTCGTCCATATTGGTGTCGATTTTGCATGAAACAGGCGGAGTGCCGTTTTTTACCGGATGTGGGTGCAGGGTACGGCCAAGGTCCCTGACAGCTGTCTCAAGTAGCTTTACGGCAGCCTGATAGGCGACCTCGGCGGTATGCGCCGCATTGAACCAGACAGGCGTCACAAGCGTAAAGCAATTTTCGATCTGATCGAAAATGGCCAAAAGCGTTGGGCGGATGAACACGGATTCCGGAACATCGACATCCGAGGGCGGTGACTCTGGAATGCGCTCCAAATAACGTATCATGTCATAGCCCAGATAGCCGAACAGGCCCGCCGCCATGGGCTTGGGATGATCGGGATCGTCGATCCGGCATTCATCGATCAAAACCCTTAAATCTTCGATAGGAGCGCGTTCCGAAAGGCGAAAGTCTGCGTCGTCAAAAAGGACGTTACGGTTAACCTCCGCTTTCCCGTCACGGCATCGCCAGATGAGGTCGGGATCACGCCCTATGATCGAATAGCGGCCTCTGATGGCGCCTCCCTCAATGGACTCGAGAAGGAACGAATAAGGCCTCGCTTCGCAAAGCTTGAGCATAGCCGATACTGGCGTTTCCAGATCGCTGATGAAACGCGTCCATACAACCTGATGTTTTCCGACGTTCCTGTTTCGCGCAAAAGCGTCAAAATCCGGAGAAATGTTCATGCCTACAGCGTTCCCTGCGTTTTCATCATCTCAAGAACATTTTCGTTTATTTTGACGGGGAAACGGCGGCGCAAATGTTTTGCGTACTGCTCTATCTGTTCGTAACCCATCCTTTCGTTCACATCGTCCACGACCTTGGCGTAAGTGTGGTCAGGTCTCGCGGGATCGACTCCCACGATATCGGCCAGTCTTAGGACGTAATGATGCGAGGAAGTTGGAACGGTTATCACGTCGTCCTTACGCATCTTGAGTATAATCGGAAAGGCTTGAGCAGGGATTTCCTTGTCCATCTCGCCAAGCAGAGAGACAGGGCTTGATAAACGCAGCTTTATGCCGTTTCTTCCCGCGTATGCCGTATATTTCTTGCCTTCCCGTAACGTATTGGCGATGGCTTCGGCTTCTTCCTTGGCCCGCTCGGCCTGCTTACCGTTCTTCCATAATGCCGCAACCTTGTTTTGAACGGCTTCAATCGGCTCGGCATGGGAAGGGTTAATGCTGTCGGTACGCACAACCCAATAGTTGCCCTTCTTGTCGTCAATAACGGGGCTTGATTCCCCAAGGGACTGGTTAAAGGCCGCGTTCAAAATATCGGGCACAGGGGATATGTCGGACGGAGCCGCGCCGTCAGGAAGTCTTCCCTTGGCATCAATTTCGGCAATCTTGAATACCCGGAGTTTCAGGGCGTCCGCGATCTCCTCCAAAGATTGACCAGCGGCCAGCGAGTCATCCAGCTTGTTAACCATATGCGCCACCGTATCGCCGACAACCTGTTCCCGCATCGAAACGCTCAGACTGTCCCTGACCTCCTCGAAAGACATTTTTCCGGCAGGATGGATTTTCTTCAGTTGTACGACATGCCAGCCCAAACCGCTTTTGACCGGTCCTTCGATCTGGTTTTCCTGAAGAGCGAAAAACGTCGTAAACAGCTCAGGAAGAACGTTCTTTTCGTCGATGCCGTTCAACTCGACCGCATTAGCTCCCAGCGAGCGGGCGGCAGCGCTTAAATCGCCCCTTTTTTCGGCGGTTTCAGTCAATTGTTTGGCCTTGCCTTCGTCCTGAAGAACGACCTGAACGAAGTCGCGTTGCTCAGAGCGCGTAAACTCATCCTGCCGATCCTCGAATTCTTTTTTGAGTTCTTCTTCCGTGATTTTCACGTCCTTAGTGATTTCTTCGGATGCAAGTCGCGCCATGGTGATGGCGCGCGTTTCGGGTCTCATGAAAAGATCGGTATGTTTCTCGTAAAATTCCTTTAGTTCGTCGGTGGATGGCTCCGGAATGTCGCGGATGCTGGCGATGTCCAAGGCGATGACTTCCAGCATTCTTTTCGCGCCACGGGCCTGATAAAGATGGTCGGTCATGGTTTTGGGTTGCTTGACATGATTGGCCAGCGATTCAAACAACAGGCGGCGTCCGCTGACGCGCCGTTCCTGATCGATAAAGCCCCGCTCGGTAAGCCCACCTCTGGCCAAAGCTCTCTTCCAAAGCTCGGCGTTGAAGTTTCCGTCCTTGTCGCGCAGGTCGGGATACGCCGCGATACGGGCCAACACGACGTCTTCGCCAACGTTAATGCCAAGACGCCTGACTTCCTGATCGAAGGAGGCGTTTTCGATCATAATGTTCAACGTGCGCTCCAATACGCCTAATGAACGAGCCTGTGTGGCTGTCAGGTCCGGCCCAAATACCTCACGAGCCTCGGGGAGGGCTTTTTGAAATTCGCTTTCAAGCGCCTGAACAGGAATGCTGGTTTTGCCAATGGTCGCAACGGTCCTTTGCAGGAAATTACCTCTGAACATGTCGCCGATACCCCAAATACCGAAGCTGGCTATAAGGAGAATCATAAGCGCCTTGGCTACCCACGATTTCGAAGCGTTACGCAGGATCTGCAGCATTGGTAAAGTCCTTCTATCTTGAATTTACAGTTTCCGAAACGAACGCGACATGATAAAAGGCCAAATCACGCCCTGCAACACACCCTTTCTACAAGACACATCCTCCAAAGGCTAGATACCATGTCCAAACGCCGAAAAGTAATCGTGGCCAATTGGAAAATGAACGGCCGTCTGACTTCCGGCCTTAACCTCGCGCGCGATATTGCGGATAAAGCCGTCAACCAAAAGCCTTTGCTTTTTGATGTCGTCTTATGCCCTCCAACCACGCTTTTGTGGCCGGTTTCCGAGGCCATCATGGGGTCTCCAGTCCTGCTGGGCGGACAGGATAGCCACACGGCGAACCATGGGGCCTACACGGGCGACATCAGTGCAGGAATGCTTGCCGATTTGGGATGCCGCTATGTCATTCTTGGCCATTCCGAGCGTAGGAAAGGCCATGGCGAAACGAGCGAGCTTATCGCAAAAAAGGTAGCGGCGGCGCAATTGGCGGGTTTGACGGCTATCGTCTGCATCGGCGAAACGCAGGAACAGCGGGCAAGCGGTTCCGCCGAATCCGCGATCGTTCAGCAGCTGGCCGCTTCGATACCTGAAAAGGGGCAAGCCTCCCAGCTTATCGTCGCTTATGAGCCCGGATGGGC
>CAZYPX010000048.1:0-12854 GCA_964649675.1 uncultured Rhodospirillaceae bacterium | reverse complement strand
TGAAGGCCTTGCCGATGGCATGGATATCCGTTTTCATGGTTTCACTCCCGCCCCAAGCGTAAGAGATTCGCGCGAGTTGCCTATGATGACCCCTTGAGCGCTCGTATCGAGAGTCTGCCCACCCATCTCCGTAATGCGATTCGAGGTGATGTTGGCCGGAACGATGGCGCGCCACAGCATTTTGTTGTTCTTGATCTGATAAATCTCCAGATAGCCGTTGACGGCCAACAGGCCATCGTTCAGATCCGCAAACTTGGCCAACTGCTCACGCATGGGGCTGGCGCGCAAATTTTGGACCGACTGCATCAGCATAACCGTCTTTTGTTCCGTTCTTTCCCGCGCCTCCCGCATATCCACATGCGCGGTGATCATCGCCATTGTCGCGAAAAACCATATGACAAAGGCGAGACCTGCAAAGACGACTCCCGACACGACCGCCAGCGCGGCCAAAATACGGCGCGCGCGGTCTTCGAATATGGACATGGACAGCCACGGCGCGGGAGTCAATTTATGGATCACGTCGGGCACAAGCTCGATAACAGGCGCGTCGCCCAACGCCCTCGACGTTCGCTCCGCCTTGGCCCGAACAACGGAAGACGTGCCACGATGAATTTGAAGTCCATCGGACATAACCGTCATCATCGTGGCCGCCTCATCGCTGAAATAGGTGTAGCAGACCGGCGGCGGCTTCGCATCCTTCATGCCGGGCAACAAAGACGCGAAAGGACACCATGTGTTGGGAAACGAAGCCAAATCCAGCGAACGGACGGCCAAATACCAAATTTTATCGCCTTTAGCCTGATACACAACATGTACGCGTTCGCTATCCGAAGCTTCGGCGGCCGCGTTCCAGACGATTTGCTCTTCTTCGCCTTGCACGCGCGGACAGCAGCCGCCGATGATCTCCGGCGGAAAATAGTAATCATGCGGCGCGCCAATGCCTCCTATAAGGCTGCGCAAGGCGTCGTTTTCGCGTTCGGGCTCGCCCGGACGAGAGCCGCTGAGGACCGGCTGAATGGCAACAACGTCATGCTGGGGCGCCAGATGCTCCGGTTTTTTTTCCGGTTCCGTCGTTCCGTGAACCCCGAGTTGGGAATTTTCGTTCATGCCTATCCTCGCAGTTCGTTCAGGCTGGTCAGGAAGCTTTCGTTCTGCAGCATCAAAAGATAGATCGCCGTGAGAACCGTCACGCCCGCCAAAAGCATAAGAGAAAAGATGCCGAGTTTAAACAATTTGCGCTGGTCCGCTTTGGCCATCAAAGCGCGTTCCGCCGCTATCGATTCATATACAAGCGATAGCTGGTCAACGGATTGCACCGTTACAATCTGGTCACGTTCGGCTTTACCCAAAGGCCAGCGCGCCATGGCGCGCGCAGGCTCGACGCCCGCCATCACTCGCCCCTGACATTCCGTCCAATAGCGGCGCGCGGCAGGCTCGACCGTTCCTTCAATGATGATTTTTATGGCTTCGGTAAGAGGAACCTTGCCGTGCAGCAGGCGCGCCATCAGCTTGCATGTATCCTGAATGCTGACGTTCTGCAGATAACTCGAGATAAGAGGAAGCTTCATCATAAGGCGCCCCGTATAATGGTTCGGCTTATGACGGTTAAGCCAATAGGAGGCGCCTAGAAAGGTCACGCCGATAATCAGCGCCGACGTCAGGAAAAGTAACGTCCCGTTGACCCACGTGACCATGCTGATGCCCTTTTCAAATCGCTCGAAAGACAAAGGATCGGTGTTTTTAGTGCCTTGGCCTTTAAGATACGGGATCAAGCCGAACTGCATGCCCCAAAGCGAGCCGATGATGCTGACGATGTCGAACGAAAGCCAGCTGAGCGCCGCGACGATGGCCTTGTACTGCGTGCCTTTATTTTCGACGTGTTCGATCGCGTGCTGAATGACGCCCTTGAGGTCGCCGGCGCGCTCCCCAGCCGTTATGATGGCCATGGTGGCCGCGTCCATCAGCTTGAGTTCGCGCAAGGCTTCGGAAAAGGATCCGCCGCCCTTCAAAACGGTGCGCGTCGGCAAGAAAACCAGCCGGCGGCGCGCGTCCGTTTCGCCCTCAATGATGTTGAGAAGAGCCGTTCCCGCCGACGCCGTCGCGGTTTGAAAACGCAAGGCGCGAAGCAATTGCAACTGCCATTCACGGGAACGCACATCCATCCACTCAAAGAGAGGAGGTTTGCGTTCGCTGATGTCGATAGGCCAGAGGCCGCGGCTGCGCAACTGCCGCCTTACGGCCGAAACATCCGGAAGATAAAAGTCGTCTTCCTGAATAACGTGACCGCCCCCCATGGTCGTTTGTATATAGCGGGCATGATACAATTTCATGGCCTCACCCTACCGCACCCTGTTCTGACGAGCTGCTGCCTCTTCGATCATCAGCGCAGCACCCATGTTGGCATCAATGGCGTTCCGTTTAATCAAGTCGTGTATGGATTCCCTACGGGATATGTAAACCGTGCCCGGAAGTTCGGCTACCGACGATGTCACGTTCGACACCATCATTTCCGTGATCGCCCTGCGGCTGGCCTGATCTTCGGGCGGGAACATGGCTTCGAGAATAAGCGTTCTTCCAAGGAAGCCCGTATGTCCGCATAAATCGCAGCCTTTTTTGTTGGAAACGGCCAACATATCGGTTGCTTCGAAGCCTATATCGCCGCAACGACTCTCATCCCCGTATATGTCTATGGCCCTTTCGGTCTTATGGCATGCTGGGCAAACCGTTTTGACAAGCCGCTGGGACAAGCTGGCGACAAGGGCATGGCCAAGAATATAAAGGCCGCTGGTCCGGTAGGCCGAACTGAGAAAGCCGTCGATACGATCTAAGGTATGCAAAGCATCGACCGCGTGAACGGTCGTGATGACCAAGTGACCCGATTCCGTCGCCCTTAGGGCGGCCTCGACCGTGTCGCCATCACGCATTTCGCCAACGATGATAACGTCGGGATCGTGACGCATAAGCGCCCGTATGATGTCGGCGATGGAATTCGCGGAGTTGTCGGTCACCGACGTTTGATCCACCAACGGCATGTCGTATTCGACGGGCGCTTCCACCGAGTACACGGCGCGCGCGGAGCGATCAATTTCCTGAATGATGCCGTAAAGAGTCGTCGATTTGCCCGAACCTGTCGGCCCGCTCACGACGATAAGGCCGCCGTCCTTGGTGTAGCCGTGAATGGCTTTGCGCAAACGCTCCGCGACAACGGGAGCATGCATGAATAGCTCGTCAAAGCTTCGCAGGTTTTCGCGATCGAGGAGACGAAGGGTCAGCTTTTCGCCGGACGGCGCGACCGGCAGAGCCGCAACACGAACGTCAATCATGCGTCCTTGCCATTCATACGCAAGCCTGCCGTCCTGCGGATGCTGGCGGTCTGCGGCGTCCATGCGCGAGTCCGTCTTGATGCGGGTCACGATCGGCGCCATAACGCGATGCGGCACAAGATGCTTGTACATCAGGTCGCCGTCGATGCGGTAGCGAATCCAGCAACGCGCGTCGTCCTCCTGCAGCGAAAGATGGATATCCGAGGTGCGGCTCTGCAAGGCTTCGGCCAGAATGTCGTGAAGTGCCTGTTCGACGAGGCTCGCGTTGTCGGGATCCTTGGACAGCGAGGCGAAAACCCTCAGCAGGCGTTCGCCGGCGACTTCGCTTTGCTCACGCATAAGGCGTGCTAGCTCGGCGCGGTCCCACGGCTCGGCCTCGATCTTGGAGACTTCGTGGTTGGCCCGTTCCAACGCGTTCGTGATGCGCAAAAGGTCGGCATCATCCACCCTGTCGCCGATAGCAATCTTCAACACGCCATCGCTTAACTCAAGCAGGCAAAGCCCCATCGCCGTCTGGTGCGCAACCGGCACGTATAGCCGGAGCGCCTGCATCGTCAGGTCTTCCTTGGAAGATCCGCTGGCCTTCGAACGCTTGACGACTCCATCGACGAAGCCGTTGCGGCGAAGAATTTCCTCAACCGTAAAATAACGGCCTGTCGTGCGGCGCATGGCCTGCTCGGCCAAGGCAAGCTCATAATGGCGCGGGTTTATCTTTGACTCTTCGCCTCCCGCAGCATCGTGCGTCACGATCTGGTTCATCAGCGATCCACCCCTCCGAGAGCCGAACTGGAACCGCCTCTACGCAAAGAAGGCGGCGCGTTGCCGCCGCCTGAGCCTCTTGCCCTTGACGTGATCTCATGGGCTGAGCCGATCATAATGGTGGACTTCTTGCCATCCTCGAAAATCTCCACGGATTTGGGCGCGACCAGAGTCACCTTGGCCGTCCTGCCGTCGCCGTAATCCACCTCCTCGCCTATGGCCACGATCGTCGTCGATCCGTCTGGCTTGACCAAAACGGCGCGATTGCCCACGGTTCCGATGAGCCGCAACGTGCCGCCGCCCAAAGACGAAGATTGGGCGCCTCTGGATCTAGGCTGGCCGAACACGTTTTTCGGGAGATGTTCTTCCGTCAATTCCGGAATGCCCCCCGCCAAGGCTTTTTCTACGGATTCAATGTCAAGACTCGGAGGCTTCACTTGAGGATTGTCGGAAGTGGCCATCTTCGCCGCCGAGGCCTCCTTAACCGCAGGCTCGCGCGCCACCCCGCGTATAGGAATAACGGCAAATCCCAGCTTGCCTGTGTGGCGGATGATCAAGTCTGTCGATATCAGGCCTTTGTTGACAGGCCTCCACAGCAACGTGACAGGGCATGATTCGCCCGGACGAAGCTCCATATCAACGAGACACCCCTGCTCGAGCCGCTCAAGACCGTTTTCGGCGGCGATGACATCAATGGAAACCAAAACGATGTTTTCGGGACTGTCGTTGATCATGAGCGCCGAGCGAACAACCTTGGCTTCGGCGGCGACGACTTCGCCGAAGTCTATGGGCTTGACGTCCTTCGTGCTAAGCGTGAAACCGGAGTCCTTACGGTCGGAAACCGACTGGCTACTCGCCTTGCCCATCAGCTTGGCGCGGGCGATGCGCCCCTGCCCTTTATGCGTCAACAGAACTTCGGCCGTCCACGATCCCGTATTGGTCGGCATCGTTTCCACAACGACGCTGCATCGGCTGGATGGCAATATCTTGCCTTCCAGAGAACAATCGTTGCTCACGACATAGCTTTTGACGTTCAGGTCATCATTCGTCGCGACCCCGACAACTTCGACGGGCGAAGGGGTTTTGTTCACAAAGAAAATCGTCGTGCGGCGGGATTCGTTGACAACGGATTCCCCCGTATCCATCTCGGCCTTAGGCTCCACGACGACGGCATCGCCGCCGCTACCGGCCTTTGTCGTGACGAAGCCCGGATCGGCGAACGCCGCATCGCGCGCAACGGAAGCCGCAGGACAAAACGTCGCAAAAACGCCAACCAACAAAAACGCGCCGGCCAACGACTTAGCAAGGCGGCCCGTCATTTTGATCTCCCTTTCAAGGCCGCACTCCCCGGAGGCGATCCCGACGCAGGCTCCAGAAGCTCATCAAAGGCGTGGCTAAAACCGCGCTGCATCAATCTTTTGTCGACAGGCGCGCCGTCTTCGCTGGGCGAAATGGGCACATCCCCGATAGGGACGGCTCCGGCCGCAGGAGCCATGAGTTCAGGCCGCGCCAGATCGGTTTGGGCCTGCAACTTCAGAGGATGCGAAAAGCTATCAGGCAGTTTAAGCGTCGTCGCGCCATCCTTATCGATAACGACCGCGTCAAGGGCCGGTTTGGCGACATCGAACCCCTTGTTTTTGCTTTCAGCCTCAGGGTTCTTGGCCGAATCCGTGAAAAGAACGACGGACGGCTTAACAAGAATAACAAGCTCTGTATTTTTAAATTGGTCGTCCGCAAAAGTCGGCAATCGGCCCGCATACGGCAAGGGCACACCTTCACGTTTGTTCTGGTCACGCGAGGTGACAAGACCCGCCAGAACAAGATTATCGCCGGGGCGCACGCGCAGCGTCGTCGACACCTTGCGTTCCGTCGTTTCCGGCAGATTTATGGTAAGCCCCTGCGTCGTCGTCGGGTTCAGGCTAATGATGTCCTGAATCTCAAGGTCCAGAGCGGCAAATACGACCCCGTTCTCATAGTTTCCATTCACGATGACGGTCAAACCGGTTTGAATGCTGTCGGTCGAAACCGTGTTGGTGCCGATGCCGGTGTTCGTCGTGTTCGTGCCCGAGACGTTGGCGTTCGTCAACTGGCCGACCTGTGAAATATAGCGTTGTTCGCCGCCGACGCGGAATTCGGCGCTTGAGCCCGATATGAATGTGAGCTGCGGGTTGCTGATGGTCTGCACCTGCCCTTGCGTGGAAATAAACTGAAAGAGGGCCTCGGCGCTAACCTGCCCCTGAAAGGTCGCGCCAAGGCCTACGCCAGGGTGCGCAAACTGAGAAAACCCCGTCACGCCGCTTAAAAGAACGTTTTGAAAGTTTCCGCCGAACCTTTTGAAATTGAATTCTTTCCAGTTGATGCCCGCGCCGTTTTGCTTATCAAGCGTCACTTCCCAGATATAAAGCTGCATCACGACCAGTGGACGCCCATGGCGCAACTGGGACAAATATTCGCGGACGCTTTCGTGTCCATCGACATCGGCGACATAAATCAAATTACCGCCTTGCGGATCGAGCTTGGCTTTTTCCCCGCTAAGTTCGCTGATCGTATCGGCCATCGTGTTGTTGGCGGCAGCGGCCGCGCTGGCTCCGGCTTTTGTCGGCATGCTCGGCAGGGTAATGATGAATGTCTCCTTTTCCTTCAATTCAAGCATGCCGTTGCGATAAATACAGAAAACCTTGGCTGAAGCGCATATTTTATCGACGACGCCAGGAAGAGGACCGCTAAGGTTTGTAACGGTCACGAGTTTCGCGTCGAAAGCCTCGGTACTCCACGACAGCGACACGTCCGTTCCCGCAAGTACGGCTTGCAAGGCTGCCGTCACGGGAACGGCGTTCAGGTTCGTCGTGGGGACAATAATCGATCCCGGCAAGCTCTCGGTTCGTTGTAGGCGCCGCTCATGAAGCCGGTCCCCCATCTCAAGCGTGACGATGGGCGGGTCTTCAGCGCCACGAACCGTCTCGTCGGCGTTCGGCACTTCCGCCACCGTTGGCGGGCGGCCCGTCGTGGGTTTGGGTTCGGGCACCGAAACAAACGAACAGCCAACAAGCCAAGACGCCAAAGCCGACAACGTCAAAACGTATACATGTTTATATAAACGCACACCGTTCTCCGTTTTGGGGCCAAAGAGCGCCCTCGACAACAAGAAGCCGCAGGAAGGGTTTTTCGGCATGCGCCCTTAGCGGCGGCACCCCTTTCTCTGGCCTCCCAATATTGAGTTAAAGGCCCCTACGGTTGATATTTCGTTAACCGTCGTTAAGGAACTTTTGCCTCGCGCCTCAAAAGCTTATACAACATTGCCCTTCCGCCCTTGCCTTCTCCGATGCGATCAAAGGTCTGGCTAACATGTACGAACGGAACAAGCACGCCGCTTCAAAAACCGGCTCTTATATTTTCAACCAACTCATCCCCTATATCGGCAACAAGCGAAAACTTCTTCAACTTATTGATAAGGCTATAAAACACACGGGAATCTCTGCGGAAAACGGGGTCTTTCTCGACCTTTTTTCGGGAAGCGGCGTTGTAGCGCGTCTTGCAAAGTCGGCAGGTTTTCGTGTTGTGGCCAACGACTGGGAACCCTATGCGAAGGTCATCAACACATGCGCGATCGCGCTGAACGCCCCCCCCGCCTACCCGAACGGAAAAACATACTCGGAAATAATTGAGGACTTGAACGCTTTGCAAGAAACGGAGGGATGGGTGGCGCGCCACCTGTGCCCAAAGAATGATGATCTCTTCGATAAAGACAGGGAACGGCTTTTCTATACGCGCATGAACGGCATGCGGATCGACGCCATACGCGAACGCATCCAGATTTGGCTGGACGAAAATTATATCAACGATGAACAGGCATCGGCCCTGCTTGCCCCCCTGCTATACCAGGCCTGCTATACAAGCAACACCTCGGGGGTGTTTAAAGGTTTTCATAATGGATGGGGCGGCCAAACCGGCACCGCTCTATATCGCATTAAGTCCCGCTTGACTCTCGCCCCCGCCGTCTTTCTCGACAACGGCAAGCGCAACGAGTTGTTTTGCCGCGACGCAGGCGAACTGGCCCGATCCTACAAGACCGAACAAAATGCCATCGCCTACATCGACCCGCCCTACAACCAGCATCCCTACGGCGCGAATTATCACGTCTTGAACAGCATCGCTTTGTGGGACAAGCCGTCCTTGCCGCCCACCATAGGCAAAAACAACAAAGCCGCGATCCGGACGGACTGGCGCACCGAGAGGCGCTCAAAGTTCAATTACAGGGATGAGGCCTCCTCGGCTTTCGAGGAGCTTATGGATTCCGTAAGAGCCGACTGGATCCTCACGAGCTACAGCACCGACGGGAACATACCTTTGGAACGGCTCGTCAATACGGCCTCCCGCGCAGGCGCCACGGCCGTATTGACCCAGAGCTACAAACGCTATCGCGTCAGCCGGCAAAGGTTTTCGAAAAAGCCTCTGAACGTGGAATTCGTTTTGATCACAAAAAGAGGGGCGAAAAGGGGCGATAGCGCCGAAAGCATCGTCGCCCATATCCGCGAGCAGGAAGCCGAAGCGCTGAACGAACGCGAACGCGTCGACGCTTAATGGCCGTTTGCCCCTTCACGCGCTTCCGGCTATAACGCCCCTATGACCGAACGACCTATTACCTTTATCACGGGAGCCACGGGCTTTGTAGGCTCTGCCGTGGCGCGCCTTCTTGTCGGCAAGGGTCACAAGCTCCGCGCGCTGACAAGACCGAACAACGACCGCCGCAATCTGGAAGGATTGGGGAACATCGACGTGGTGGAAGGCGATCTGGGCGAACCCGAAACGTATACGGAAGCCCTTAAAGATTGCAAAAATCTGTTCCACGTCGCGGCCGACTACCGGATTTGGGTCCCCGACGCCAAGGCCATGCACCGCGTCAATGTTGACGGCACGCGCGCCATCATGAAAGCGGCCCAAGCCGCAAGCATTAAGAAAATCGTTTACACAAGCTCCGTGGCCACGCTCGGGCTCAACGGCGACGGAACGCCCGCCGACGAACGAACCCCTGTCACGCTTCACGACATGATCGGTACGTACAAACGATCAAAGTTTCTGGCCGAGCAAGCCGTACTCGAATTAATACAAAATGACGACCTCCCGTGCGTCATCGTAAATCCATCGACCCCAATCGGGCCACGCGACATCAAGCCTACGCCGACAGGCCGTATCATCGTCGAGGCATATAAAGGAAAGATGCCCGCCTATGTGGACACGGGCCTGAACGTCGTTCATGTCGACGATGTGGCCATGGGCCACTGGCTCGCCTTTGAACGCGGCAAAATAGGCGAACGTTACATTCTGGGCGGAACGAACCTTGCCCTTGGCGAAATTCTTGAAATTGTCGCGGCATGCGCCAACCACCCTGCACCCAAGGTCAAGCTACCGCGTCTTCCCCTTTTCCCTTTCGCGTGGGCCGCCGAAGCCATGGCCTACGTCACGCGGAAAGAACCTATGCTGACCGCCGACGGCCTGCGCATGGCCAAAAAGAAGATGTATTTCATGTCAGCGAAAGCGGAACGCGAGCTTGGCTATGCGCCACGGCCCGCGCGTCAGGCCATCGAGGACGCCATCGTCTGGTTTCGCGCCAACGGCTATTGCTGAAGCGCCCCTTCAAGCCGTTGCGTCAGGCAAAGTTTCATCCTGCCTACCGACGCTTGAGGCCAGCGATGCGGAAACGCCTCTTAGCTCATGGATCACCTGCCCCACGTCCTTGATGGCTTCCACGGCGCGGCTCGTTTCTTCCTGAATGGCCTTGACCTGATCGCCGATCTCCCATGTCGCGCGCGCCGTCTGGCTCGCAAGCACGTTGGCGCGGCTGGCAAGCGAAAAACCTTCGTTGTCGCCGCCGTATTCCGCTTCGACACGGGCGCTTAACGCCAACATTTCGGATTGGCTTGATATGTCGTTAATCAGAATGACGACATCGCTGATCTTGTCCACCGCGCGCGACAAAATACGAATAACGTCCTTCGTGCGCTCGGCCTTTTCCGAGGCGATTTCAGCCATCTTCGCGGCTTCGGCGGCGCGTTCGCCAATGCCTTCTTGCGAGGCGCCTTTGAAAGGCGCCACAATCTCTTCGACGTTTCTCAAGCTCGCCTCGAATTCAGCCTTCATTTGGCGCAAGGCTTCCTTACGATCGGATGCGGCTTTCGCGCGTATTTCCTCGCGCTCCGCAACAAGCTTTTCCATCTGCAACGCCTTGTCTTTAAAGACCTGTACGGCCCGAGCCATGTCGCCGAGCTCGTCGCTCCGCGCAAGGCATGGAACGGTCACGGCAAGATTGCCTTCAGCCAAGGCTCCCATCGCATGGGTCATCTCCACGATAGGCGGCGCAACCGACCTGAACGTCTTGAGGCTGACCCATAAGGCCGCGCCTATGGCCAGAACGCCCGCGACGAGGGAATTGATGAAAACATAAAACGTCAAGGCCTTGTAATCCTTGATCATGACTTCCATGGATTCGTTGTAGGTTTCCATAATCTGGTCGCCGACCCTGCTTATTTGCTGCCCGATCTCTTTGGTCGTTTCTATGTTGGACCGCAAAAGAGCATTGCTATCAGCCTTGGCCGATCTGACCAGCTCGATAATGTCTTTCATTGGACGCTTATAAGCGTCGATCAGCCTTTGAATAGATGCGATATAAGCTTTCCGCTTCTCGTTTCGCACATTATCGTTCAGATAAGAGATAATGTCTTTTGTTTGCGCTATGCGTTCTTCGGCCTGTTTAAGGCGCTGCATGTCTTTGACAAGCAAGCCACCCAGCATATCGACGCGCGCGTGGAATATCTCGTTTACGAGCCGGTCAACGGCGTGGCGGTTGCGAGCCATGCGTTCGACATCCTCAAAGGCCTTGTCGATGCGCCCGCTGTGCCACACAGCTTGGCCGACCGTATAAGCGATGAGAATGACAAGAATCCCTATACCCATACCCAAACGCGTGGAAATTTTCATAGGGTCTCCTCTGAACAAGCTGAGACGAAGTGAAAAAGAAAGCGCCTTAGTTCGGATGGCTTGCCAAACACAATCCCTAATTATGTTTAAATTAAGATAGAGCAATAAACCTATCAATGGGATTAATTTTTTATATGAAAATTTGCAAGCGCGAGTTTTTTGGCCAAAACGGAAATTTGTTGTATGAAACCTCAGCCCCTTCATCTTTGTTTTACAAGATCCATGGATATCGTCTTCACCCTCGCAGGCTTACTGACACTTTTGGCATGGTTTTACTTGGCCTTGGGCCATGGCCTGTTCTGGCTCCCGCTTGTGGACAAGCCAGCGCCGGAACCTGAAAAATGGCCAAGCGTCGATGTTATTGTGCCCGCCCGCAATGAAGCTGAAAGCTTGCCGCGCTCCTTGCCTTTGCTATTGCTACAAAATTACCCGGGACTCTGGAAAATCTTTCTTATCGACGACCATAGCTCCGACGGCACCGCGCATATCGCCAAGCAATTGGCCTTTACCCTTGGCCGCGCGGACAAGCTTGTCGTGCTGTCCGCCCCCGAATTACGCGAGGGCTGGAGCGGAAAAGTTGCGGCCATGAACACAGGAGTCCAAAAGGGCACGAGCGATTACATACTCTTAACGGATGCGGACATCGAACATCCGCCCGACAGCCTGCGCCATCTGGCTGCGAGAGCTACGCACGACAAGCTTGACCTTGTTTCCATCATGGTCAAGTTGCATTGCACGGCGCTATACGAAAAATTTTTAATTCCGGCCTTCGTCTTTTTTTTCGCCATGCTTTACCCTTTCCGCCGCGCGAACAACCCGGCATCGCCCGTGGCGGCGGCGGCCGGCGGTGTCATGCTCGTGCGTCGGGAGGCTTTAAAAAACGCCGGAGGTCTGGAACGCATAAAGCCTGCCATTATCGACGATTGCGCCTTGGCACGCATAATCAAGGACAACGGCGGCGAGGAAAGCACAACGGGAAAAATTCGATTGACCTTGTCGCATGACATAAAAAGCCTGCGCTTTTATCCGAAATTACAGGATATCACCGGCATGATCTCCCGCACGGCCTTTACCCAGCTCAGGCATTCGCCCTATCTTCTCGTTTTCACGGTCTTGGGTATGGCCGTTTTATTCCTCTGTCCTTTGGTTCTTCCCCTTATCGCCAACGCAAAAACGGCTATGTTCGGTTATGGCGCATGGATCCTCATGACTCTTATATATTGGCCCATGGTTCGTTTTTACGGCCTTTCATGGATATGGGCGTTGACACTTCCGGCGGCCGCATTGATTTATATGGCTGCCACGGTCGATTCCGCCCGCCAATACTGGCGGGGCCAAGGCGGACAATGGAAAGGACGCGCCCAAGCCCAATGACTCAAACCACAAACACGACTTTGGAAACACCAAGCGGCAAAAATCCTGACACCGAGAATTTTCCGGTCGGGTCGATCTTGATCCGCTCCGATCTGCGCCCCCATGTCCACGCCTTTTATACGTTCGCCCGCGCCGCCGACGACATAAGCGACAATCCCTTGCTTGAGGCGCGCGACAAAGTCGATCGCCTGACGCGTATGGGCGCCGCTCTTCTCGACGAAACCATCGCCGACCTGCCAAGCGTCGTTCCCTTGCGGGAAAGCCTCAAATCGACCGGCGTATCCCCCCAGCACAGCCTTGATCTTCTGACAGCGTTCAAGCGTGACGCGACAAAGCTGCGCTATGCGAATTGGGAAGAGCTTATGGACTATTGCCGGTACTCGGCCTCCCCAGTCGGCCGCCATGTTCTGGCTCTCCACGGCA
>CAZYPX010000047.1:0-13226 GCA_964649675.1 uncultured Rhodospirillaceae bacterium | reverse complement strand
ATGATGTACTGGAATCCGTTCGCGGGAAAGAAGGCGCTGAAGCGTTGTTCTTGTTCGTCGACAATATTAAATAGTTGCAGAAAACAGTCACAGCAAACAAAAGGCTACGGGACAGCGGCATTAAATGCCGATACCTGTGCCGCGAAAACCCAGCACGGCTAGACTTCCCCGCCCGTGATTATCGCGCCGTCCCAGAGAAATATTTTTATAACGCTGTGCAAGTTGTGTATGGCAATTGCGTCGCGCAGGTTTTTGATGAGGGCCCAAAACGCGCCATCATCATCAAAAGCCGCGACCTAGCGGAAGCAGCGAGACGCATGTTTGCCCTGTTTTGGCAGTCTTTTCCTATGCCCAAGCAAGGAGGTGAGCAATGACGGAATACGTCGTCAGAGCAACCAAAGCCCCTAATTGGCAGCGCAACAAAGATGGCATTCTTGGCATCAGCGTAGGCAACCTCAACCAAGAGGGCGACAAGTTCAAAGCCACCGTGCAGTGGGCCGCACGAAACTTTGATCGTTTGCACCTCATGGTCGCAGACACGCTTCAAAGGCATAATTTTGTAATGGGCGAAAAAGATGCCCTATTTCACGCGCGCAAAAAGGGCGATATTTGGCTGGCCGAATATAAACCAATTGTCGAGGCAACAGGAAAACTCAAGAGCACAAAGCGCTGGGATGACTATATCACGCGGCCTGAATTCCCTGAGATTTTGGCATGGTTCAAACAGGCCGCAAAAGAAAACGCTCAACTGCGCGACGCAATTAAAGCCGATGTGAACCGCTTTTTAGCGAGGCAAACGACAGTGCGGCCAGACTGCGCCGCGCGATCGGAGGCCTACATTCTGGAAGAACTGGCACTCTTTGCACTTTACGGGCGCGAACAGGTCGGCGCACGGTTATATCCAAGCAAAAATCTGGAAAGCTTCAAACTCGTCGAGGCTCTCAAGATACCTGGCGCACCCCGCGGCATGGAAAATCAGCAGCGCGTTGCGTTAGAAATTCGCAGCCGGAAACCCGCATATTTAACTGCGGAAGCAGCATAAAACCTTAAAATCCAGCCGATTAGACGTTTTGTCATAAATATGACAAATAATGATAGATTGTCATTGACAACAATAATGACGTTATGTCATAAATCTCCCTGTCGTAGCAAATCACTCGAACAGATGGAGAGCCAAAATGCTTTTAGAAGTCACCCTTCAATTCGACAATATAGCCCGTTTTACCGCTTTTGCCTCGCTTCTTGACAAGCACGGCTTTAGCGAAGATGCCGCCGTCAACACCGGCAATGCAAAACCCTCAGCACCCAGAAAGCTTTCTACGACTGAATTGAAAGCCGAAGCTCCCAAGGCCGAATCTCCAAAAGTCGAGACGCCAAAGGCTGAGCCTGTTGAGCAACCCAAAGTTCCCCCAATTCCTGATGCCCTGAAGCGCGAAGCCACTCCGTCTGTGACATTTGACGAAGTGAAAAACGTCACGCTGAAACTTTCGCGCGACAAAGGCCGCGAAGTCGCAATCAAGGTGCTTGGCGGGTTCAACGTTGCAAAGGCCACTGAGTTGAAGCCCGATCAATACGCCGCCTATGTCGCGGATGCGAACGAGGCGCTGGCAGCCTAAGCCATTTCCCTTTTACCCCTCAAAAGGAGCACACCATGAAATACCTAGTAGCTGTAGCCATCATCGTCACGCTTACCGCAGGCGGGGGTGCAGGATTCAAAGCCGGTTTTTGGCTTGCCGATCAAAAAAACCAAAAGCTGGCCTTGGCCAACGAATGCGGACGCCTTGATCCAAAGACGTTGGAGTTCACCTGGAACGCGCCGATGCAGATGCAAGTGCTTGCCTCCGCGCTGCCTGAAAAGGTTCTGAAGGGAGGGAAATAGCGTGATTATTTTCGCCCTTTCAAAGCGCGAACTGTCGCGATTGCGGCGAGAGGAGCGCATCGAGAACTTCTGCTATGGCCTCGCCGGAGGGATTCTCGCCATCGTGCTGTTCATCACAATCATATCTTGGAGCTAATTTATGTCTGAGCACGCACTTCTTTCCCCGTCCGCGGCACACCGCTGGATGCGTTGCCCAGGCAGCGTTGCCTTGGAAGCCCAAGAGCCAGACAAGTCAAGCGACTATGCCGATGAAGGCACGGCGGCTCACGCCGTTGGTGAGATGGCCCTTTCTTCAGGTAACGACTGCGCTGCCTATATCGGTCGCCGAATCGAGGTAGGCGAATGCAAAACGGTCGAAGTGACCGCAGACATGGCAACGCACGTCCAAAAATACGTGGACACGGTGCGCCAATACGCTGCGGGCAACGAGTTGTTGGTTGAGCAGAAATTGCCCATCACACACATCACCGGCGAGGAAAACGCGAAGGGCACAGCTGACGCGGTGATCTTCGCTAACGATGAACTTCAAGTTCATGATTTGAAGTTTGGCCGTGGCGTCAAGGTCGACGCGGAACGCAACGAACAACTCATGATCTATGCGCTCGCGGCGTTGCGTGAGTTTGAAGCACTTGGCGACTTCACGCGCGTACGGCTTGTGATCCACCAACCACGGCTTGACGCGCTGAGCGAATGGGATTGCACAGTCGTGGATTTGAAGACCTTCGGCTTGCTGGTCACCGACACGGCACAAAAAGCGTGGGAACAAGGGTGCTCAAACACACCCGAGTTTAACCCCGGCGACAAGCAATGCCGTTTCTGCCGTGCAAAGGCGACATGCCCCGCGTTGCTTAACACTGTGACCGATGTAACAGGCGCAGATTTTGACGATCTGACACGGAAGGAACTCGACACGCCGAGCGTCGACACCTTGGCCGCAGCGATGGCGAAGGTCGACTTGATCGAAGGCTGGTGCAAGGCGGTGCGCGCAAAGACCGAGGCTGAATTGTTCAGCGGACGCGAAGTGCAGGGCTGGAAGCTGGTCGAAGGCAAGCGCGGCGCCCGTGGCTGGTCGGACGAAGCTGTTGCCGAAACCACGATGAAGTCGATGCGTTTGAAGCAAGAAGAAATGTACAGCTTCAAACTCATCTCCCCGACGCAAGCCGAGAAACTTCTCAAAGATAGTCCGCGCAAATGGTCGCGCGTCGCGAAACTCATAACACAATCGGATGGCAGGCCCTCGGTCGCTCCAGCGTCGGACAAACGCCCGGCGCTTGTCATCAAACCGGAAGACGATTTTGCAGACCTTACCGGAGAGGCTGCGTGAAGAAAGGCGGTGCCGAAAAACCAAACCCTTGGGTTGAGACCGGCGAGATAGGGCTGTTGCCCTACGACGCACGGTGTCGGCTCAAGAAAGCCGCCGAAACGAAGATCCCGCCAGATGACCCCTTGGTGCGGATCAGAGCCATGAACGAGGCCGCAGAGTGGGTCAAGGCCGAATACCCACAATTCTTCAAGAAAGAGGAGATCAAATTATGAAAGTCAAACTCGAAAACGTAAGGCTGTCCTTCCCCGATTTGTTCGAGGCCGTGCAGTATCAGGGCCAAGGCCCGTTTAACTATCGCGCCCAGTTCCTTATGGAACCCAACAGCAAAGAGAAAAAGGCTGTTGAGGTGGCAATCGCCGCCGTCGCAAAAGAAAAGTGGGGAGCGAAGTCCCTTGCGGTACTCGAAAGCATCAAGAGCAATCCGCAGAAGTTCTGCTTCATTGACGGCAACACGAAAACGTATGACGGCTACGCGGGGATGTTCGCACTGAGCGCGACGCGTGAAGTCAGCAAGGGCCGCCCGCTCGTTATAAACCGCGACAAAACGCCACTGACGCAAGTCGACGGCAAGCCTTACGCCGGATGCTACGTGAATGCCACCGTTGAGATTTGGGCGCAGGACAACAACTACGGCAAGGCCATCCGCGCGCAGCTTCTCGGCGTTCAGTTTGACCGCGATGGCGATGCCTTCGGCGGCGGGTCGTCGGCTTCCTCACCTGAGGAGTTTGAAGACCTGTCGGTTGGCACCGATGATCTCGTCGGGGAGGCTGCGTAATGGGCAAACCTGGCGTTGGGCACAACACCGGCGTAACGCCGGACAAGCTCAAATATATCATCGAGCGCGTCGAAGCACTGATCGAAAGCCGCCGCGAAACCAACGAGGAAATAAAAGAGATAATGGACGAAGCCGCGGGGCAAGGCTTTGACAAGCGGACAATCCGCGAAGTCATCAAGCTCCGCGCTTTGGACAGTGAAACGCGCGAGGAACGCGAGAACCTGCGCGACATGTATCTCTCGGCCATTGGACTGATTTGAGCGAGCTCCCGCAAGGGAAAGAGGAACCACAGCGTAACTCGGCAGAGGGCGGCGCTGGCATGAACGGTAGGGCGTCATGGCCCACCCCGCTGCCTACTAAAAGATCGGTAACAAACCCACACACAGGAGAACACCAATGCTTACAGATCAAGAATTAGATGCCGCGCTAGCAGCTTCACCAGCGCCGCGTGTTACGAAAGAGTACATCGAAAGTCGTATCATTGGCAGCGGATGCACTCGTTTTGATCAAACAATAACAATTTGCCAGATCACGCTCGATAACGGTTATTCGGTGCGCGGCGAAAGCGCTTGTGTGAACCCCGAAAATTATAATCAAGAGATCGGCGAACGTATCGCTTACGACGATGTTTTTAACAAGCTGTGGCCATTGTTTGGCTTCCTGCTCGCTGAAAAGCAAAAGTTATCAAAGGTCGAAGGCTAAACAACCAATACCGAAACGGCTTAACTAATCGCCCCGCCCTTCGGGGCGGGGCTTTTCCCCTCAGGAGCAGCACCGTGGCAAAGATCATCACAACGCTTGATACGCTTAAAATCGCCAATACCTTTGCTTCGGTAGAAGCGACAAGGCCACAGATATGTGGTGTTTACATCGAGCCTTACGGCCATAACTCTATCAAGCTTGTTGCGACAAATGGGTATGTGATTTTATGCGCCCTTCCAGAGATAAATTATCGCCTCGTTGAGGGCATATTCAAACCATTTCTCTTGCCGTCCGAAGCACTCAAAAAGTTATCCGTCAAGACAAAAAGAAACCAAACGTCATGGGCCGCAATCGACACGGACGAAAAAACCATTTCCATCGAAGCTTGTACATTCGCCATCGACTCTGGTGACCTTTTTGCCTTCATAAAACGTGAAGGACAAACGATCCGCTACACGCCTGAAGAAATAGCCTTTGCTGATTATAAACGCCCAATCCCGCCCGAAAAAGATTACGGCGCCATAGCAAGCGCAAGTTTCAACCCCAGTCTACTCGGTAAGTTTGAAAAGGTATCACACTGCGTCCGATTTTACTGGAACAAAGACAGTGCGGCACCTGTAGTAGCGCGCGCAAAACACGATCATTTTGAAGCTTTTGGCATCATAATGCCGATGCGCTATGTGCCGTGCCAAGATAGTGTTGTAGTTCCGAACTGGGTTAAGTCCGATGGAATGGAGCCTTTAGCGGACGAAGGGGACGACCTTGTCTAGCCTCGCGCCATACCACGTCGAGCGAGGCTCTCTCGCCTTAAGCAACGAAGATGAAGACTGCCCTTATGGCGATATCGTCTGGTTCATTTGTGATCGCCGAAACGGTTGCAATGGTGAAGTGTTGGCCCACGTTTTTGACCAAGTTGCGGCGCACCGCATTGCTGATGCTCTTAACACGTTGGAGTTGCTATGAGCGTTTACCTTCGCCTCATGCACGGACGCGAACACCCGGAACAGGCTTTGACTGACTGCGGTTTCAGTGGCCCGGCCCTCGGCCCGTTTTCCTCCGTGCATGTTATCTATAGGGAAAGGGTAATATGCAAACCGCAGGATCCAAAGTTGGAGGATGTTGACCTAGTTTTTTATAACGATTTTATCCTTCACGATGGCAAGTATTACGGGGTTTTTGAAGTCGTGGGCGATCTCAATAAAATAATGAGGTTGGCCGCATGAGCAAATTATTTTTGGATTTAGAGACGTACTCCGAAGTGCCGATCAAATACGGCACACACGCCTACGCGGAAAAGGCCGAGGTGCTGTTGTTCGCTTATGCCATTGACGACGGGCCTGTTGGAGTGTGTGACTGTACGGTAAAAGATTTTCCGGCGCCTTTCGACTTGCAGGAGGCCTTCGAAGACGAGAGCGTTCTGATCGTCGCGCATAATTCGCATTTTGATCGTACGATCCTGCGCCATGCGTTCAAGAGCAATTATACCGCCGGTCGCTGGCGCGATACGATGATCCGTGCGCTCGCGCACGGATTACCCGGTGGCCTCGGCCAGCTTTGCGAAATCCTGAACGTCCCCACGGACAAGGCAAAAGACAAAGAAGGCAAAAAACTCATTAACCTGTTTTGCAAACCACGCCCGGCGAATATGAAATTGAGGAGAGCTACCCGTGACACTCACCCCGCCGAATGGCAGCGGTTCATCGAATACGCCGCCCTCGATATCGAAGCCATGCGCGCAATTGACCGTAAACTGCCCGAATGGAATTACCGTGACGATGAGTTGCGCCTCTGGCACCTTGACCAACGAATCAACGACCGCGGCGTTGCTGTGGACGTGGAGTTGGTTGCCGCTGCAATTCGCGCCGTGGATCGTGGACAAGCCGAATTAGCCAACCGGACGCAAGACATCACCTTCGGCATCGTGGGTGCCGCCACACAGCGCGACGCTATGCTCAGGCACATCCTCGAAGCCTATGGCGTCGACCTGCCCGACATGCAAGCCAGTACGCTCGAACACCGGCTTGACGATCCCGACTTGCCGCTGGAACTGAAAGAGCTAATCGCCATCCGGTTGCAGGCCAGTTCGACCAGCACCAGCAAATACAAGCGTCTCGCGCAAGGCGTCTCAAGCGATGGCCGGTTGCGTAACTCCCTGCAATTCTGCGGCGCGTCGCGCACGGGCCGGTGGTCTGGGCGCTTGTTCCAACCGCAAAACCTCCCGCGTCCTGTTCTCAAGCAAGACGCCATCGCCTTCGGCATCGAAGCGATGAAGGCGGACAGCGAAGACCTGTTCTTTGACAACGTCATGGAACTGACCAGCTCCGCCGTGCGCGGGTGCATAGTCGCGCCGAAGGGCAAAAAGTTGGTGGTTGCCGACTTGTCCAACATCGAAGGCCGCGACCAGGCATGGCTCGCCGGTGAGCAGTGGAAGCTGGACGCCTTCCGTCGCTACGATACGTTTAAGCTCGACGAAAACGGCAATCGCATCCCCGATCCTAAGAAGCCAGACGAGTTTTTGCGCGAAGGCCCCGATCTTTACTGTCTGGCTTATGCCAAGAGTTTCGGCATTGCGCCCGAAGACGTAACCAAAACCCAACGGCAAATCGGCAAAGTGCAAGAATTAGCGTTGGGCTACCAGGGTGGCGTTGGCGCGTTCATCACGTTCGCATTGAATTACAGCATCGACCTTGATGAAATGGCCGCAAACGCCATCGGCGCGATACCGGCGGGAACGCTGACCAGCGCTGAAAAAGCGTGGGAGTGGGCCGTTGAAAAGAACAAGACATTCGGCTTGAGCCACGACACCTATGTGGTTTGCGACAGCTTTAAACGCGCATGGCGCCACGCACACCCGCATATCGTGGAGATGTGGTATGGCTTGGAAGACAACGCGCGCGCCGCCATTCAGGACGCGTCGGTCGAATATCACTATGGCCCGTTAAAGTTGCTTCGCATCGGCAATTGGCTGCGCATCATCCTGCCATCGGGCCGTTCGCTGTGCTACCCCGCGCCGCGCGTCGATGACGAAGGCAAGCTGAGTTACATGGGGATCAACCAGTACAGTCGTAAATGGCAGCGGTTGAAAACCTATGGGGGTAAGCTTTTCGAGAATGTCTGCCAAGCCGTCGCGCGCGATGTGATGGCCAACAACATGCCTTTGATCGAACTTTCCGGCTATCGGATCGTTCTTACCGTCCACGACGAAGTGATTTGCGAAGCACCGGATGATCCTGGCTTTAATACCGAACATCTGAGTTCCTTGCTCGCATCTAACCCCTATTGGGCAAAAGACCTGCCGCTCGCCGCAGGCGGATTTGAAGCTTACCGTTACAGAAAGGATTGAGGCGATGGCTATACCAGTTCCTGAAATGATACGCGAACTAACGCATTTGCTCTCTTCCGAGCAACTGGGCGAGGTCTGCGCGGGCATGGTTGGCCTCACCGCCGCGAGGAAAAGCGAAGAACTTGGCCCAATTGAAGCGGCGAAATTCCTATCGGGCATTTCACAGTGTGCTGCCACGATTGAACTCGATTATAGGAAGAAAATAACATGACGCATTTGATTGCGCTCTCCCGCAACATAGCCCTCGTTTTATTGGCCGTTTCCGTTGCGTATGGTTCGACGCTGCTTGCCGCGAGATTTGGAGCCGTCGAGGCCGCTGTTACAGCAAGTAACGTCTGCCTTAACAACATCTCGATGAAAATGCCGCCGTGCGCAACCGGCGAGAAAGGTTGCAAATGAGGGAAACGGTTATTGAAAAATATCTCGTTGAGCAGGTGGAGCGACGCGGCGGTGAAACCCGAAAACTGAAATGGATCGGGCGCCGCAGTGCTCAAGATCGCCTAGTTTTTCTCAACCAAAAGATCGCCTTTATCGAAGTGAAACGCCACGGTAAAAAGCCGACGCGCACTCAGGAGCGCGAACGCCAACGGCTGGAAAAGCTTGGCGCGTTGGCAACATGGGTGAATTGCCACGAGCATGTTGATCGCGTGATCGAATTTCTTATGGATGATATTGACCCGTTGCGTTACGGAGGGCTGCTGGCATGACCCGTCAAGCCTTTACCCCGCGTCCGTACCAACACGCCATTGTCAGTCATGCGCTTGATCGCGCGCGCTGTGGCGTGTGGGCTGGCATGGGGTTAGGCAAGACGGTGGCCACGCTCACAGCACTGGACAGCTTATTCCTTTCAGGTGAAGAAACACGACCGGCTTTGGTCGTGGCCCCGTTACGCGTGGCTCAATCGACGTGGCCGGATGAAGCGGCGAAATGGGATCATCTGCGCGAGATCGAGATACAGCCGATTGTTGGCTCAGCGGATGACCGCAAGTTGGCGTTGCGGCGGTCTGCCAGCGTTTACACAATCAATTATGAGAACCTGCCGTGGTTGACCGAGTATCTGGATGGCGCATGGCCATTCGGCACGGTGGTCGCCGATGAAAGCACACGGCTAAAGGGCTTTCGTTTGAAGCAGGGGACACAACGCGCCAAGGCCATCGCTCGCGTCGCACATACGCGGTGCAGCCGCTGGGTCAATCTTACCGGCACCCCGGCGCCGAACGGCTTGATCGACCTATGGGGGCAATCCTGGTTTATCGATGCAGGTCAACGCCTAGGCCGCACGTTCACTGCCTTCGCGCAGCGCTGGTTTCACAAGGACTATACCGGCTTTGGCTTATCGCCACACCCATTCGCGCGCGAAGAAATTGAAGCCAAACTTCGGGATGTTTGCCTATCGCTGAAAGCCGAAAACTATTTCGACCTGCAAGAGCCCATCACCAATACAATTTTTGTCGAGTTGCCGCGAAAGTCCCGTGATCTCTATCGGCAAATGGAACGTGAATTTTTCATGGAGATTGAAGACCACGCCGTCGAAGCATTCAATGCCGCGGCAAAGTCGATGAAGTTACTGCAACTAGCTAATGGCGCTGTTTATGTCGATGAAGACAGCGGTGTATTCAAGGAGGTTCACGATGCGAAAATCCAAGCTCTTGAGAGCGTCGTTGAGGAGGCTGCGGGAAATCCGGTATTGGTTGCTTATCACTTTCGCTCTGATCTTGACCGCCTGCGCCATGCCTTTCCTTGTGCTCGCACGCTTGATAATGACCCCCAAACGATCCGCGACTGGAATGCGGGGAAAATCCCCGTGCTGTTCGCGCACCCAGCCAGCGCAGGGCACGGATTAAACCTTCAAGACGGCGGCAACATTCTCGCGTTCTTCGGGCACTGGTGGGATTTGGAGCAATACCAGCAAATTATCGAGCGCATAGGCCCGACACGTCAGGCTCAGGCGGGGCATGATCGGCCCGTCTTCATTCACCACATTGTCGCGCGCGACACGCTTGACGAGATCGTGATGGCACGGCGCGAGAGCAAGCGGGAGATACAAGATTTATTGATGGAAGCCATGAAAAGGAGAGGACAATGAAGTTATTTTTAGCCAACGCATTCAGCATCACCTGCGTTATCGCCGCAACTGTTTTGACGGCTTTGACGGTCGATAGCTCGTTACCCGGATGGCTGTTGTTTTTCGCCTTCCTGAACGTCCATACATACGAGAAAGAAGCGAAGGAATGAGCGCCGAAACCGGACATGCCGTGAACTTGTCGATTGAGCTCGACGGAAAATGGGTGGGGAACTTTCTACTTATTCCGCCAATTGCCGAGCATTTTGTCCGGGGCGGGAAAATCAGCATAGAGCTTGGATATGATCCCGATCAAAACAACATACCGCAAGCCAAGGTGAGCGTGGTTGAAGGAGAGAAGAATGAGTGACATATCGCGTTGCGCTCACGGCGTGCTGCTTACTGAGAAATGTCTTAAGTGCATTTTCCCGCCGTTCGACACGTCGGCTTCTCCGACTTGCGCCGGTATTGATGTTACGCTCGCCGAGCGTGACAAAAGATACGGAGCGTTTGACGGGCACGCACTGATTACACAACGGCTCAAGGAAGACATGCGCGGCACTGATGGTTGGAGGCGTCTTGCTGTCGACCAGGCCGAAGCCCTCGATATGATCGTCCACAAAATTGGGCGCATTCTTAACGGTGACCCCAATTACCACGATAGCTGGCACGATATTGTCGGGTACGCAAAGCTGGTCGCGGATCGGTTGGAAGGCAGGGCTGCATGACCGACTTCCAAACCATTGTTGCCGAGATCAACGCCGCCGGTCTGCGTGTGAACAATTTGTTCCAGATCGAAGATGGCCGCTGGCAAGCCAATCTCTACGACTACAACAATAGCAAAGGCTATGCCTTCGTCGTTCATGCCGATCCCGTGGCTGCACTGCAGGAATGCTTTGAAAAAGTGAAGCCGGACGATGACAGCAGCGATTTGATATGAGGTTTTGATGTGCTCAATGTCCTCGACTTGTTCAGCGGAATTGGAGGTTTCAGCCTCGGGCTTGAAAGCACCGGCGGCTTTCGCACGGTCGCCTTCTGCGAGATCGACGCCAAAGCGCGGCGCGTGTTGTCAAAACACTGGCCTTCCGTTTTGCAGTTTGACGACGTGCGACTCCTTAGCGCTGTTGGGCTTGAGTTGTGCGGAGTTGAACCGATCGACATCATCTGCGGCGGTTTCCCCTGTCAGGACATCAGCCTCGCCGGAAAAGGCGCAGGGCTTGGCGGAGAGCGAAGCGGCCTGTGGTTCGAGTTCCATCGCCCCATCACGGAGATCAGGCCGCGCTACGCGATCATCGAAAACGTCAGCGCCCTTCGATCTCGCGGATTGGAAACGGTGCTCAGGGGCCTCGCTGAGATCGGGTATGATGCGGAATGGCACTGTATACCCGCTTCCGCCGTTGGCGCTCCTCACCGACGGGACAGAGTGTGGATTGTGGCTTACGCCGCGGGCGAACGAATCGGGGGAGAAACCGGAAACCTTTGTGAAGCGCAATGGCGACCGTTCGGAGAGATGTGCGGGAACATTATCAGCACAAGTGAAGAACCCCACAACATGGCCAACCCCGCGCGCGAGCGAGTGGAAGGGAACAGGCCCGATTGGCAGCAAGAGCCACTCGCATATGCTCTCAAAGAAGTACTTGTGCGCTGTCGCGCAGGAAGCGGAGCAGCGCAGTGGTCAATTGAACCCGACGTGGGTCGAGTGGCTCATGGGGTTCCCGGCAGGGTGGACAGATCTAAACAGCTAGGAAATGCGGTAGTTCCGCAGATTCCTGGCCTGATCGGCGAAGTGGTGTTATTGGAGGAGGAACGGAAATGGGTGAGCCAGCATATTTGACCGTGGAGGAAGCGGCGCTACACCTTAGGGTGTCGGAAAGCCTCGTTTACAAGAGGATTAAAAATGGCGATTTGTCGCCGGTGTTGAGGCTAAGCAGAAAACTAATTCGCATACCCATTTCGACGTTGAAGAAATTTGAGGAGGCACTATGTCCACAATCGAACGAGAGGAATATCGACTCTGGAAACGACCAAGGGACGGTATCTGGTACGTTGTTACCGGGTCTGGCGCGAACACCAAGTCCGTATCAACGCGGACAACAGTTCTCGCGGATGCAGAAATCTACCGTGCCCAATTCATAGCCGGTATCGATAACACTCCGCCGCCGCCCGATGTGCTTGTTAGCGAGTTGCTTGACCGCTACCGCAATGAGCATGGGGTGAAGACAAGAACGCTTTCATCCATCGACTTCCAAATCAAATTTCTGAAACCCCACTTCGGCAAATTGCAACCGGCCCAGATTACTAACAAGTCGCTCGAAGGCTACGCAAAAAAACGCCGTACCATGGGAAAGCGCAAGGGCGATAAGATTGTGAACGAGCCTGTATCCAACGGCACCATTATTCGGGAAATAGGAACACTCAAGGCTGCGCTGCGCTTCGCCGCCGGTAATCGGTGGATACCGCCAATGCCTCCGTTGCAATGCCCCGTGGAGCAACCCTTGCCACGAGATCGATGGTTGTCTCGCGATGAAGCGCGGAAGTTGATAGCTGAGACAAAGTCTGAGCATGTCCGGTTGTTCATTAAACTCGCGTTGGCAACCGCTGCACGCTCGGGGGCTATCCTTGATCTCCGGTGGGAACAGGTGGATTTTGATCGCCGCCTAATAAACTTTGGGCGGGGTTACGGCAACAAACGCAGGTCTATAGTTCCAATGAATGATGAGACCTATGAAGACCTGTGGTTAGCCCATACAATCAGAAAGACCGATTATGTGATCGAGTTCGAAGGGAAAGCCGTAGCATCCGTAAAAACAGCATTCAGACGGCTTGCCAAGCGCTGCGGTGCGGATGCTAGCCCGCACACATTACGCCACACAGCGGCAACGTGGCTCGTTATGGATGGGGTTCCATTGGCCGAGGTTGCAAGGCTGCTTGGCGACAACGAGAAGACCGTGGAGAAGGTTTACGGAAAGCACGCGCCGGACTATCTGCGCCGCGCTGTGAATGCTCTAAAGGTGGGTTTTGATAGCCGTGGCTATCAAAATGAGGCTTCAAGAATCTGCTAAGTACTGGTGCTGCCGAGAGGAATTGAACCTCCGACCCCGTCCTTACCAAGGACGTGCTCTACCCCTGAGCTACGGCAGC
>CAZYPX010000046.1:0-13580 GCA_964649675.1 uncultured Rhodospirillaceae bacterium | reverse complement strand
TAAAGGTTAACAGACTCTAATTCCTTCTGCCTCAGTTTTCGGGGAGAACGTCATTAACCCTAAAACAAATCGTTATGCCTGTTCCATATGCGGGGCTGAAGGGGATGCGCTCTCCTGGATCATGGAGACCCAGGGCTTGAGTTTCGCTCAAGCGGTGGCCTTGTCTCTCAAAAAGCCTTTGATCGAAAAACGCCTGCCCCAAGAAAAAATCTGCGCGGCGCTCAATCACGCAGATGTGCCACCATCAAATGAAGCGATCAAACGGCACAAGCGCGACCTTGCAGAAAAAGTCTGGAATGAAAGCCAGCCTGCTGCCCATACCCTTGCCGAACGCTATCTTTTCACGCGAGGCCTTATCTTCAACGGCTCTATTCCAGAGAGCCTCCGTTTTCATCCGAACCTTTATCACGACCCCACCCAAACGCAGCTTCCTGCGCTCGTTGCCAAAGCACTCAATGCCGATGGCAATTTTGCTGGCGTACATCGCATCTATCTTGCGCCAAGTGGCATGGATACGGCGCATGTGGCAGGAAGCACGGTTCGCCGCATGTATGGCGACTGTTTCGGGGCTTATGTCCATATTCAAGAAGCAGACCCACAGCGCATTGCCATCACGGAAACCGTTGAATCGGCGTTGGCGATTGCACAGGCCTGTCCTGATTTAACGGTCTATGCGGCGATGGCGCTCAACAATTTGAAAGCACCCGCACCGGAGACCGCTAAAGAGTTGATCCTGTGCCCCGAAGGAAACAACGGCAACCCGCATATGGCCGAGCGCATTTTGTTGGAGTCGGCGCTTGAGCATACTCAGCGGGGCCATCACGTCTTGGTCGCCCGTTCACCGCAGGGGTTAGAGTTTTCCGACCTGCTGCTAACGGACTGATGATGCACTATCAGCGGCTCTTCGCTTTGTGTACTCATCTTGATGGCAATCGTATCGTTCCTTCCCAAATAGACCCCATAGCGACGGTTTCGCTGGGGGAAGCTTGCGAGTTAAGCACCAGAGACTCTTGCGGCAAAGGGAAGATCAGCGAAGAGTCCTTTCAGAAAATCCGATCCTTCCGCAAGAAAATGGCGGAATGGGATCGCGATTACGGCTGGGTTGGTTCCAAAGATTATCAGCGGAGCCGCCCCAAATGAAACAATCCTATCCGTGGAGCAAGTTCTATTGGAGCGATTGGGAGAATGATCCCGCGCTCCGCGTGTGTTCGCTTGACGCACAAGGCCTTTGGATGCGGCTTCTGTGCATTGCGGCAAGATCCAACCCGACTGGGTTCATAGTCATAGCTGGACGACCTTGTTCCTCTACGGACCTCTCTCTTTTGACGGGGGTTCCCGAAAAGGAGATCGAAAGGCTACTTGATGAGCTTTCCCGAAACGGTGTTTTTTCCCGCGATGTTAAGGGCCGCATTTTTTGCAGGCGCATGGTTCGCGACACACATCATCGAGCAAGAATGCGCAAAATAGGCGCGAAAGGAGGCCAAAGCAGCTATTTGAATCAAAAGGGCATTTTTGCGGAAGGCGAGCATACGTCCGAGCAAGGCTTCGAGCAGGAGTCCGAGCCTAAGAAACAAGAGTCAAAAATTCAGAATTTAAAAACCCCCGAAAGCCCCCCTGTGGATTTTGACAGCCATGGCGAAGCTGCATCCAGCGCCAAGCCGGAAGCAAAACCGAAAGGGCAAGTTGCTGCGCTTTCGGAAGATTGGTCGTTGTCCGAAGAATGGCGAGAAATTGCAAAGGATCGCGGCTGGGGTGAAACGGCTATCGACAAACAGGCCATGAAGTTCAGGCAGTATTTTTGCTTTGGCAAAGGCACGGATAAAAAACGAAGCGTTCGTGGCTGGAAGCAAACGTGGCTGAATTGGCTGGATCGAGCGTTGAAGATTGATCCTGATGCGGCAACGTTTGGGAAAGCGGAAAGTCCGGCAGTGCCAGCAAGCTATCCGCCCTTACCGGAACCTGTGCGCTCAAAACTGCAAGGCCATTTTGCCTTCAACGAAACCTTCATTCAAAGGTGGCTTGCACCATGCCTCATTGACATTGAGGCGGGCCGGATCACTGCGCCCTCGCGCTTTCATGCCGACTATCTGGAATCCCGCTATGGCGCGGCGCTGGAACATGCGCTGGGCCGCGCTCTGACCTTTACCGTTTCCCCCGATATACATACAGGAGCAAACAAAAAATGATGGAAAAACAGGCTTTTTCGGCAAGAATTCGTCCAACAATCAACGGAAAAGAAAGGTTAATTTGCGATAATAATCGGATCATCAAGAAGGTGTGCCAAGAGTCACGGGAGGCGGCTCATGGCTAAAAGGCGCAGGGGAAAAAAGACTTTGCCCGTGCGCCAAGGGGAGCGTGCGTCAATGGAACTTCGGTCACATTGCGGAGGCGTTGTCACAGAAGTCATAGATCGGGATTTGCGAGGCAACCCGTATATGGTGCGCGACCGCGTGCGCGTTGAGTGCGCCCTGGATTATTACGTTTGGCAAGGCCGGATCACAAAGAGCGAGTATGAAGCGGGGCTGAAGTTTCGCCGCGCTTATGAACGCGCCGTTCTCGGCCTTAAAGTCGAAGACCCAACATCCACAGGCGCCTATGATCCAGAGATGGCCATGCTTATCGTGCCCATCAGTGAAGAGATATTACGCGCTGCCTATGAAGAATTGTCAGACGCGCAACAAAGAATCGTAATCGAGGTTTGCGGCCATAATAAATACGCAGGAACAACGGATCGTTTTGAAACACTTTGTCGCGGATTGGAAAAATTGGTGACGTTGTGGAAGCTCTGAAAAACTATTTTGCATTTTCTTTTTAAAAAGTGCTTGACGATCCCACGTAGGTGCATTACCACTTAGATAACGTTGCGAGACGTGGATCAAGAGCCGCCGAAAGAGATTTTTCAGGCGGTTTTTTTATGTCTTATTCATCCAGTCTTCTCGCCCCTTCCAAAGATGCAATTCATTGATAATCAAGGTACTTCCAGCGCGAAAAGCTAAGGGGGCGGGCGTAGCGCGGGACATTTCTAGCGACAGAATCAAAAAAGGGTGGACACTTTTGACGAAGGTGGACAGGTGGACACCTGTCCTTTTGTCCACGAGTGGACAGCTTGAAAGGGCAGCAATTTATGGACGCAAAACTTCCACGCATGGCTGAACGCATTGAGTTTTGGGAAACAGAAAAGCTGAAGCCTTACGAAAAGAATCCGCGCCTTCACAGTGACGAGCAAATCAGCCAGCTTGCGGCAAGTTTCATTCGCTTTGGCATGGTGATGCCGATCCTCGTCGATAAGGATGCGGGCGTGATTGCTGGGCATGGGCGGCTTGAAGCCGCAAAGCTGGTCGGCCTTGAAAAGATTCCCGTCGTTGTTCTCGACAACCTCACCGATGAGGAGAAACGCGCCTACGTCATTGCCGACAACAAGCTGGCTGAAAACGCAAGCTGGGATAAGGAGCTTTTAGGCGAACATGTTGAGCTTCTCATGGCCAAAGATTTTGACATGGGCGTGGTTGGCTTTTCCGAAGATGAATTGGAACAGCTTTTGCTCGAAGCCCAAGACGATCTTTCCGATGGCTTTGACGATGACAACGAAGGCCACGAAGTTCAAGACGAGTCCGACACACAGTGCGTTGTCGGCTCCTATCGCATCCCCATTCCCCGCGCTGATTACCTGCGCTGGCATGATGCCATTCGCTCGGCGGTTGGCTTTGAAAAAGAATCCATTAGAAACGAGATCAAGAGACGCCTCAAGATATGATAAAGCTAGTCCCGATTGAAGCCGTGCGGCCCAGTACCTACAACCCCCGCAAGGCTGATCCCGTGCGCCTTAAGATCATCGAACTTTCTCTTCGCAAGCTTGGCTGGCTTCTCCCCATTTATGCCGATGAAGACGGCGAAATCCTCTCCGGCCACCAGCGACATTATGTCGCGACGCGCATGGGCATTAAGAAGGTTCCCGTTTCCTACGTGCCGCGCATGACGCTGGAAGAGCGCAAGGCGATCAACATTGCCTTCAATCGCGGCACGAACGACATGCAAAACTCGGACGCGCCCGATACGTTGAAGTTGGCGCTTGAGGAATGCAACGTTTTTGACATTGCCGCCGATATGCCGGATCAAAAGAAAACCTACCCATGTTTGGAGACAGAGGCCGTCTCTATCACTCCTTTCCTTGAAGCCAATAAAGGCCGATGGGTTCCCTACACCCGCAACCTTGCGCAGATGCTCCGCAAGCGCGGTATTCAAATGCCCGTTGTGGCCACAAAAGATTATAAGATCGTCAATGGGCTTGGCCGCGTAGAGCTTGCAGCAGAGCGCGGTGAGAAAGAAGTCCCCGTTGTCTGGATTACAGACGCGCAGGCCGAACTTGCCAGCGCCATGCTGAACTTCTTGAGCATGGATTTTGACATTCACACCCGTTACGCCGACCTCCTGCGTTACAACTCGTTCCGGCGGGTGCGCCGCGTGCGCGAGACGCTGGGCTGGGGTTTTGTCTTCGCCCATTACCGAAAAAGCGTTGTCAAAGAATATGACGTGACAACGCCGGAGAATGCCAAACACTGGAAAAACCTCTACGGAACGTCCATTGTTGACTTCGGCGCGGGGCATTTGACCGAGACAAAAATCCTGCGCTCCATTGGTGTAAGGGTCTCGCCCTTTGAGCCATTTCGGATCGGGGAAAAAGATGAAATCGACAAGGCCGAGAGCCTGCGTGTGGCGCGAGACTTTCTTGCCGATGTAGCGGCGGGCGTTAAATACGAATCTGTTTTTATCTCTTCCGTTCTCAATAGTGTCCCATTCAAAGAAGATCGTGAACATATCGCCTGTCTGTGCGCTGCTCTGTGTGGCCCCAAGACGCGCCTTTATGCCGTGGCCTCGGCGCGGTCTCATGCCAACTGGAAGAACCTTGCGGGATGCAATCAAATATCAGAACGCCGTTTGAAGGAATGTCTCTTCCGGCTGGATTATGAAGGCGGCATCTCACTGGGCGATTTCCAGTCCAAGCCCAAGGTTCAGAAGTATCATTCGCAAAAAGAGTTTTACGAACTCTTCCAACCTTTCTTTGAACGGGTCCAAGTAGGAGAGCGCGTTCACAACGTGACAGCCATTTGTGCTGGCACGAAGCCCATTAATCCCACGCAATTAAAAGCAGCTATCGCTTTTGAGTTTGATTTACCGTATCCTGATGGGAGCCGTATGGGATTGGTGGAGGAAGCGACATCTGCCTATGAAAAACGGCTAGGTATAAAGTTATGATTATTTTGCTCGATCTGAATTACACGCTAGTTTCTAACAGCCAGCAAAAGCTGAAGCCCTTTGTTCGTCAGATTGAGAAAGAAACGTACTCCTTCGATCTTTTGAACCGCATCAAGGATAAGACCGTTATCCTGATAACGGCGCGACCCAAGATTCACAAAGACCGGACGCTTCAAAACATCAAATACAAGACAAGCTGGCAACCGCAGGACGCTTATTTCAACGAGTGGTTCTTGGCCCCGCCATCTTGCAAAAAGAAAATCCTCGAAAAATATATCTTCCCCAAATACGGCGCGAATCCTGAAAGCTATGTTGCGATTGAAAGCAACCCGTCCACACGCGCCATGTATGAAAAGCTCGGCATCGTCGCCCTGACACGGGACACGGTGCTTGAGACCTTCAAGCCCAAAGACTAACTCACCAAACATTGCTGAAATGAAAGGAGGCTCTGCCATGCAGATCCCGCAAGAATGGACGTTTGCCAATCAGGACGTTGCCGAAGGGTTTGACCGTCATGTGCGCGAACAATTGCCGTGGTATGACCTTCTGACTTCAGCCGTTGCCTATATTGGGCGGCATTACATTCCGCAGGGTGGGCTTGTCTATGACATCGGGGCTTCGACAGGCAACATTGGCCGCGCCTTGCAAACAACGCTCGACTCCCGTGGCGCTGAACTTGTCGCAATTGAAGAAAGCGCGGAAATGGCTGCGCTCTATGACGGCCCTGGCATGTTGGCGATTACGGATGCCTTGACCTTTCCTTATCAACAATTTGACCTCGCGATCTGTTTCCTCGTTTTTATGTTCTTTCCTCCTCACCAGCGGGAGCAGTTCCTTGACAGGCTGAAAGAAAACCTGCGTCCAGGCGGCGCGATCCTCGTGGTCGATAAATGCGAGGCCGTGCGCGGCTATCCCGCGACCATCCTTTCCCGAATTGCGCTTTCCCACAAGATTGCCGCTGGGGTGCGTCCTGAAGAGATTATCGAAAAAGAATTGAGCCTAAGCGGTGTGCAACGCCCCATTGATCCAACCTTCCTTGGTGAAGAGGCCGTGCCGTTCTTCCGCTTTGGCGAGTTCGCGGGCTGGATTCTCGATTATAACAATCTGCACCGCAGCTAAGACAAAATGAATTATGGGACTGTCAATCCGAGCCTACGCCGCGCACAGGGGGTGTTCAAAAAGCGCGGTGATGAAGGCCGTTCAAAGTGGTCGCATCACCAGAGATGCAGACGGCAAGATTGATCCTGCCACCGCCGATCTGCAATGGGAACGAAACAGTGATCCAGGACAGGTGGAAGCGCAAAAAACGGCGCAACAACCAGCTCCTCAAACGAAACCTAAAACCAAAACCGAAGAAGCCGCACCCGTACCATCCACTGAAGGGCCGACCTACATCCAAAGCCGCGCCATTCGGGAACTGTACGTCGCACGGCTTCGCAAGATGGAATATGAGGAAAAAGCCGGACGGCTCGTTCCCTTGGAAAAAGTAACTGTCCGCTGGTTCAATCTTGCGCGGCAATTGCGCGACCAGCTTTTGGGCATTCCAAACCGCATCGACGCCATTGTCGCGGCAGAAAACGACCGCTTCAAGGTCAATCAGCTTTTAAGCGAAGAACTTTCCCGCGTGTTGGAAGAGTTCTCTAAATCCGACCCTGAAAATATCTGACACGATGAACGATCCGCAAGAAGTTGCTTTCATCCGTTCCTATTTGGAAGGGTTGAAGCCCGATCCCATATTACTTGTTTCAGAATGGGCAGACGGCAACCGTTTTCTCTCCGGCAAGGCTGCGTCCGAGCCAGGGCCGTGGCGCACAAGCCGAACGCCATACTTGAAAGAGATTATGGATTGCCTTTCGGCCAGCTCTCCCGTCGAGCGGGTTGTTTTTATGAAAGGCGCACAGATCGGCGGGACGGAATGCGGCAATAACTGGCTGGGCTATATCATCCATCATACCCCTGGGCCGACATTGGCTGTTTTGCCCACGGTGGAGATGGCCAAGCGCAATTCTAAACAGCGCATTGATCCGCTTTTGGAGGAAAGCGCCGTTCTTCGTGAATTGGTCAAACCCGCACGATCCAAAGATTCTGGCAATACGGTTCTGACCAAAGAATTCCCTGGCGGCATTCTGGTACTCACTGGAGCTAACAGCGCGGCGGGGCTGCGCTCTATGCCCGTGAGGTTCCTATTTTTAGATGAAGTCGATGGCTATCCAGGGGATGTGGACGGCGAAGGTGATCCCGTAGCACTGGCCGAAGCCAGAACGCGCACCTTTGCACGGCGCAAAATCTTTGTTGTTTCAACGCCAACTATCAAAGGCCTGTCGCGCATTGAGCGAGAATATGAAGCCAGCGACATGCGCCGCTTTATGCTGCCATGTCCGCTTTGCGGCACGTTTCAATGGCTGAAGTTTCCGCAACTTAAATGGCCGCACAACCAGCCGGAAAAAGCGGCTTATGAATGCGAGCATTGCTCACAGCTTTTTGAAGAGCATCACAAAACGGAACTATTGGACAATGGCTATTGGCAATCCCATGCGCAGGGCGATGGACGCACGGCGGGCTTTCATATCTCCAGCCTCTATTCTCCGCTTGGTTGGCGGAGTTGGGCGGACATAGCTCGCTCATGGCTGGACGCGCAAGGATCGGACGCTTCGATCAAATCCTTCAAGAACACGGAGCTTGGCGAAACCTATGTTGAAAAAGGCGAAGCTCCTGAATGGCATCGCCTTTACGAGCGGCGCGAAGAATATCGCATTTGCACTGTACCGATGGGCGGCTTGTTTCTTACGGCTGGCGTGGACGTACAGAAAGACCGCCTTGAGTTGGAAATCGTGGCATGGGGTCGCGACCGCGAAAGCTGGTCAATCGACTACCGCGTTTTGCAAGGGGATCCTGCCAAGCCGGAAGTTTGGCAGGCGCTCGACGCGATCTTGGCCGAAAGCTTTACGCATGATGGTGGGGTCAATCTTGCCATCCTCAAGCTGGCCATCGACACGGGCTATGCAACGCAGGAGGTTTACGACTGGGTACGCCGTCAATCTGGCGATAGGGTTATAGCCGTCAAAGGCATGGATCGCCTTGGCGCGGCGCTGGGAGCACCCAGCCCGATGGATGTGACCATAAGGGGCAAGCGCAAGCGGCGCGGCCTTTTGGTCTGGCCTGTGGGGTCATCCTTTTGCAAATCCGAAGTCTATGGATGCCTTCGCAAAGACGCGCCGACCGACGAGCAGTTGGAGCAAGGCGCAGGCTTTCCCGCTGGGTACTGCCACTTCCCGAAATATGGCGAAGAGTATTTCAAGCAGCTCACAGCAGAGCGATTGGTCACAACAAAAAACAAACGAGGCTTCCCACACCGTGAATGGCGCAAAGAGCGCGAACGGAATGAGGCCCTCGACTGCCGCGTGTACGCCCGTGCAGCAGCGGCCAATGTCGGGATCGACCGTTTCACCGAAGCCATCTGGCTCAAACTCGAAAAAGCCGTTGGCGTTACGCAGGAGGCCTTAAGCACTGAAACCAATGCTGCCCCCGCCCCAAAGCCCGCACCCGCACCACAACGCCGCACAATAAGGAGCAGCTACGTATGAGCCTTCCTGATTTTGAAAAATACAGAGGCTATATGGGCGAGTTCAATATGACGGATGCTGACAGGGACGAAATCACTTTGGCGCTTTGGAACATTATGAACCACTTTATCGACCAAGCCTTTGGCGAAGATCCGGTTCAGCTTTGCCAGAGAGGGACGAAAGCAAACGATTGAGCCGTGATTTTTCTGCCATCTTTGCTATAATATGGACAGGTTTAATGGCACTATGAGGGTTACGAACAAATTTCATGATAAAATATGCTGTTATTTATTGCCGTGTTTCGAGCCTCAAGCAGGTTAAAGAGGGCCACGGACTAGAGTCACAGGACACCAGATGCCGCGAATACGCGAAGCTGAAGAAGTACGAAGTCGTCAAAGCCTTTCATGATGAGGGCGTATCGGGCGGAATGATTGATCGCCCCAAAATGCAGGAAATGCTTTCTTTCCTGAAAAAGAACAAGAAAGAAAAACACGCCGTCATCATTGATGACATTAGCCGCCTTGCACGCGGCCTCGAAGCACACTTGGAACTTCGCGCAGCTATCGCGCAAGCTGGCGGGAAACTTGAATCCCCGTCGATTGAATTTGGTGAAGACTCGGATAGCCGCCTTGTTGAAAATCTTTTAGCCAGTGTATCGCAACACCAACGTCAAAAGAATGCCGAGCAAGTCAAAAACCGTATGCGGGCGCGAACCATGAACGGTTATTGGGTGACAACTCCCCCCGTTGGCTATCGCTACAAAAGCATATCAGGTCACGGCAAGATGCTGGTGCGCGACGAACCGTTAGCAACAATTGTTCAAGAAGCGTTAGAAGGCTATGCTTATGGTCGTTTTGAGACGAAGAGTCAGGTCAAACGGTTTCTTGAAACGCATCCAACCTATCCAAGGAACAACAAAGGCGAAGTTCATCTTCAGCGCGTTGAAAACCTTCTTCGACGGGTGACCTATGCAGGCTATATCACGATGCCTGAATGGGACATTCATTTTGTTCCCGCCAAACATGAAGCCATCATCACTCTTGAAACATGGCAAAAGATTCAAGATCGGCTGGATAGCGGAGCCAAAGCCCCAGTCCGCAAAGACCTAAGCACAGATTTTCCCTTGCGCGGGTTCATCCTCTGCGATCACTGCGGCAAGCCCATGACCTCCTGTTGGTCAAGGGGCCGCAATTCCGAGTACCCCTATTACTTTTGCGACACCAAGGGCTGCCCCGCTTGCAGGAAGTCCATCCGTAGAGAACAAGTTGACGCGGACTTTCTCGTCCTTCTTGAAAGCCTCTGCCCCGCTGAAAAGCTCATCACAGTTGCCAAGGAAATGTTCAGGGATTGCTGGGAAGCCCGCAACGGAAACAAAAAAGAGGAAAGCATCTTACTCAAGGCGGAACTTCAGGCCATTGAAAAGAAAGAGGCCCAGCTTTTGGATCGGCTTTTGGACACTGAGGACGAGAATCTCTGCGCTGTCTATGAAGGCAAGGTCAAAGAATTGGGGATGCGGAAGATCCTTTTGAGAGAAAAAATCGAGGCCAACAACCGCCCCCAGCAGACCTTCAATGAGATTTATCGAACCGCTTTTGATTTTCTCAAAAATCCGCAGAAACTCTGGGTTTCTGGAGACATTGTCGCCCAGAAAACGGTCCTAAAACTGACTTTTTCGGAGAATGTGCGTTATAGCAAAAAAGAGGGTTTTCGAACCGCCCTAACTACTTGTCCCTTCAGGTTTTTTCGGGACTTTGTACCCTCTAAGTATTTAATGGTGACCCCGGCGGGATTCGAACCCGCGACCCCCTGATTAAAAGTCAGATGCTCTACCAGCTGAGCTACGGAGTCCCATAAAACAGGTGACTGGTATCAGATATTGCCTGGAACTGCAAACCTTTGCTTGAAAAAAAGCCCCACGCCCGCCCGTTTTTTGCCCCTCAAGGCCTGAAACTCTGGTTAACGGGCACCGCGCGCGGCTTCTTTTTTCTTGTTGTTTTCCTTGGAGAATTGCTGCGCCAGTTTTTTGGCCACGGTCGAACTGACAAAGGGATGAACGTCCCCGCCCAGGCGGGCGATTTCCTTGACCATGCTCGACGAAATGAACTGGTGGCGATCCGACGTCATGAGAAAAACGGTTTCTATATCGTTGTTGATGCGATGGTTCATGGCCGCCATCTGGATCTCGTACTCAAAGTCCGAAACGGCGCGCAAGCCTCGAATGATCACGCTGGCTTCCATGTCCATCGCAAAGTGCATCAAAAGCTTGTCGAACTCCATCACGTCGATCTTCGCGCCGCGCCGGATCAACGGCCCGATTTCGTGCTCTACGATCTTCACGCGCGTCTTGCAATCGAACAAGGGGCCCTTCCCCGCGTTTTTCGCCACGGCGATGATGAGCCGATCCACCACCTTGACGGCGCGATAGATAAGCTCCAAATGCCCCAACGTAATCGGATCGAACGTGCCCGGGTAAACGCCGACGCGTTGCGGTTTTGGGATTCTAGCCATCGGCTCCTTCTCCGTTCTCTTCCGAAGCATCTTCCAGCGCCGCCACAGACACGACCTTTTCGGCCTCGTCGATGCGGAAAATCGTTACGCCCTGCGTACGGCGACCCGCCACGCGGATATCGCCAGCGGACATGCGGATAACCTGCCCACCGTCCGAAACCAACATGATGTCCTGCTCATCCTTGACAGGGAACGTCGCGACGGTAGATCCGTTGCGTTCCGACATCTCCATGTTCCAGATGCCCTGCCCGCCGCGGCCTGCGACGCGGTATTCATAAGACGACGTGCGCTTGCCGAAACCGCGCTCCGACACCGTCAACAGGAACTCTTCCTGCTTGGCAAGTTCCGCGAAGCGTTCCGGCGACAACATCAGATCGGTTGATGTTTCCTCGTCATCCACGCCCGCCACAATCGCCGTATCGTCTTCGCCGTTCGCCGCGCGGCGTTGCGCATTCGCCTGCCGTATATAGGCCACACGTTCTTCCGCCGTCGCCTCGACATGGCTCAAGATCGACATGGAAATGACGGTATCGTTGTTGGACAGCTTGATGCCGCGCACGCCCATCGACGTGCGCCCCATGAACACGCGCACGTCGTTGACGGGGAAACGGATAGCCTTGCCCTGACGCGAAGCCAACAGCACGTCGTCGTGTTCGGTGCAGGTTTTCACGGCAATGAGATGATCGCCATCTTCCAACTTCATGGCGATGATGCCGCTGGCACGAACGGATGCAAAATCCGACAACTGGTTGCGCCGCACGGTGCCCGCTGACGTGGCGAACATGACGTTCAGCTTGTCCCACGCGCTTTCATCCTCCGGCAAATGCATGACTGTGGTGATCGTCTCGCCTTGCTCAAGCGGCAACAGGTTCACCAAAGCCTTGCCCTTGGCCTGCGGATTACCAAGCGGCAATTTGTACACCTTCATCTTGTACACGCGCCCAAGCGACGAGAAGAAGAGCATCGGCGTATGCGTGCTGGCGATAAAGATATCGTTGACGAAATCTTCGTCCTTCGTCGCCATGCCCGTGCGACCCTTGCCGCCGCGCTTTTGCGCGCGGTAGGCCGACAGCGGCACGCGCTTGACGTACCCCGCGTGACTAACCGTCACGACCATATCCTCACGCTGGATCAAGTCCTCGATGTCGGCCTCGAATTCCTGCTCCTCGATCATCGTGCGGCGTGGCGTGGCGAACTTTTCGCGAATGAACGCCAACTCTTCCTTCATGATGCCGAAGATGCGCGCGCGGTTAGCCAGAATGTCGAGATAGTCCTTGATCTGCTCGACCACGCCACGCAAATCATCGCCGATCTTGTCGCGCTCCAGCCCCGTCAGGCGGTGCAAGCGCAGGTCCAGAATGGCCTTGGCCTGCGTCTCGCTCATTGTGTACGTGCCGTCCTTGATGGCACCTTCCTCGTCTACAAGCACGATCAACGGCGCGACATCGTGAGCCGGCCACGCCCGCGCCATAAGCTCGGCCTTGGCAATGGCGGGGTCCGCCGCCTTGCGGATCAGCGCGATCACGTCGTCGATGTTCGCCACGGCGACGGCCAAGCCGACCAAGATATGCGCACGCTCGCGAGCCTTGCCCAACTCATATTCCGTGCGGCGCGTGATGACCTTTTCGCGGAAATCCACGAACGCGGCGATCACGCCGCGCAGGTTCATGAGTTCGGGCCTGCCGCCGTTCAGCGCCAGCATGTTCACGCCGAAACTCGTCTGCAAAGGTGTATGCTTATAAAGTTGGTTCAACACGATGTCGGGCATCGCGTCGCGCTTCAGCTCGATCACCACGCGCACGCCGTCGCGGTCGGATTCGTCGCGCAGATCGGAGATGCCTTCGATGATCTTTTCCTGCACGCATTCGGCGATGCGCTCGATCAGGCGCACCTTGTTCACCTGATAAGGGATTTCCGAAACGATGATAGCCTGACGGTCCTTGCGGATTTCCTCGATTTCCGTGCGCGCCCGCATGATGACGCTGCCGCGTCCCGTATGGAACGCCGCGCGCGAACCCGTGCGACCCAGAATAATGCCCCCCGTCGGGAAATCGGGCGCAGGAATGATTTCGATCAGTTCGTCAATCGTGATGTCGGGATTATTGATGTACGCGATGCAACCGTCGATGACTTCACCGAGATTGTGCGGCGCAATGTTCGTCGCCATGCCCACCGCGATGCCACCCGCGCCGTTAACCAAAAGGTTCGGAAAACGCGCCGGAAGCACAACGGGCTCCATCGTGGATTCGTCGTAGT
>CAZYPX010000045.1:0-13588 GCA_964649675.1 uncultured Rhodospirillaceae bacterium | reverse complement strand
CCACCTTACGAGCAGGTGAAACGGCCCGCCACGCGTTCGACGATCTTGTCCTCATCGACCGCCAGCTCGACAACGGCGTCCAGTTTTTTGTTTTTCGCCTCCAGCATTTTGTCGAGCGCATCGGCTTGCGGCGCGGTGCGCGGAAAACCGTCCAAGATGAAACCTCTGGCGCAGTCCGGCTGATCAATCCGCTCTTCGATCATGCGGACGATCAACGCGTCCGGGACCAAATTGCCTTCATCCATGATGGCTTTGGCTTCCTTGCCCAAAGGCTCGCCCCGCTTGATAGAAGCGCGCAGCATATCTCCGGTGGAGAGCTGAACCATCCCAAAATCCTGCTCAAGCTGGCGGGCCTGCGTGCCCTTTCCGGCCCCGGGAGGACCTAAAAGAATGATATTCATGCCGATATCCCTTAAGGTTTTCGTTAGCCGCGCAACTTCGATTTCTTTATCAAGCCCTCGTATTGATGCGCGATAAGGTGCGATTGAACGCGTCCGATCGTATCGATCGTCACGCTGACGACAATCAGCAGCGACGTGCCCCCCAGATAAAACGGGATAGCCCCCTTGCTCATCAAAAACTCTGGCAGCAAACAGATCGCCACCAAGTAAGCCGATCCCAAAACCGTGAGGCGCGTAAGCACATAGTCGAAATAATCGCTCGTGTTCTTGCCCGGGCGAATGCCGGGGACAAAGCCACCGTACTTCTTCAGGTTGTCGGCCGTATCGACAGGATTAAAAACCACGGCCGTATAGAAAAACGAGAAAAAGACGATCAAAGCGGCATAAAGAACCATGAATAACGGCTTGCCATGCCCAAGCTGAACAACCAGATCGGCGAGCCAGCCGCCCTTTTGCTGAACGTCGGTAAAACTGGTCAACGTCAACGGGAATAGAAGCAAAGAGCTGGCAAAAATGGGTGGAATGACCCCCGACGTGTTCAGCTTGAGCGGCATGTGCGAAGCTTCCCCTCCGTACATCTTGTTACCCACCTGACGCTTGGGGTAGTTCACAAGAACGCGGCGATGGGCACGTTCAAAGAAAACGCACACCGCAAGAACCGCCACGACCAGAAACAGAATCACAAGGATGAACCACGTCGAAAGCGCGCCCGTGCGTCCCAGCTCAAGCGTCTGGGCCATGGCGTGCGGCAAGTTCGCGATAATACCGGCATAGATGATCATGGATATGCCGTTTCCGATGCCGCGCGCCGTGATCTGTTCGCCAAGCCACATCAGAAAGACCGTGCCGCCGGTCAGCGTCACCACGGTCGTGATACGGAAGAACATGCCGGGCATGATCACGGCCGACCCTGAAGAGCCCACCATGCTTTCAAGACCCACGGCAAGCGCGTAGGACTGCACGGCTGCGAACAAAACCGTTAGATAGCGCGAATATTGGTTGATGCGCATTTGCCCCGTCGATCCTTCTTTTTTCATGGCTTCGAACGCGGGCACGATGGCCGAGAGCAGCTGCATGATGATCGAGGCCGTGATGTAGGGCATGACGCCGAGCGCAAAGATGGTCATGCGTTGCAAGGCGCCGCCCGCAAACATGTCGAACATGCCCAGCACGCCGCCGCCGTGGCGCTTGAAAATCTCGCCAAGCGTGACAGGATCGATGCCTGGCACAGGAATGTAGGTGCCAAGACGAAAAACGATGAGCGCCAAAAGCGTGAACCACAGGCGGCTTTTCAGCTCCTTGGCCTTGCTGAAGGTGGAAAAGTTCAGGCTGGCGGCGAGTGTTTCTGCGGGTGAGGCCATGTCAAATTTCGGGGTTCGGGTTCAGGAATGTCGAGTAAGGATATAGTGGTTAAACAAGGCCTTTACAAGCTTATGAGAAAACCCTTGGCTGGTCCCCCATCTCCAGGCTTACGGAAACCCAATAATGCCGGAACCCGCTGTGCAAACATCAATATAACGCCTCGAAGCTCTGCTCCTTGCGCCATAGCCTGAGCCGCGTCCCTAGGGCTGTGCGGTTCGGCTTTGGGGCGGAGGCGCGTCATGGCAAACACCAGCGGACCGCACGGGGCGGCTTGGCGCTCCCTTCACGAAAAGACGCATCGCCATCTCTGCGGCTTCCTGGCCTGCAAGACGAAGGTGGCGCGCGACTCTTTTCCCCAGTTGATCCCAATCTAAATATAAGTCGCTTTCAGGCTTTAGATCGCCGTCCGCAAAAAAATGATCCTCAAATTTTTCAATTTCTTTCAGCCCTGTATGGCCTTCTCGCACGCCACGCCAAGTCTGGTAAAGTTCCGTGCGGCCTTTCGCGTACTCCTGTTGCTGGTAACGCACGGTCGCGTATTGGTCTGGCGACATGCTTTCGTTTTTCGCGTTCTCGAAAACATCTTGCTCTTGTCTTGTTTTATAATTTATCACGCCAATATCGTTGGCGTCTAAAGGTATGCTTTTAAGCTGAAAGAAATTATCTCCACCCCAAAACAGAGCTACAAGCCTCACGCCAACATGGGCATCTTCATGTCTCAAGATCTTCAAGAACGTTCCCTCAGGAAGCTTGAAAAGCAATTCATAATTCATAACTTTCTCCGGCTGGCTGAAATCGAACACGATCGTTTACTTGTTAGCGTCTTTTTTGAAGCATGAAAACACAGATGGTAAATATGGTTAATTTGGTTCGAGCGCATAAAAAAAGCGCGGGAGCCCCCCGCGCTTGTTTGATCATACGTTGTGGAATAATTTACGCCGCTTTCGGTTCTTCTTTCTTGGCCGTCACGGTAACCTTGCCGCCCGCCTTTTCCACGGCGGCGATGGCCGAGGCCGAAGCGCCCGCCACGGTCAGGTCAACCTTGGTTTTCAGTTCACCCTTGCCGAGCAACCGCACGCCATCGCGCGCGCGCGCGCAAACGCCGACCTTCATCAGCATGTCTCCGGTGATGGGGCTTTTCGCGTCGATGCGGCCCGCGTCAATCGCCTTTTGCAAAAGGCCGAGGTTCAGCTCAGCGTAATCCTTCGGGTTCAACGGATTGAAGCCGCGCTTCGGCAAGCGGCGGTGAATCGGCATCTGGCCGCCTTCAAAGCCACGAATGGAAACACCCGTGCGAGCCTTTTGGCCTTTGACGCCGCGACCGCAGGTCTTGCCCTTGCCGGAGCCGATGCCGCGTCCGAGGCTTTTTGATTTCTTGCGGGCGCCTTTGTTATCGCGCAAATCGTTGAGTTTCATGTGCCTTTTCCTTACCAAAAAATCAAAACAGCCTATTCTTCGCCTTCAACCTTCACCAAGTGACGCACCTTGCGGATCATGCCGCGCACCTCGGGTGTGTCCTGAAGTTCGCGGCGCGCATGGGGCTTGCCAAGACCGAGTCCTTTAAGCGTTTCCATCATGCCGGGCTTCTGGTTCGTCTGGCTTCCTGTTTGCACGACGACGATTTTCCTGCCGCTTGCCGCTTTTTTGGTTTCCGCCTTTGCCATCTTACTGTCCTCTAATTCATGAAAAACGCGGGGCGAACCCCTGCGCCGTTTTTATCCCTTGGCCTCGGTTTCGCCGTGCTCGCCTTGCTTGCGGCCAAGGATCTCGCTGACCTTTTTGCCGCGTCGCATCGCAACCGAACGCGGGCTTGCCACCTGATCGAGAGCGTTAAACGTCGCCTTGATCATGTTGTGCGGGTTCGACGTGCCGACAGATTTCGCCACCACGTCCTGAATACCCAAAGCTTCGAACACCGCGCGCATCGGACCGCCCGCGATGATGCCGGTACCAGCCGGAGCCGCGCGCAACACGACCTTGCCCGCGCCGTACGTTCCGCGCACGTCGTGGTGCAGCGTACGCCCCTCGCGCAAAGGAATGCGGCGCATCTTGCGCTTGGCGGCATCGGTCGCCTTTTTGATCGCCTCGGGCACCTCACGGGCCTTGCCCGTCCCGATGCCGACGCGACCCTTGCCGTCGCCGATCACGACCAGAGCCGCCATGGCGAACCGCTTGCCGCCCTTCACCACCTTGGCCACGCGATTGATGCCCACGAGCTTTTCGATCAAGTCGGGACCTTCGCGGTTTTCCCTGCTTTCGCTGCTTTCTGACTTTTTAGGTTTAGCCATCTAACGCTTCCTTTTTATTAAAATTCCAAGCCGGCTTCGCGCGCGGCTTCGGCCAACGCCTTAACGCGTCCTGCGTACATGTAGCCGCCGCGATCGAACACGACCTTGGTCACACCGGCTTTTTTCGCCTTGTCGGCCAAAGCCTTACCAACCGCCTGCGCAGCTTCCCTGTTCGCGCCGGTCTTGAGCTTTTTCTTAAGCTCGGCATCAAGCGACGAGGCCGCAGCCAACGTCTTGCCCTGCGCGTCGTCGATCACCTGCGCATAAATGTGCTCGCTCGAGCGGAAAACCGACAGGCGTGGACGGTTTGTCGCCTTGCGCTTGAGCTGGTAACGCGTCCGAATTTTACGGCGTGCGTGAAGTTCTTTTGCGGTCAACATGGTTTTTTCCTCAAACCTTTTTTAACTCTGGATCCCGATTTTCATCGGGATAATGTTTTTCTAAGTTCGCAAGCGAACAAGAAAAACCTTATTTCTTCTTGCCTTCCTTGCGGCGGATCTTTTCGCCCTGATACTTGATGCCCTTACCCTTGTAGGGTTCCGGTTTTTTGAAGCCGCGTATTTCGGCAGCGACCTGTCCCACCTTTTGGCGGTCAAAACCGGCGATGGAAATCAAGGTCGGCTTTTCGGCCTTGATCGTGATGCCTTCCGGCACATGGTATTTGACCTCATGGCTGAAGCCGAGCTGCATAACCAGCTCTTTGCCCTGCATCGCGGCACGGAAACCAACGCCCTCGATCTCAAGCGTAACCTTGAAGCCTTCCGTCACGCCCTTGACCATATTGTTGATGTTGTTGCGCGCCGTGCCCCACATCATGCGTGAGCGTTGAGTATCGTACATGGGCGCCGTGACGACTTTGCCGTCGGCCACCTTGACGTCAACGTCGGGCGGCAGAGTCTCCATGAGCGCGCCCAGCTTGCCCTTGACCGTAATGACGCTGCCTTTGACCTCGGCTGTGACGCCCTGCGGCAATTCGACCGGATGTTTACCTACTCGTGACATGTTTAATCCCCAAATCCCCTAGAATATACGGCACAAAATTTCGCCGCCGACGTTTTGCGTGCGGGCTTCGTTGTCCGAAAGCACGCCGCGCGGCGTCGAAAGAATCGAAATGCCGAGACCGTTGAACACACGGCCAAAGTCCTTGATGCCCGCATACACGCGGCGCCCGGGTTTCGACACGCGGTCGATCTTTTTAATAGCGCCTTCGCCGTCGTGATACTTAAGCTCGATGGCCAGCATCATCTGGCCCTTGCCTTTTTGGGCTTCGCTAAAGCCGCGAATGTAGCCTTCGCGCTGCATGACTTCAAGAACGCGCTTGCGATAGTTGGACGATGGGCATTCCACCACGGCTATGCGTGCCATCTGGCCGTTGCGGATACGTGTGAGCATATCGCCCAGGGGATCGGTGAGGGACATTCGTTTTCCTCCTTACCAGCTCGACTTGATCACGCCGGGAATCTGGCCGCTCGAAGCCAGTTCACGCAACGCGATGCGCGACATTTTAAACTTGCGGTAATAAGCGCGGGGACGGCCCGAAACCTCGCAACGGTTACGGATGCGCACTTTGGCGGAGTTGCGGGGCATCTTCGCCAACTTCATGACCGCCGCGAAGCGGTCCTCCATCGCCGTTTCCTTATTCATGATCAGCGCTTTGAGAGCCTTACGCGAGGACTCCTTTTGCTTGACCATGCGGCGCCGGCGGTTGTTTTTTTCGATCATCGGTGTTTTGGCCATCAGTTCGCTCCCTTTTCGGCCTGAAACGGCATGTTGAACCCGCGAAGAAGGTCGCGCGCTTCATCGTCCGTATTCGCGGTAGTGCAAATCACGATATCCATGCCCCGTATCTCGTCGATCTTGTCGTAATCGATTTCCGGAAACACGATTTGTTCCTTGAGGCCAAGGGCATAATTGCCGCAGCCATCGAAGCTTTTCGCGGAAACGCCGCGGAAGTCGCGCACACGCGGCAAGGCAATATTGATCAGGCGATCGAGAAACTCGTACATCCGCTCGCGGCGCAGCGTGACCTTGCAGCCTATACCAAGACCTCCGCGCAACTTGAACGTCGCGATAGCCTTGCGGGCCTTGGTGATGACCGGCTTTTGGCCAGCGATCAGCGCCAACTGCTCGGCGGCGTTCTTGGTCTTTTTGCTATCGTTCACCGCTTCGCCCACGCCCATGTTGATGACGATCTTGTCGAGGCGTGGCGCCTGAAGACGGTTTTTATAGCCGTGTTTCTTCATCAGCTCGGGCAGCAACACGTTGGTGTAATGCTGTTCGAGGCGCGGAACGTATTTGTCTTTAGCTCTTACTGTCATTTCATTCTCTCTCGCGTTCTACCCGAGGTTTAAAAAATTTCGTAATTCCTTGTTAACCACGGGGTAAATAGTAGCGCCGACATAGACGCCAAAACTTCCCACAATCGTCGACTCCGTTAGGCCTCGCATCAAACTCAGGCCCGCCAATGCAACAGCCCCGCACACCAAAGGAGTTAGAATTTGGTCTGCAGCTCTTGCAAAAAGCCTCCGAGTATCCGCTCTTGCCATACCCGTCCTCACTCAATCACATCGCCGGAGCGCTTGGCGTAGCGCGCCTTTGCGCCCTTGACCGTCTTGTAACCCACGCGGGTCGCCTTGTTGTCCTTAGGATCAATAAGCGCAACGTTCGACGCATGGATCGCCGCTTCGATCGGCTTGCGGCCGCCCTGCGGATCGGCCTGCGAAGGCTTCGTGTGGCGCATGACGCGGTTCACGCCGACGACGATCACCTTGTTATCTTTCGGATACACGGCCTTGACCATGCCGGTCTTGCCCTTGTCCTTGCCCGTGAGCACGATCACGGTATCGTTCTTTTTGATTTTCATTTTCGTTGCCATCACAGCACCTCCTCAGCCAAGGAGATGATTTTCATAAACCCAAGGTTACGCAATTCGCGCGTCACCGGCCCAAAGATACGGGTGCCGATTGGTTCCTTGTCCTTGTTGATCAGCACGGCCGCGTTCGTGTCAAAGCGGATCAGCGAACCATCGTCGCGCTTCAAGCCGAACTTTTGCCGAACGATGACCGCCTTATGCACGTCGCCTTTTTTGACCTTGCCGCGCGGAATCGCATCCTGAATCGAGACGACGATAATATCGCCCACGCCGGCCGTCTTGCGCTTTGAGCCGCCCAGAACCTTAACGCACAGAACCTTTTTGGCTCCGCTGTTGTCCGCGACATCGAGGACGCTTTCCATCTGAATCATGACTTTACCCTATTGAAAGACATACTTTTTAAGTTCAACGACGGCGCCCTTGCGCGCGACAGGAGAAGGGCGTTGCGCGCCTTCTTCAAGCGATGCGAACTTCACCTCCGGTTTAACGCCCGAAATCGTTTTTATGCCTGAAACGAGCGCGTCCAGAGACTTCTTCAGGCGCTCCGCATCCGCCGCCAGCAAAAAAACCTGAATTTTACCGTCTTTTTCTTTCGTCGCAAAGGGACAAAGAGCCTTTTTGTAAAGGGCAAAGTTCCCCTGCTCCCTTTCCGGTAATTTGACTGTTGCAACGTATAAATCAACCATCGGTTTTTCCCTACTTCGCCTTCGTCGCCTCACCGTTTTCCATCACCATCCAGCGCTTGCGTTTGCTGATGGGAGCGTGTTCGATGATCGAGATCACGTCGCCGACCTTGTGTTTGTTATGTTCGTCGTGCGCAGCGTACTTCTTCGACTTGCGAATGTACTTCTTATAAATAGGGTGCATGACGCGGCGCTCAACCAGCACCGTAACCGTCTTGTCCCCTTTGTCGCTGACGACCGTTCCCTGCAATACGCGACGCGGCATATCTTATCCCCTTATCCCTTACGCTGCCGTACCGGCAGATTTACGTTGACGTTCGCCGATCACCGTCATGATCTTGGCGATTTCCTTGCGCACCGCCGTAACGCGGGCGGTGTTGCTGAGCTGGCCCGTGGCCTTTTGAAAGCGCAGGTTGAATTGTTCCTTACGCAGCTCCATAAGGCGCGTTTCCAGCTCCTTATCCGTTTTCAGCCGAATGTCGGCGGTTGTTACTTTATCCTTAGCCATAAGGCGGCCCCTTCTTTCTGATACCTATCTTTTTCCTTTTGTTACGCCACTTCGCGCTGCACGAACTTCGTCTTGATGGGCAATTTGGCCGCCGCCAGCCCAAACGCTTCCTTGGCCACCGCAAGCGGAACGCCGTCCAGCTCGAACATGATGCGTCCGGGGTGCACGCGGCACGCCCAGAATTCCGGAGAACCCTTGCCCGAACCCATGCGTACTTCGGCGGGTTTTTTCGACACCGGCACGTCCGGAAACACGAGAATCCACAAGCGTCCCTGACGCTTGATGGCGCGGGTGATCGCGCGGCGCGCCGCTTCGATCTGGCGCGCGGTCACGCGCTCGGGCTCAAGAGCCTTAAGTCCGTAAGCGCCGAAATTCAGGCGGTATCCGCCCTTGGCCGCGCCATGGATGCGTCCTTTGTGCGCTTTGCGGTATTTTGTTTTCTTAGGCTGTAACATCGTTTTATACCTTCGCTATCAAGACCTGACAGGCGCGCCTTCGGTCGCCTTTTTCTCCTGCGCCATCGGATCGTGTTCAAGGATTTCGCCCTTGAAAATCCAAACCTTCACGCCGCAGGTGCCCATCGTCGTAAACGCCGTCGAAACGCCGTAATCAACATCGGCACGCAACGTGTGCAACGGCACGCGCCCCTCGCGGTACCACTCCATGCGCGCGATTTCCGCGCCGCCCAAACGACCGCCGCAGTTGATGCGGATGCCGAGCGCGCCCAGACGCATAGCCGACTGAACGGCCCTTTTCATGGCGCGGCGGAACGCCACGCGGCGCTCCAACTGGTTGGCGATGTTGTCGGCGACCAGCTTGGCGTCGATTTCCGGCTTGCGGATTTCGACGATGTTGAGGCTCACCTCCGAGCTCGTCATTTTCGCGAGCTTTTTACGCAAATTTTCGATGTCCGCGCCCTTCTTGCCGATGATCACGCCCGGACGCGCCGAGTGGATCGTGACGCGGCATTTGCCAGACGGACGCTCGACGATAATCTTGGCCACGCCCGCCTGTTGGCCAAGCGTGTCCTTAAGGAATTTGCGGATCTTCAAATCCTCATGCAGCAAATCGCCGTATCCCTTCGCGGCGAACCAACGGCTGTCCCACGTCCGGTTGACGCCTAAACGAATGCTGATCGGATTGACTTTCTGACCCATGACTTATGCCTCCGCTGCAGCTTCCGCTGCGCTCTTGGTTGGTTTCTTCTTCGGCGCGGCCTTTTTGGCGGGCGCTTTTACCGTTTTCTTCGGCGCGGCTTTGGCGACTTCCCTCTTGGGAGCGGCCTTTTTTGGTTTTTCCGTTTCCTGGCGCTCGCGCACGACGATCGTCAGGTTGCTAAAAGGCTTTTCGATGCCCGCGCTTTTGCCACGGCCGCGCGCGTGAAAGCGCTTCATTACGAAGCTGCGACCGACCCACGCCTCGGCGACATAGAGTTTATCGACATCGAGATTGTGGTTGTTTTCTGCGTTCGCCACGGCCGACTGCAGCACTTTTTTGACGTCCTGTGCGATGCGGCGTTTTTCAAAGGAAAGCTGCGTCAGCGCTGTGGCCGCGCCTTTGCCGCGTATGCTGGCCGCAACCAAATTCAGCTTGCGCGCGCTGGTGCGCAACGCGGCGGCCTTGGCCTGCGCGGAGTCTTTTGGCAATCGTCTTTCGGTCTTGGGTTTACCCATAACTCTCTCCTGATACCTTACTTGCCTTTTTCGGCCTTTTTATCCGCCGCCGTATGCCCCTTGAACACGCGGGTCGGAGCGAACTCGCCGAACTTGTGGCCGATCATGTTCTCGGTCACCGAAACCGGCAAAAACTTGTTGCCGTTGTACACGCCGAACGTCAGGCCGACGAACTGCGGCAAGATCGTGGTGCGGCGCGACCACGTCTTGATGATGTCGTGGCGCCCCGAAGCTCTCGCCTTTTCCGCCTTCTTGAGCATGTACCCGTCAACAAACGGGCCTTTCCAAACTGAACGTGCCATTTACCTGCTCCCGTTTCCTAATCTTTCTAAAACCGCCTCCTGCCATTTTGTCTATGGCCGCAAGCTATATAGTATTCCCCAAAACCTATCCTTACGGACGTCAATCTGTTCTTCTCTTTTTAACTCATTTATAACGTGCCCAAGACTATCCTTAGACAGGTATGTATTTGCACAAATCTCTTGAGCCGTTAGCTCTCCAGTGCACTGAGAAAGCGCGCGAAGAACATTCTCTTTCCTTTTTTTAGCAATTTCTGCAAGATACGTATTGGTCATCTCTTTACCCCTATGCCGCTTGCTTATCGCGGCGCTTGTTGGCGCGGCGGATGATGAAACGGTTTGTACGCTTGTTGTTGCGCGTCTTCGTGCCCTTGGTGCCCTTGCCCCACGGCGTGACCGGATGACGTCCGCCTGACGAACGGCCTTCGCCACCACCGTGCGGGTGATCGACAGGGTTCATGACAACGCCGCGAACTGTCGGGCGAACGCCCATCCAGCGCTTGCGGCCGGCCTTGCCAAGCTTGGTGTTCATGTGATCGGCGTTCGACACTGCGCCAACCGTCGCCATGCAGTCCTGCGGAACGCGCCGCACTTCACCGGAGCCGAGCTTAATCTGGGCGTAGCCGGATTCGCGGCCAACGATCTGCACATAAGCCCCCGCCGAACGAGCGATCTGGCCGCCTTTGCCGGGACGCATTTCAACGTTGTGCACGATTGATCCGACGGGAATGTTCTTGATGCGCATCGCGTTGCCGGGTTTCACGTCGACCTTTTCACCGGCCACAACCATATCGCCTTTTTGGAGGCGTTGCGGCGCGAGAATATAAGCGAGCGTGCCGTCCGTATACTTGATCAACGCAAGATAGGCCGTGCGGTTGGGGTCATATTCCAGACGCTCCACCGTGGCCGCCATGTCGAACGTGCGGCGCTTGAAATCGACCAAGCGGTAACGACGCGCATGACCGCCGCCGATATGGCGCGTCGTGATGCGGCCCTTATTGTTGCGCCCGCCGGTTTTCTTCAAACCTTCGGTCAATGGCTTGACGGGCTTGCCCTTCCAAAGCTCCTTGCGGTCGGTCTGAACGACCTGCCTGAGACCTGGCGTTACGGGGCTGTATTTCTTTAATCCCATGATTTAACCCTCGTCCTTAAACACCTGTCGCCACATCGATTTTGCTGCCTTCGGCAAGCGTCACGATGGCGAACTTCACGTCGCTTCTCTGACCCTTACGGCCTTTAAAGCGTTTGACCTTACCCTTGCGGTTGTGCGTGTTGACGCTTTCAACCTTGACCTTGAACAACTGTTCCACAGCCGTCTTGATTTCCGGCTTTTTCGCGTTCGTCGCCACGCGGAACGTCACCTGGTTGAAGCCGGAGTTGTTCGTCGCCTTTTCCGTGATGACGGGCGACAGAATGATCTGATAGTGCTGCGGCAGAAGCTTGGCTTCCGTATCTTTTTTCATCCTTGCGCTCATTTCAGCCTCTCTTGCAGCTGTTCAACCGCGTTCTTGGTCAGAACCAGCACGTCACGGCGGACAATGTCGTACACGTTGGCGCCCTGCTCCGGCAAAACGTCCACGTTCGGGATATTGCGCGCGGCCTTGGCAAAATTCGGGTCAAGGTTCGCGCCGTCAATCACCAGAACGTTCTTTAAGCCCATTTTGGCCAGCTTGTCGGCCAGAGCCTTCGTCTTGTGATCCTTCATCTTGGCTTCGTCGAGGACGATCAGCTTGCCGTCGATCTGCTTGCTGGAAAGCGCCATGCACAAAGCCATGCGGCGGACCTTTTTGGGAAGATCGTGTTCATGACTGCGAACAACCGGCCCGAAAATCACCGCGCCCTTGCGGAACTGCGGCGAACGTAGGCTGCCTTGACGCGCGCGGCCCGTGCCCTTCTGCGCCCAGGGCTTTTTCGTCGTGCCGCTAATCTGGCTGATGCCCTTGGAGGAATGCGTACCGGCGCGGCGCTTGGCGAGCTGCCAGTTAATCGCGCGCGTGATAATATCGCGGCGCGGATCCAGTTTAAATATGGCGTCCACCAGCTCGATCGAGCCGACGTCCTTGTTATCAAGGTTTTTAATCGTTGCTTTCATTGTTCTCTCACCATTCCTCATGCCGCAGCTTCGGCGGAAACTTCGCCCTTGGTTTTCAGGCCCGCCGGCAAGGGCGCTTCTTTCGGAAGCTTGCGCTTGACGGCATCGCGGACGCGCACAGTCGCTCCATCGGCTCCCGGCACGGCACCGCGCACCAAAATCAGGTTCTGTTCAACGTCGACGGCGACGACCTTCAAGTTCAGCGTCGTGACGCGGCGATCCCCCATGTGACCGGCCATCTTTTTGCCCTTAAACACGCGTCCCGGATCCTGATGCTGGCCCGTCGACCCGTGCGAACGGTGTGAAATCGACACGCCGTGCGACGCGCGCAGACCGCGGAAATGGTAACGCTTCATAACGCCCGCAAAGCCCTTGCCGATGCTTTGCGACGTTACGTCGACGAACTGACCCGGCACAAAGTGCGCGGGCGACAATTCGGCGCCGACTTCAAGCAAAGCGTTGTCGGAAACGCGGAATTCCATGGCCTTTTTCTTCGGCTCAATCTTGGCCTTGGCATAGTGGCCGCGCATCGCCTTCGACACGTTTTTCACCTTCGCCTTGCCCGCGCCGAGTTGTACGGCGGTGTAGCCGTCCTTGTCCTTCGTGCGCACGCCCACAACCTGAAGGTCGTCCAGCTTGAGAACGGTGACCGGCACGTGTTGCCCTTCGTCGTTAAAGACTCGCGTCATGCCGAGCTTGGTGGCGATTAATCCTGTGCGTTGCGTCGTTGTCATGTCTTACACCCTGATCTCAACGTCCACGCCGGCGGCGAGGTCGATCTTGGACAGCGCATCGATCGTTTGCGGCGTCGGCTCCAGAATGTCCAGCAAGCGGCGATGCGTGCGGACCTCGAACTGATCGCGCGACTTTTTATCCACGTGCGGACCGCGGTTGACCGTAAACTGCTCGCGCCATGTGGGCAGCGGGATCGGCCCGCGCACCCGCGCACCCGTGCGCTTGGCGGTGCTGATGATTTCGCTCACCGACTGATCGAGCATGCGATGATCAAACGCCTTGAGGCGAATGCGTATCGTTTGCGTGTCCATAGTTACTCCAACCTATTGATAGCACCGCCTTCCTTGGCGGCGGCTTCACATATTTTCCGGCGGCGCGGCCCCGATGGGCCGCGCTACCGTTATCTTACTTACTCAATAATGCTCGCCACGACGCCGGCACCGACGGTGCGGCCGCCTTCGCGGATAGCGAAACGCAGACCTTCGTCCATGGCGATCGGCGCGATCAACTTCACCTCGACCGAGATGTTGTCGCCGGGCATGACCATTTCCGTGCCAGCCGGCAGAACGACCTCACCCGTCACGTCCGTCGTGCGGAAGTAGAACTGGGGACGGTAGTTGCTGAAGAACGGCGTATGACGGCCACCTTCGTCCTTCGACAGCACGTAAACTTCGC
>CAZYPX010000044.1:0-13715 GCA_964649675.1 uncultured Rhodospirillaceae bacterium | reverse complement strand
GCCGATCCGTTCAGGTGTTGGTATCTCTTGAAACAGACCTAAAGAAGATGAAAAAATTCTGGATCAGTTGCGCTTTGGCTTTCGCGCTAATGGCTCTTGTGGGGTTCGGTTTTATGCCCACATCGGGGCGTGCCGCCTATGCATCTGAAAAAGCTGCAAAAAAAGCTGCAAAAGCCTCTGATAAGAAAAAGGCGGGCAAAGAAGGCAAGGACTTCATCTATATTCACATGCAACCTTTGGTGTTGCCGGTGATAGGGCAGGACGGCGCGCAACAGCTTGTCACGTTGTTGATCGATTTGCAGGTCAAGGATTTGAAGGTTTCCGAAAAAGTGCGCTTAAGCATGCCGCGCATCCAAGACTCCATAATCCACTCACTTTACGGTGGCTTTTCCGATGGAACGCTTCGTGACGGCGACAGGGTCGATATTCCCAAGATAAAGGAAAAGATTGCGGAAGCTATCGACAGCGCCACAGGCGACCAGCTTGTCGATGCCGTGCTCATTCAAGGCGTGGCTCAGCGTTTACTATAAAACGCCTGTTTTTCGATAGCGGAACAAATATCGGCGGCGATTGTGCCTGACTCAATCGGTTCAGCCGTTGAAGGTCTGCCAAACATCGAAAAGACTTTCTTCCGAGAATCGTCTAAAATTTCTAACCTCCCCCTTGCATTAAAGGTTTTTCTTGGGCATTCTCAGGCCTCTTTGCTTGTCATGCGTTCAAGTATGACGAAGGGCTGTTCCGTTTATGGTCCCTGCAAAACTTACCGCTACGATCCGCTAATCGCGAGGATGAACCTATGACCAACGAATTTATGATAATTTTCGGCTGCGCCCTTGTGGCTCTGCTCTATGGCTTGCTTACGGCGCGTTCGGTGCTGTCGGCCTCTGCCGGTAATGCGCGCATGCAAGAGATAGCCGCCGCCATTCAAGAAGGCGCCAGCGCGTATCTTAATCGCCAGTATATGACGGTCGCCGTGGTGGGCGTCGTTATCTGTTTTGCGCTTGGAGCGATTCTTGGTGTGCATGTCGCGGTCGGGTTTGTGATTGGCGCGGTGCTGTCCGGTTTGGCGGGCTATGTCGGCATGAATGTTTCGGTGCGCGCCAACGTGCGTACGGCTGCGGCCGCCCAGCAAGGCTTGGAACCGGCCTTGATGATCGCTTTCCGCTCAGGCGCGGTGACGGGGCTGTTGGTCGTCGGTCTGGGTCTTTTGGCCGTTGCCGGTTACTACTATGTCCTTTTATTCTGGAAAGGCGGACACGAAGGCGACATAAGAGCCGTCATCGAAGCTCTTGTGGCGCTTAGCTTTGGCGCGTCGCTTATTTCCATTTTTGCCCGTCTAGGCGGAGGCATATTCACGAAGGGCGCCGATGTGGGCGCCGATCTGGTCGGTAAGGTGGAGGCGGGCATTCCCGAGGATGACCCCCGCAACCCCGCCGTGATTGCCGACAATGTTGGCGATAACGTTGGCGATTGCGCCGGCATGGCGGCGGATCTTTTTGAGACTTACGCCGTCACGATTGTCGCCACGATGCTTCTTGGCGCGACGTTTTTTGCTGGCGTGGCCCAAGAGGTCATGATGATGTTCCCGCTTATGATTGCGGCCGTCTGTATCGTAGCCTCGGTGGCTGGCACCTATTTCGTGCGTCTCGACAAAAGCCGTAACATCATGGGAGCCCTGTACAAAGGCATGATCGTCACGGGCGTGATCGCGGCGGCTCTTATCGTTTTGGCCGTTCATCAGATGGTCGGCTTGGGCGGCATGGTCCCGCAGGTTTCGGGGAAGGGCATCTCCGGTTTGTCGCTGATCTATTGCGCGGTCATTGGCCTTGTCGTAACGGCGCTTATGGTATGGATCACGGAGTACTATACGGCGACCAAATACCGTCCGGTGCGGAGCGTCGCGGCCGCTTCGGTAAACGGCCATGGCACGAACGTCATTCAAGGCTTGGCCGTTTCGATGGAATCGACGGCTCTTCCTGTTCTTGTCATCTGCGTGGCGATCGTCCTCGCGTATATGTTCGCGGGCCTGTATGGCATCGCCATTTCGGCGACGACCATGCTGGCGCTTGCGGGCATGGTCGTGGCGGTTGACGCCTACGGACCGGTAACAGACAACGCGGGCGGCATCGCCGAAATGTCGGACATGCCCAAGGATATACGCGTGACGACTGACGCGCTTGACGCTGTCGGCAACACGACAAAGGCTGTGACAAAGGGGTACGCCATCGCATCGGCCGGTTTGGCCGCGCTGGTGCTTTTTGCGGCGTATATTCAGGACCTGAAGCATTACTTTCCGTCGGTCGATGTGCGTTTCGACCTGCAGAACCCCTATGTCGTCGTCGGTCTGTTTATTGGCGGCATGTTGCCGTACTTGTTCGGCGCGTTGGCCATGACGGCCGTAGGGCGCGCCGCAGGGGCGGTGGTGCAGGAAGTCCGTCGTCAGTTCCGCGAAATCAAGGGCATCATGGCGGGCACAGGCAAACCCGAGTATGGAACGGCGGTTGATTTGTTGACCCGTGCGGCCATTCGGGAAATGATTGTGCCGTCGTTGCTGCCTGTGGCGGCTCCTGTTGTCCTGTACGTTGTGGTTAATGCCGTGGCCGGCAAGGCGGAGGCTTTTGCGGCCATGGGGGCGATGCTGCTCGGCACGATCGTGACGGGCCTGTTTGTTGCCATCTCGATGACCTCGGGCGGCGGTGCATGGGATAACGCAAAGAAGTACATTGAAGAAGGTCATCATGGCGGCAAGGGCTCCGATGCCCACAAAGCAGCCGTGACGGGCGACACCGTCGGCGATCCTTACAAGGATACCGCTGGCCCCGCCGTCAATCCGATGATCAAGATCATAAATATCGTGGCTATACTTCTGCTTGCCATTCTGGCCGGCATGGCGAATTGACGAATTTCGTTAGCGACCACGGGCATAATCCGAGGGAGCTTATGAATACGTCATCCAATAAAAAACCCGCAGGGTAGCCTGCGGGTTTTTTGTTGCGTTGCGGCGCGCAGGAGTCAAAATATCCGTATGAAGAAACTCTATCTTGCCACGCCCTACAGCCATCAGGAAGCCCATGTGCGTGAAAGGCGTTATCAGCGCGTGACGGTCGCGGCTGCGATGTTGATCAATATGGGATTTGCCGTCGTATCGCCGATTACGCACAACCATCCCATCATCGAGACGGGAAAAGTTCCCGGCTCTTGGGCGTATTGGGGCAAGTTCGACAAACTTCATTTGGAGCAGGCCGATCTGATGGTTGTTTTGCGTTTGCCCGGCTGGGACATATCGGTAGGGGTCGCAGAGGAGATCGACATAGCCAAAGCGCGCGGCGTCCCCGTTTACTATTTGGAAGAAAAAACCCTTGAGGCATGGGAGCGCACGGGTTGCGTGCCAGACGTTTGTGAGGCACTCTCAGTAATATGAAACGCAACGAGAAAACACCGACGTCGGCGGTTTTGATTATCGGCAACGAATTGTTGACCGGACGCACCCAGGACGTGAACCTCAACGCGATTGCGCGCAAAATGATGGAGCTTGGCATAAAGTTGGCTGAAGCGCGCATTGTCAGGGACGTGGAGGTTGAAATCATTGAGGCTGTGAACGCCTTGCGTACGCGTTATACATATGTGTTTACGACAGGCGGTATCGGACCCACACATGACGATATCACCGCGTCTTGCGTGGCGAAGGCTTTTGACGTTCCCCTGATAGAGCATACGGAGGCAAAAAGAAGGCTTGTCGATTATTACACGAACGCTAACCTGAACCCTGAAAGGCTGGCCATGGCCCTCATGCCTGAGGGAGCCGTTCTGATAGACAATCCCGTAAGCGTCATTCCCGGCTTTCAAATCGAAAACGTCTATGTCCTCGCGGGCGTGCCCGAGGTTGTTCTTTCGATGCTGGATAGCGTGGTTACACGGCTGAAATGCGGCCCGGCTATTCAAGTCGTTACCATAAATTGCGACCTGACGGAGGGCGTGTTGGCCGGAGAGCTGGCTGCGTTGGCCAAACGTTATGTGGACATCGATATAGGGTCTTATCCTTCGTTGCGTTTGGGCAAGGTCGGTACGGCTATCGTCGTGCGCGGTACGAACGAAGACGCGTTGCAGGCGGCTGCCGATGGTATTATGGCCCTTGTCGCAAAACATGGGGGGAATCCGGTGCTGGAGGGCTTTGCCTGATATAAGTCCTTGGGAATCGGCGATTTCGGACCCTGAAATTACGTACACGCATAATTTTTTGTGTTTAAACGTAAGGGGTTTCAGGTTATACGAATAGCCTTCTGAAAAGCTGTGCCCGTTTGGACGGAGCGCGGCGATGAAGGCGTGACATATGCGGAGACGTGGCCGAGAGGCTGAAGGCGGCGGTTTGCTAAACCGTTGTACGGTTGTAAAGCCGTACCGAGGGTTCGAATCCCTCCGTCTCCGCCACTAGATTTGCTTGCCGAATCAGCACTTGATCCGTGGGAAGCGTATCAAATTTATGTCCGCGGAAGCTTCTTGTCCTCCGAAGCTTGAGAGAATGCGGATGGCGAAGGCGGCCTGCGGGTGGTTGTGCAAGCGATCGCAGCGAGCGCATCCCTCCGTCAAATTTAAAAGATATATAACCTTCAGAAAGCCCCATGACCCTCCCTGCTTTCCTTTTCCTCGATTTCATGACCAAGCCCGTATGGATGTGGCTGTCGTTCCTTGCCGTCGTTATTGCCATGCTAGTGTTCGACCTTGGCATCATGCACCGCAAGGATCATGAGGTCGAGGTGAAGGAAAGCCTCATATTTTCGGCTTTCTACATAACCATCGGCCTGCTGTTCGGCGGGTGGATATGGCATGAATTGGGCCAAGCCAAAGCCATAGAGTATTTCACCGGCTTTATCGTCGAGAAAACGCTGTCGATCGACAACGTGTTCGTCATCGCCATGCTGTTTTCGTTTTTTCACATTCCGCGATTGTATCAGCACCGCGTTTTATTCTGGGGGATCCTTGGCGCGGTCGTTCTGCGCGGCATCATGATCGGTTTCGGCGCGGCCATGGTTGCGCGGTTCGAGTGGGTGCTTTACGTGTTCGCCGTTTTCCTGATCGGCACGGGCATCAAGATGCTGTTGGCTGGCGATAAGCCTGCCGACATCGCTGAAAATACGTTGCTCAAGTTCATGCGGAACCATTTCCGCATCACGGACAAGCTGCACGGGCATGACTTTTTCGTGCGCCAGCCATCAAAGAGGAACGGCAAGATCGTGATGTGGCTGACGCCGTTGTTCGTTTGCCTTGTGATGATCGAGTTCGCCGACGTGATCTTCGCGGTGGATAGCGTGCCCGCGATCTTCGTGATCACAACGGACCCGTTCATCGTGTACACCAGCAACATTTTCGCGATCCTTGGCTTGCGCGCTTTGTATTTTGTGCTGGCCGCGATCATCAAGCGTTTCCATTACCTGAAATACGCGTTGTCGGTCGTGCTGGTGTTTATCGGCAGTAAGCTGTTCATCGCCGACTTCTTAGAATGGGAGAAATTCCCCGTCGGCTGGTCGCTGGGGATTACGTTCGCCATTCTGGGCAGCGGCGTAGGCTTTTCGCTGTGGAAGACGAGAAAGGTCCCCGGCAAAACTGCGTTGACGAATTGTGTGGCGAGTCTAATCTTGCCAGATGTCAAAAGCCTTCAGGATAGGCACGATTATCACCGTTAACGACCGCATGCAGCGAGGGTATCGTTATAAGCTGCTCGTGCCGATGGGGAAAAAGTTCGGGCCGGATTTCAAGCTCACGTTTATGTCGGGCAAGATGCCAGGTCTTTTTGCGGTAAGTGAGCGAATAAACAGGCCATTGAACTGAACGCAGCTATCGTCTTGCCTGCGGGGATGCAGATAATTTAATCCCGTTGTTTTGAGGTTATGCCTTGTCTTATCTTGGTGAAAAAACACTGGGAAGGATTGGCAGTTTCTGGAGTCTCACTCTTTCGTAGTAAACGTATACGGAACATCCACCATAGTTAAACCGATAGCGGGTAGACCCTTTACCGCTTCGTCTTTTGGATTTTAAAACTTGGGTGTTTTTGGGCAACCACAGAGATTTTACCTTTGAAGAGACTACAAGAAGAGCCATCAAACAAAAGGCAGCCTTCAATAGTTCCTGCTTTGACAGCTTAGTGGATTTAGTAGGCATGGCATCGTTTTTTCAAAAGTGTGTTCGAGGATCGAATTGCGAAGAAGTGGCAAGTAAAGGTAAGTTATACTCTTGGCCGTCTTTTTGACCATCAGACAATGGTTTGACAAAGTGGCGTTCGAACCAGCCGTAGCGGCATCGCCGGACTTCAACCGGGAGAAATCCCTGCCATCCTGCAACGTGGCGAAGTCGTCTTACCGAAAAACAGCCGCGCGACTGCACCTGTTACAGTCGTTATGAACATTTCAACGCAGGATGCGAATTCCTTCCGCGCCAGTCAGGCGCAGGTTGCGGCGGAGGCTGCACGGGGGATACAGAGGGCGAGGAGAAATCTATAAGCCAAATCAATGCGCGGATTTGTCACGGCTGTGATCAATGACTTTACCTAAGCGAAGGGTGAAGCCATATTTTTCGACAAGGTTCATGACCATTTCGGACACGAACTTCTTGTGTTCGTTTGTTCGCGCGTTTTGATAAACAGATCTGACTTCTTCAGAAGTATCCTTGAGCAAGGGCTGGATGCGACGAAGGATGTATGAGGATGTGTTGAGATGTTCGGCAAAGATCGTCGATGTTCCTGCATCGCGTAAGGCGCGGAACAGGTCTTCCAGCAAATCGGCACGATAACGGTAATGGGGAAACAAAGGGCCTATACCGGGGTTACCACCTTTGTGAACGCTCCCGCACAAGGCGTAGCTGTCACAACTGATTTCGAGTTTGACGTTCCAGTTCGCTTCGACACTGACAGCATGGCCGTGACCATTGAACAGATCGATCTGCACCAATGGTCGGATATCCCACTTGTTGAGATACGGATTTGAGATTGCTATGTCCGGACAATGCACGTGAAAACAGAAATACACCGAAGGCGATCTATGCTACAGATTGAAATCAAATATATGCCGCCGCCCTGTTTTTGTTTGTGTCAGGCAAAACTTGTCTTCGCAATAAAGGTCTGGCGGCTTGGTGATCTGCGCGGCATAGGTTTCCGCGCGCAAACGGCAAAACGGCCATGACGAAAACCACGTTGTGTTGAAAAACGGCGGTAGCGCGGGCGTATGCCGGTCGAAATAGATGTAAAGCAATTCGGTCATCTGCACGGACAGAGGTTTATCCAAAAGACTGCCGACACCCATAGCGCTACGAATAGCGATGGTATTGCCGCTTCGGCTCATGCCGACCTGACAGACGACACTTTCCTTGTCCTGAACAAGACCGGCTATAAAGATATAGGGGTGAATGCAGTAATCAACCTGATCGCCGCGGATGTGACGATAAGAAATGCCTTCGGATAGACCGCATTTGTTGATAAACTTCTTTCCCAACTCGACTGCTTCCTTGTCACTGTCGATGCAGGTAACAGGCAAGCCGGTTTTTTGGTGAATCATAATGGCGCTTAGCGGAAGCGGCCCCGCGCCCACGAAAGCAATGCTCTCAAAGTCTCTTAGCGCGATTCGTTTTTGCGGATAGCCAATTTGTCGCAATTCTCCGTCGACAAGTCGACCATAACTTTCGAAGTTGAAAAATGTGCGCACGCTGTCGTCATCGAGGATTTTACTGTAATGACGCTCCAGCGCCGCTTCAGACATTGACAGCCATGCCCAGACGTAATTGCGGCGCAATTTAATTTCCGGGTGCGTCAACAGCCATGTTGTTTCCGCCTCGGTAAAATCATGAGATAGCGCGCGGATGATGCCGGAATGATCGCGAGCCACGTCAGGATGAAGCAGCGAAAGCGTATCGTCGCGTGACCCCAGTCTCGCGGCCAGCTTTTTTGCCTGAGTCTTAAGCGTATCGAACAGCGAGATGTAGCTATCGAAAACGTTCGCAACCTTGTCCGTATCGAAAGGCTCGTCAAGGAACGATAAGGCGGGTACGCTACCATTCATCATTTGACGCACCTGAAAAGGATTTTGTAATCCGTGTTGTAGTTCAGAGCGTCTGTGATGCGCGGGTAATAAGGATCGTTCTTTTTCAGTGAAATAAAATCGTCGATCATAAACTTCTGGGCACTGACCTTAAATCCGGCCTTGAAAAAGGCGTTGGCATAATCGTCCGGTGAGTAGTCGAAAACTTCAGCGTAGCTGCTTTCGGCAATGATTTTCTTCCATGCCGCCCAGAGAGGATTAGCCGTGTGGCAACCGATCGCGGCATAATATGTCCCGCCCGCCTTCAGTGCCTCAAATACTTGCCGGGCATGGGCTTCAAGATCGGGGAGCAGATAGAGAACCTCTTGGCTGAAGGCGTAATCATATGGTTGCTGCCATGCTTCGCTTGCCGTTGGAGGATAGAACAGGATTGGTTCGGTCGTGACTTTGCCCCGCGCAATGTCGAGAGAAGCCTCGGCTTTTTCGATCCCGATGCCAAGTTTGTAGGGATTGAGCGTGTAGAGCAGACGAAGAAAGCCGCCTTGGTTGCAGCCAAAGTCCATAACCGTAGCTTGGTTCAGGCTGGTATTATCCAGCTTTTCGATCATTCGCCGCCACAGGTGCGTGTGGTCGGTTTCCATATCCGGTTCAAGTTCCGGCGCACGGAACCATGTTTGTGGGTTTGATACAGACATTCGTCAGGGCAAGAAATCGAGGCGGGATCGGTATTACGAACATCAATATCGTCATACCGATTAGTATTACTATTATATGAATCGTAATACCGCAAGGCAAAAAAGGCTTCCTGCCTATTCGACACTCTTGCCCGTCGTTGCCATCATGAGCGAGCTGTGCTTGATGCCCTTGATTGCTTTCAGGTTTATCAAAAGCTTGCGGATTTTAGCGGCGTGGCCGCGCACGACAATCACTTCCATGCAGTTGTGATGATCGAGATGAACATGTTGTGTGCAGACAATCAAATCGCCAAAGTCATGTTGCACGCCCGTCAGTTTATCCATCGTTCCGCGCTTGTGATGATCGTAGACGATGCTGATGGCTCCGGCGACATCCGTACCTTTTTGCCACTCTTGCTCGACCAGCGCTTGGCGCATCAGTCCCTTCATAGCTTCCGAACGTGTCGGATAGCCATTGTTGGAAAGATAGTCCTCAAATTGAGCCAGCAAAGGCTCTTCAACGGAAATGGTGACTCGGGCGACTTTTGACATGGTATTCCTTAATGGTGAGGTCATGACTATAGCAAAAGCCATCGACGATATATGGCAAAAATTCTAGCTTGTTTTTCTGCCGTAATATCATAGGCATACATTTTGCGGGATACGACCCTTCGGTTTTTCAGCGCTGTTTCCCAGAGTAACAAAGCGGGAAACGGGAAAAATTCAGGACTCAAATTTCCGTTTAGTATCAAATGGTTGTTGTGGCTGTGCGAATTCCTCCATCGCCACTGGGTCGCTCGCCGCATTATAATATAAAGTCGAAAATGTGCTTATTTCCTGTTTTGGCCTGCCTTAAGCGCAATTTGTCTTGGCATTACGATTGTGAAATTGGCGAACTGCGAGGGCTTGCCGCTTTGGATGGCGCGTCAGGCCCCCGCGAAAGCGTATTGACGCCTTGTCGCAAGCGGTTAGGCTCGGCGTATGCCTAAAACCCCTAAGCTCGGCATGACGATCTCTGTCAACGACCGCATGCAGCGGGGATATCGCTATAAGCTTGTCGCCCCGATGGGGGATAAGTTCGCGCCCGATTTCAAGCCGGCCTTCACGCCGAAAAAGATGCTGGAACTCGGGGTGTTCGAGGGCAAATATTTGAACGATTGCCGGAAGGAGTTTCCCCCCGATTGGTTCGCCAAAGCGAAGACGAACGATATACCTGATCCCAAGCTCAATTATTTTGGCATCAAAAGCCGCCAACCTCTTAGTATATGGCGCGAGAAGGGCTGGATCATCGGTCCCGATCCGCGAGGGTGGTTTCAATGGTATTGCCGCTACTTTATGGGCCGCAGGTTACCCGACGTTGACGAGAAACAGATTAAACGTTGGAAGGCGTTCAAACGCCATCTGGCGCAAGTCAAAATGAACTGCGCCCCTATGGATTTGCGGTGCCGCCCGCGCCAGAGGCAGGCCTTGCTGCAATGGGCCTATGATCCGTTCGTTTAACCTGTCAAGCCATGCGATACCAAAAACTCCATCGGCTTTTGCACGTCGATGAGGCTGAGGGAGCGTGTCACGGCGTTCAAGGGCTGCCACCGCGCTTTGGCGAAGGCATAGGCCTGCTGAAACACATGCCCCCCGATGCCTTTCGTGAGCGTGACGTGCGGATGCCATTTCACAGGGTCGTGATAGGCGACCACCATTTTCGAAAACGCGGAAAACGCAACATGACAGCGTTCATAACAGGCTTGAATCTCCCGCGAGGGCATTGGTTCGGCGAACAAAACCTTGCGCCTCCCGGGAAACGAGCCGAGGCCGTGAAGCGTCAGCGCGATGCTCCGGAAATTGGGGCTCAGGGCATGGAAACAATCGAACACCCCGTTTTGTTCACCGCTGTCGAACACGGCGAGCGTCATGTGCGGCCCCATTTTACCCTTCACCGGCGGCACGCCGGGGACATTTTCGGCTATGGCCTCGCGCAGGGCCTGGAGCGCGGCCTCGGTCTTGTCGTCAAACGTGAAGAAAACGGCGTAACGCATGGGCGGCCTAGGAAAAAAATACATTAAACCAAAACGATTATATAGCGCGCTAGACCTATGCCGTGTGTGTCTCTTTTCAAGCCTTCTCAACCGGCGGCACAGGTAAAACGCCCGGAGGTCATGACGCGAACTTTACGCCGTATTTTTCTTCGCGGGGACATGAGGGCGTTCCGGCAAGATCGCATTTCTGCATGGTGTCGTAATCGCAAAAGCCGCACAAGGCGTGCGGCGAGGGAAGAGCGATGTTTTGGCGATCGATGACGAAGCCGGATTCGCGAAAATTTTGCAATATGCGCGAAAAGGTTTCCGGCTTTATGCCCAGATAGGCCGCTATAAGCGATTTGTCGAAGGGCAGCATAATCGGTGGTCCGCCTATGCCCGTATCAAGCAGCTGGTTCAAAAGGAAACGCCCGACGCGTTCTTTGGCGCTGTGCAGCGTGAGCTGTTCAAAGTGGCCAACCACACGTTGCATCCTTCGTGACAGGAGCAAGAGCAGGTTGAGCGCCAGATCTTTGTGCTGCGCGATGAAGTCGCGCAATATGCTTGAAGACAAGGATAGAAACTTTGTTTTGGTTATTGTTTTGGCGCTTACGGTGCTGGGCGTGATGGGGAACATGTCGCTCTCAGCGACGCATTCGCGGCGTCCTAGGATCTGAAGGATCGATTCGTTGCCTTCTGCCGTGCTGGCGTACAGTTTTACCCAGCCTTCAAGAATGATGTAGAAACGGCCCGAGGTTTCGCCCTGATTTATGAAAACCGCATTTTTTTCTTGTTGAAGGATGCGCGCGGAACGCAAAAGATCCCGCAAGACATCGTTGCTCAAGCCTCGAAAAAGCGGAAGGGCCCGTATCAAATCGTAATGGCCCTCCACGTCCATATCGAGGGCTTGGCCTGTGGGTGCCGTTACCGCCAAGGCGTTTTCGTCCACAAGCTGCAAGGCCATTTTTCTGGCCGCTTCATGGAGGGCCTCGATCTTGGTTCCGAAGAAAGCGAATTTGTCGCCGGACTTTCCCGTTTTTTCGATGTCGGCCGAGGGGCCGTCCGTGAATATTTTCTTAAGCGGCGCGCAAACCTGCCGCTGCTTGTCGTCCGCCACGCCCCAGAACAGGCGCTCGAACGTTTGGCGTTCGCGAATGATGTTTTTCAGGCGACGGATGAAGGCATCGTCGTGCAGCCATTCCTGTCCGGCCAGTTGCGTGACCATTTCCCGCTCTTGACTCAGCCGCTCCTGCCATTGAAGCAGATAGATAAAGGCGCTGGCTCGAACGGGCACGATGCGGGTGTCGTGCAGAATGTGGTCAGCGACGAAGTCTATGGCGGGCGCGATCAGGTTCTCTGAATACCAGGCCAGGGCGTCCCCGATCATAACGGATTCTTCGGTGATTTTAGCTCTGTGGCTGGGGAGAAGTTGAAAGATAGGGCCGAGCGAGTCCAGAGCCGGACCTGACGCAAGCATGGATTCGGGAATTTTCTCTATGACGATATCTGATACGATAAACTGGCTGTCCATTTCGATCTTGTTATGATCGCCATGGCGGCACAAATAGCGCGCGGCAAATCCCCGCTCGTTCTGCAAAGCGTGTATCAGGTCAAGGCAAACGAGCAGTGGGTCGATCTGGGGCGGCATAAGAAAACGATTCGGAAGGGGCCTTCTCTTGATATAGATCAAATTCCCTGTTGCCACAGCATCTTTTTTTGGAGAGAGTTTAAATTCATTCCCACGAAAGCGGGAATCCAGTGGCCTGCGTCGGCGGGCAGTGCGAATTAAGAAAGAATATAAGGATCCTATGCCACGCGAAGGCCTGCCCATACCCATTGCCAAAGGCATCATGAATATGTTGCCGGCGCTTGCGTTGGATACGCTTATAGGCGTTGTCGTGTGTCGCATGAGGCGGCGGCATCCCCGCTTGTTCAAAAATATGGCGGAGCAGGATCCGGCTGTTGTTCATATCGAACCCACGGATCAGCCGCACCGCTTTGCCCTGAACATCGGCCAGTCGGACATGCTTCTTGCGGTCTTGGGCGCGGACGACAAAACGAAACCGGATGCGTGCATCAGTGGCCCGCTTGAAACGTTGCTGGATATGCTCGAAGGCCGTACGGACGGCGATACGGAATTTTTCGCGCGCGGGATTACCGTGACGGGCGACATGTCCGTGATCGTCGCGCTGCGCAACACGTTGGATCGCGAAGAGATCAATCTGCTCGACGACGTCATGTCGTTCTGTGGCCCGTTTGCCAAACCCGTCTCGGTTGCTGTGACGGCGTTGGACAGGTTGGGGCGTCGGTTAAGGGGGCAGGTGCGTGCGTAAGGCATCCTTTCTTGAGCTTGTTTGTCCTGCAGGAACGCCGGCCGCCTTGCGTACGGCGATTGAGGCGGGCGCGGACACGGTCTATTGCGGCTTTCGCGATTGCACGAACGCGCGGAACTATCCGGGTCTGAACTTTGACGTCGACGAGATGGCCGAAGGCATTGCCTATGCGCATGAACGCGGGCGCAAGGTTCTGATCGACATCAACACGTTCCCGCGCGCGGGCGACGAAGCGCCATGGCATCGCGCCATCGACAACGCGGCGGCTGTTTGTGCCGACGCCGTAATCCTTGCCGATATCGGCGTGTTGGACTACGCGACCCGCAAGCATCCCAGGCTTCGCCGCCATTTGTCGGTGCAGGCGGCGGCGTCGAACCCGATGTCGATCGCCTTTTATCGCGAGCGTTTCGGGGTCAAGCGCGTTGTGCTGCCGCGCGTTCTGTCCATCGATGAGGTCGCGCAACTGGTGAAAGAGATCAAGATCGAAACCGAAGTTTTCGCGTTCGGCAGCGTCGGGCCGATGTCGGAAGGCCGCTGTTTCCTGTCGTCCTACATGACGGGCCTCTCGCCGACAAGCGAGGGCGTGTGCGCGCCCGCGAGTCATGTCTCTTACAAGGAAAAAGGGGATCAGGTCGTGTCGTGTCTCGGCGGCGTGACGCTGAACTGTTTCGC
>CAZYPX010000043.1:0-13722 GCA_964649675.1 uncultured Rhodospirillaceae bacterium | reverse complement strand
AAATCTTGCGGCAGCTTTTCGGGACATTCTTGGCATTTTCAGTTTAGGCGTTTTGGTCTTGGCCGGGTTTTTGGTTATTTACCATGTTGTGTCCATGATCGCCGAAACGGCCCACACTGGCGTCCCGATGGGCCGCCGTACAAATCAATTCTGGGCCCCCCTTCGTTTCGTTCTTGCCATAGGTCTCTTGGTGCCTATAGGCGGCGGCCTAAACACAGGACAATTTGCTGTGCTTAAACTGTCTGAAGCTGGATCCGCTTTGGCCAGCAGCGCATGGCGTAGCGCTGTCGATATAATGAAAGGCAGCTTCGCGGGAGCGATAACGCCGCGCGGGCCCGATATTCCGCGTTTCGTTGCCGTTGCTGCCGAAATGGAAATTTGCCGGAGCCTATACCGTCTTGTTCATGCCGGAATACAGCCGGATGCGGTGTTGAATCGCGTTGGCGTTGTCGATGAGGTTCAAAAAAGCATCGCGGGGAGGCTTATGCCGGAGACGTGGCTTTATACCAACACGCTTCACCGCGGCGTTCCGTTGTGCGGGGCGTACCGCTTTTTGGCGGGCAAAAGCCCAGATAATGGCGCGACAAACGATGCCGAGATGTCGTTGTTTGCCGACGAGTGGGCTGATTTTGCGCGCGCCGATACGGAGCGCGTCATTATACAAACGCGTATGCTTGTGGAACAGGTGGCGCCAGCGTTTCTTCATCCGTCTTCCGCTTTGCCCCCCGTTAATATGGCCGATGGCCTTTCGGCGCTTATGCAGGAACAACAACAAACTATAGAGGCCAAGCTGCGCGCGATCGCAGGGGCCAAAACGACATCCGTTGATCAAATTCTGGACGAATCGTCATCGGCAGGATGGGCTTCTGCGGGATTTTTTCTTGGAAAAATCATTCGCCGCCAAATGGTTTTTGGGGAGATTGCCGCGCACACAATTCCTTCTGTTCACGCGCCTGTGCTGGGCCACAAGGCGCTTTCAAGCGCGATGATCGCGGAGTCCGTGTTGAATGATGCCGTGTTGCGCAATCTCGCATCGCATCAGCTTGATAAAGTTTATACTTTGTACGAGCAAGTGTCCTTGGGCATGAGAGCGGCGCGTCTTTGGCTTTATGCGCAGCAAATTGCCGGAGGCGAGGTTATAGCCGTCGATACGCTCGATCTTGCCGATCACATAACATCCGCCCTGGACTCGGCTTCCGGTTCTTATGTTTTTAGGCGTTTGCTGGGTAACGCCATGGCGACGCACGGGGTGTGGGCAAGCTCGACACAAAAGGAGGCCTCGCGCAAGGCCCATGCGGATCTTCTTCGTGAAACTGCTAATAACCCCATTGCGGGTCTTGCCGAAATCGGTCGGCGCTATCATGCCTTGGGATCTTATATTTTGGGAATGGCGGGCCCCGGCCTGGCGGAGCCCGGCGTAATGGGCAGCGCGGTGGCGTTTGCCATAACTGGCGTCGCCTTTGCGCTTTCAGGTCTTGCGTTGCTGTTTGTGGCGCCTTTGTTGCCGATGTACCGTTTTCTTCTGGGTGTTTTGGCGTGGCTGTTGACCGTCTTTGCGGCCATTGCCGTTCTGCCGCTGGTTGCCCTTGCGCACCTTTATCCATCCGGAGAGGGTTTAAGCGGCCCCATAGCCCGACAGGCGTACTGGCTATGGCTTGGTGTCTTTTTGCGTCCGTTTTTAACGCTTGCGGGATTCGTTATGGGATTAGTCGCTTTAATGTTTGCCCTTGCGTTATTGAACAGCCTCTATATGCCTCTCGCCAGCATGTTTTATGTCGGCCATGGCGACGCGTTTATCTCCATGCGCGTGGGCATGTCTCTTTTCTATGCCGTGATGGCGTTGGCGCTGGTGAATGTGGCCTTTAAAGGAATTGAATGGCTTCCTGCCAGCGCGCTGCGTTGGTTGAACACGTCCGGTGGCGTTTTCCCGCACAGTCTTCCCGTGAACCCGGCTTTTTCAGGCGCGACACAAGTTTATGCCGCTTCGAGTTCGGGCGCCACGACACATCAAACTAAAAGCGTTATTGTCGGCGCGCGCGTTACCGGAAAGGCTACGACCGACAAAGCTGCGGCGGAAACCCAATCACATGGATTGAAAGCCGCGTTGATGCCTGTTTACCGCGAACCCTCCGTGGAAGCGGTTGCCATTGCGGACAAAGATGTGGCCGGCACGTCCGTCAGTTCCGGCGGCGCGGCAGGAGCCCAGACCGGAGCTGCATCCGCAAAGGCTTCGGTGAGTGGCGATAAAGCGACGGCTGCGGCTTTTGCTTCCGCCCATGCCACGGCCATTGTCAAGGACCGCCAAGGCAATTTGCCGGACAAGCCGACGCCTGAGGATATAGAAAAGGCCTTGGAGAAACTGTCCAAAAAGCTAGACAAGCGCGAGCAAGCGAAGACGCCCGCCGAAGAAAACGAGAACGGCAACAAAGAAAAACAAACCGACGTATCGCGCGAGCAAACCGGGGCGTCTTCCGAAGACGAAAACCCTGCATGAAAATGCACATTCTTGCCGTCGGGCGTATGCGGGGACCCCATGCCGATTTGTGCCATGAATACACAAAAAGACTAACGGATTTTGTCGCGATAAAAGAAGTTACGGCCCCAACGCAAGACGGCGAAAACAGGGCATTGCTTGCCGCCATCCCTTCCCGAGCTTATGTTGTCATTCTGGATGAGCGCGGCAAGGACTTATCAAGTCGCGAATTGGCTTCAAAACTTGCGGCATGGAAAGGCCAAGGTGTGAGGGATTTGGTTTTTATTATCGGCGGCGCGGATGGATTAACCGATGCCGCAAAGGAAAGGGCCGACTTTACTTTGGGCTTGGGCCGCAAAACATGGCCGCATATGCTGGCGCGCGTTATGTTGCTGGAACAACTGTACCGCGCGCAGCAAATCAACAGCGGTCACCCCTATCATAGGGACTAAGATAAAAAGAGGGAACGTGGACTATGAGTAGTCAAAACAAGCGACGTCCAGTGGTGCTTTGCGTTCTCGATGGCTGGGGGTATCGCGAGGATCCCGAGAACAATGCCCCTGCCCAGGCGAAAACCCCCGAATTCCGTAAAAAGTGGGACAGCTGCCCGCATGCTTTGCTGAACGCCTCGGGAGAAGCCGTGGGCTTGCCTGCGGGCCAGATTGGAAATTCCGAAGTCGGGCACATGAATCTCGGCGCGGGGCGCGTGGTGTTTCAGGACCTGCCCATGATAAACAACGCTTTGGCCAAAGGCCAGATTGACGCAAAAGAGTCCCTCAACGATTTGGCGGTTAAGCTGAAAAAAACCGGAGGCACATGCCACATTATGGGGCTTGCGTCGCCCGGAGGCGTTCATGCGCACCAAGATCATATGGTGGCTTTGGCGGGCATCTTGGCCCAGAAAGGCGTCCCCGTGAATATTCACGCCTTTCTTGATGGCCGTGATATGCCCCCTCAAAGCGCCGCCAGTTGCATTGAAAAAATGCAAGCAGACTTAACCGGCATTAACGGGGTGAAGATAACAAGCCTATGCGGGCGTTATTACGCAATGGATCGCGACAAGCGGTGGGAGCGTGTTGAAAAGGCTTATGATTTGCTGACGCAAGGCTCTGGCTCCCTTGCCCAAGATCCGGTCGAAGCCATCAAGAAAAGCTATGAAAACGGCGTTACGGATGAATTTGTTTTACCGGTAGCCATAGATGGATATCAGGGAATGTGCGATGGCGACGGTATTTTGTTCGCCAATTTTCGGGCTGACCGCGCGCGCGAAATTTTGTCGGCTTTGCTGGAGCCGGTTTTTGAAGGGTTTCCTCGCAAGAAGACCATAAGCTTCGCCGCCGCTGTCGGGATGGTTGAATACTCTGACCGGTTGAATGCCTTCATCCGCCCCATTTTCCCCCCAAAGCCGATCGTTAACACGTTGGGCGAGATCATTGCGAACGAAGGCTTAAGGCAATTGCGTATCGCAGAGACAGAAAAATATCCTCATGTAACCTTTTTCTTTAACGGAGGAAGAGAGGATCCGTATCCGAACGAAGAACGCATCATGATTCCTTCCCCGAAAGTCGCGACCTATGACCAAAAACCGGAAATGTCGGCATATGAAGTAACGGACCGCGTCGTGGAGGCCATAAGGAGCAATACCTTCGACTTAATTATTCTGAACTATGCCAATCCCGATATGGTGGGCCACACAGGTTCTTTGAAAGCGGCCGTCGCCGCCGTGGAAGTTGTTGACCAATGTCTGGAAAAACTTTTTTCGGCTATAGAAGACGTTGGCGGTGCCGTGTTGTTGACGGCGGATCATGGAAATTGTGAAACCATGCACGACCCTGCCACCCAAGGCCCCCATACGGCCCATACTCTTGCGCCGGTTCCCGTGATTCTTGTAAACGCCCCTTCTCATGTGACGCGCTTGCGGGACGGCAAGCTCGCCGACGTTGCGCCCACTCTTTTGGCCCTGATGGGTCTGGCCAAGCCATCGGAAATGGACGGAGAGACCCTGCTTGTCGGCTAGATCGCTCATGATGCTTGCGGGCATATTGTTCGTGGCGCTGCAGTCTATACCCTTCTTTGCGCGGGCAGAGACGGCGGAGGACCTGAAGCGCGTTGAGCAAAAGCTTTTGCAACAAAAAGCCGAAGCCGAAAGGCTTGCAAAACAAGAAAAGGACACCACGAAAGAATTAAGCTCTCTGCAAAAGGAGCTTGTGCAGGCTACACAGGCTTTAGAGATTAAACAAAATGAACAAAACGCGCTTAAAGACCGGTTGCGTGCGCTTGAGAACGACATAACAAAACGCGAAGAAGACCTGTCGGGAGCGCAGGTCAAGCTTGGCTCAATGGCCGAAGCTTTGTTAAGGTTTAGCCGACAGCCTCCCGAGGTCTATTTGTTAAAGGGGCCATTAACGGAGGATACGTGGCGGCGCGCGCTCCTTTTGCGCGCTTTATTACCCCGCCTTGAACGGGAAACAATCGTCCTGAGTCGCGAACTCAAGGAACTTGAAAAGTTGCGGCGAGATGCCGCAGAAAAGAAACGACGCGTTGCCTCGGCACAGCAACAACTGAACGCGCAGCGTTCCGATCTTGACGGGCTTGTCAAAACGCGACAGCAATTTTTGAATGTTACGACGGCTGAAAAAAGCGCGTTGGCCAAAGAAATGGAAGCGCTGGCCGAAGAGGCCAAGGACTTGCGGCAACTTATGGAAAAGGTCGCGCTTAGAGCCCCGGTTCCGAAAAATATAAAGCCTCCGCCTCTTGCCCGCGACCTTAAGACGCCCGTAAACGGAACCCTTGTACGTTCTTATGGCGCAAAAGACGAGTTTGGCGTTACAAATCAAGGTGTTACCATGCGGGCAACCGGCGGAAGCCTTGTTGTTGCACCCCAAGCGGGCAGGGTCGCTTTTGCCGGGCCTTTCCAAGGGTATGGCCAGATAGTCATTTTACAACACGTCCAAGGATATCATAGTTTTTTGGCTGGTTTTGGCCGCATCGATACGAACGTTGGGCAAAGTGTCGCGGCGGGAGAGCCTTTGGGGGTAATGCCGGATGACGGTAAGGTGCCGCAAGAGTTGTATTTCGAATGGCGGCACAAGGGCGAGCCCGTTAATCCATCGACATGGAAGGCTGAGTAAGAGAGTTTCTGGAATTGCGTTCAGAAGATCAGGGGTTCCTTTCCATTTATAACGATCTTGCTCTTGCGGACTTGTTAACCAAACCTTAGACTGCGCCAAGTCTTGCGAAACAGAGCGATTTTATACCTTGAGGTTTTTCGATGTTGCGTGTGTCCTTGCGTCTTTTGCCCTTGCTTTTTCTTGCGTTTTTGTGCGCACAGTCTCAGGAAGTTATGGCGCGGCAAAGGGCCATAGGTCCCGGGAAGAACGTCTCTTCGGCATCGTCTGAATCCAACGATACTTTTAAACAACTTACCCTGTTTTCGGATGTTTTGGAGCGCATACGGGCCGATTACGTCGATCCTGTGTCCGACGAAAAACTCGTGGAATATGCCATTAACGGCATGTTGAGCTCTCTGGATCCGCACTCTGGCTATCTCAACAAGAAAAGCTTCGAGGACATGCAAACGCAGACGCGCGGTGAGTTCGGCGGGCTGGGCATCGAGGTGACCATGGAAAACAATCTCGTCAAGGTTATTTCGCCCATCGACGATACGCCCGCCGCGCGCGCCGGTCTTCAGCCTAACGATTTGATCACGCATCTGGACGCAAAGCCTGTCACGGAAATGACGCTGAACGAGGCTGTCGAAAAAATGCGGGGAACGCCCGGAACGAAAATCACGTTAACGATACGCCGTGGAGGCATTAGCGGGCAACCGTTCGATGTGACTCTGGCCCGGGCCGTGATCAAGATTCAGTCCGTTCGCTGGGAACCCAAAAAAGACATAGCCTATATCCGTATAACCGCTTTCAACGAGCAAACCCAGCCTGGTCTTGAAAAAGCGCTCGCCGAAATCGATAAGCAAATGGGCAACAAGCTGATCGGCTATGTGCTCGATTTGCGGAATAACCCCGGGGGGCTGCTGGACCAAGCCATTTCCGTGTCCAGCACGTTTCTTGAGGCCGACAAAGAGATCGTGTCCACGCGCGGGCGCCATAAGGAAGAAAACCAGGCCTATTTTGGGAAAGGCTCGGATAAGACAAACGGAAAGACCATCGCCGTTTTAATAAACGGCGGTTCGGCCTCGGCCTCCGAAATTGTCGCCGGCGCTTTGCAGGATCACAGACGCGCCATTCTTGTGGGAACAAAAACGTTCGGCAAAGGCTCGGTGCAAACGATTATTCCTATTGCGGGCGGCGGCGCGATGCGCCTGACGACGGCGCGTTACTACACGCCTTCGGGCCGTTCGATCCAGCAGCTCGGCATAGAACCTGACATAACCGTACAGCCCGCCAAACTCGAAGAGGTCGCCCAGGGCTTCGGCATACGTGAAGCGGATCTCAGGGGAGCCTTGTCCAACGACACGGAAAAATCGACCCCATCGGCGGATGAGTTGATGCCAGACAGCCGTTCCAAAGACGGCGAAGATGCCGACGGAAAAACGAAAGGCAAAGATAAAGACAAGTCGGGCGATGGGTCAGGCAAGAAAAAAGACGCCTTTGACTATCAGTTGGCCCGGGCTCTAGACCTGATACGCGGCGTGCACTTGTTCGAGACGAAAAACGCATTGCCTGGAGAGACAAAAAGTGATCAGTGATAGCGGCATGTCTTCGCCCGCACATGAGACATATATCAGGAAGGAAACATTTCTTGCCCATTATCCGCGCAAGCTGAAACTGGCTGTTACCGGCGCATTGCTCGGTTTAATTGTTATAGCGGCCATGTCTTCACGTCTTGATGAAAGACTATCGTCCTTACATCAAAACGAGCTGGGCGAAGCCGGAAAGCAGCACCGCGATGTTTTTTCTGAGAACAGAACCGGTGCTTCCGTCCCATCAATGCTTTCGACTGGTGACGGGGCCTCTTCTGATCCGGAGGCTATTGCCGTTAACGACATTGATGATGGGGCTTCGCGCATGGAGCAAGCCCCGCAGCTTGCGCTGGCTGAGGAAACCTCCCAAGGCAATTTGCCGATAATCGGTGAAAACGGGCGCAAGCCCTGGCAAGTTTATGCGCGACCCTTTCATCATGGCGACAGGCGCCCGCGCGTGGCGATAGTTGTGGCTGATATGGGGATGTCCCGTATAGCGTCGGATGCGGCGTTGCGGCGTCTCCACGCAAACGTAACCATGGCTTTTGACGCTCAAAACCCTTCTGTGGCCACATGGCTTGAGCGCGCCCGAGGCGATGGCCATGAAACGCTTATCGCCGTTCCTATGGAGCCCTTCGATTATCCTAACAGCGACCCAGGGCCCAACGCGCTGCTCACGAACCTTCCAAACAGCCATGTCGAACAAAGGCTAAATTGGGCGCTGGGCCAAGGAACGGGCTATGTGGGGATTACGACCCTCAGCGGATCGCGGTTTACGACTGATCCCGGCAAAATGCAGGTTGTTCTTGATGCTTTGAAAAAGCGGGGTCTTATGATCTTTGACGCGCGCGTGTCGCCGCATAGCGTGGTGAAAGAGCTGGCCAAGCAGGATAGCGTACCCGTTGCTCAAAACATGTTGCCTCTGGATATCGAGCCGACGCCTGCGGCTATAGATGCGGCTTTGCGTGAGCTCGAGCAAAGAGCGCACGTGGAAGGCCGCGCCGTTGGCCTGGCCACGCCCTTGCCGGTGACGCTCGACAGGCTTGAAGCGTGGACAAAGCAATTGCCAAGCCGCGGTATAGCTTTGGCTCCCTTGACGGCTGTGTTGGAATGACAATGGACAAAAACAATCTCCCTTATCGCGTCGGCGTAGGGCTTTGCCTGTTTAATCGTGATGGTTTGGTGTTATGCGCTGAACGGCGCGATCGTCGGGGCGCATGGCAAATGCCGCAAGGGGGGGTGCAAAAAGGCGAGGATTTGCGAATCGCGGCAAAAAGAGAGCTGAAAGAAGAAATAGGCACCGACAACGCATCCATAATCGGAATGATACCTGATATTCTGCGTTATGAATTTCCCGATTACCTTCAATTTCGTCACGGGGTGTTTCGGGGAAAGTATCGAGGGCAGGAGCAAACTTGGTTTGCCCTTTTGTTTCAGGGACGGGACTGCGACATTAATCTTGCGGGCGAGTTTGAGCCCGAAAAGCCTGAATTTGTCGCGTGGCAATGGATGCCGCTCGAAAAAACGCCGGCTCTAATCGTCGATTTCAAAAGACCCGTTTACGAGCGAGTCGCCACCCATTTTGGGCCGCTTGCCGACATGATTCGCTCGGGATCGCCTTTGCCGGACACGGGCGTTTAGATTAGCTTTTTCTTTCCACAACGAATCGCGCAACGTCTTCGAGGTTTTTGGCGCGTCCGCCAAACGCGCCAAGATGCCCAATCGCTTGTTCGGAGAGCAGATGCGCCTGGTGGCGTGCTCGCTCCAAGCCAAGAATCGTGACGAACGTTGCCTTGCCGGCGCCTGCATCGCGACCAACAGATTTGCCCGTTTCGGCTTCCGTTCCTTCGGCGTCCAACAGGTCATCGATGATCTGGAACGCTAATCCCAAGTCATGGGCATAGGCGCGTAGAGCGTTGAGGTGCTGAGGCGAGGCTTTGCCTAAAATACCGCCGGCTTCGGCGGAGAAAGCGATCAATTCGCCCGTTTTCATGCGTTGCAGGCGTGTGATGGCGCCCATATCAATCTCGGTCGTTTCGGCGATCAGGTCGAGCATTTGTCCGCCCACCATGCCGTTTACGCCTGATGCCTTGGCCAGCGCGGTCACGAGAGTGCAGCGCACCTTGGGGTCTTCGTGCGTGCGCGGATCGGCGAGAATTTCAAAGGCAAGCGTCAACAAAGCGTCGCCCGCCAAAATGGCCGTCGCTTCGTCGTATTTTTTGTGGGTTGTCGGTTTGCCGCGGCGCATGTCGGCGTTGTCCATCGCGGGCAAATCGTCATGCACCAGAGAATAGCAGTGCACGCATTCAACGGCCGCCGCTGCGCGCAACGCGCAATCCTCGTTTACGCCGAACAACGACGCCGAACTCATGACCAAAAAGGGGCGCAAACGCTTGCCTCCGTCGAGGGCGCTGTAGCGCATGGCGTCGAACAGTTTGCGTTCGGCGAAATCGGAACGGGGGAGGATTCTTTCCATGGCTTCGTTGACGGCAGCGGCGGCGTTCGTCATGGTGGCGGCGAGGGAGGGGCTGACTGAGGGCATGGACGATAGACCGTAAAAGAAGTTTTGGAAAAGCCGCAGCGGGAGAGGAAAACTAAACCTTAAAAGGGGCTAAACTCAAGCCTTCTCCGTTGTCGGCCATGGCGATTTGCTCGATGCGGGCCTGAGCGTCGCGAAGCTTGTTTTCGCAATGTTTTTTAAGCAATGCGCCGCGTTCATAGGCCCCGATGGCATCGTCGAGTTTCGCCTTGCCGTCTTCGAGTTGTTTAACGAGCTTTTCCAATTCTATCAAGGCGTCCTCGAACGACATTTTGGCGATGTCGGGGGGTAAGGGGGCGACATTTTGGCGTTTTTCCATGATTTAAACCATACGATTAGGAAGGCGTTTCAAGGTTTCCCATAGCACAAGAGGAAGGTTTTGTGAAAAGGGAAGAAACATTACCCGGTTTTGATCGAAGAAAGACCAAATGTTCCCTGTTTTCGGGCAAAAAAGGAAGAAATCGGCATATGGACAGAATCTTCCCGAAAGCCTTAAATGGTACGCCCTTCCGCACTTTTGTTTTTACCACAACAGGAGGCCACGTGACGAATTTTCTGACCCTCGATGATCTCGATCTCAACGCCAAGGCCGTTCTTCTGCGCGAGGATTACAACGTGCCGATGATGAACGGCAGCGTAAGCGACGCGACGCGGCTTGAGCGCTCGCTGCCCACGTTGCGCGATTTGATCAAGGCGCAGGCGCGGATCGTCGTTTTGGCGCACCTTGGCCGTCCCGAGGGCAAGCCGAACCCTAAATACAGCCTACGCCCCGTCGCAGAAGCCTTGGCAGCAATCGTGGGCCAACCCGTGACGTTCGCCGAAGACTGTATCGGTTCGAGGGTGCGGGACGCGGTAAGCAAGCTTTTGCCCGGGCAGATTCTTGTGCTGGAAAACACGCGCTTTCACGAAGGCGAGGAAAAGAACGATCCGGCGTTCGTGACGGAGCTGGCGCGATTGGGCGACGTTTTCGTGAACGACGCTTTTTCCGCTGCCCACCGCGCGCACGCGTCCACGGCCGGGTTGGCCGATATGCTTCCGTCGGCGGCGGGGCGGCTCATGCAGGAGGAGCTGAGCGCGCTCGCGAAAGCCCTGGACAAGCCCGAGCGGCCTGTGATCGCGCTTGTCGGCGGCTCAAAAATTTCGACGAAACTTGATTTGCTCAACAATCTGATCTCCAAGGTGAACGTTCTGGCGCTGGGCGGCGGCATGGCGAACACGTTCTTGCAGGCCAAGGGCTTGAGTGTCGGCAAGTCGCTGTACGAGCCGGAAATGCTGAACACCGCGCGCATCATCATGACGAAGGCCGAACAAAAAGGATGCACGATTTTGTTGCCGGAAGACGTCGTCGTGGCCGACGAAATGAAGCCGAACGCAGGCGCGCAAACCGTTTCCGCCGGGGATGTGCCGGAAGGCAAGATGATTTTGGATCTTGGCCCCAAAACAGCGGCCCGCCTTGTCGAGATGCTGAAGGCCTGCCGCACCGTGGTGTGGAATGGGCCTTTGGGCGTTTTCGAGCTGCCTCCGTTCGATTTCGCCACGAACGAAATCGCCAGAGCCGTGGCCGAGCTTACGCGCGCGGGCAAGATCATGTCGGTGGGCGGCGGCGGCGACACGGTGGCGGCTTTGGCGCACGCGGGCGTAACAGGCGACATCGGCTATGTGTCCACGGCGGGTGGCGCATTTCTTGAATGGATGGAAGGCAAGGAATTGCCGGGTGTCGTCGCGCTGGAAAAAGCGGCGGCGAAAAAGAAAGAATAAAGGCGAACGACATGACGGCCTCAAAAAAGAACAAACAGAAAACCGCGCCGAAAGCCAACGCCATGTGGGGCGGGCATTACAAAAGCGGGCCTGCCGAGGCCATGGCGCGGATCAACGAATGCCTGGACGCGGACAAGCGGCTTTACTTGCAGGACATTGCGGCTTCGGTCGTCCACGCCGACATGCTCGCCAAATGCGGGATTATAAGCGCGAAAGACGTTCAGACGATACGCAAAGGCATGGATCAAATTTTACGTGAAATCGAAAGCGGCAAATTTCCATTCAAGACGCAACTTGAAGACATTCACATGAATATCGAGTCGCGTCTGGCCGAATTGATTGGCGACACGGCAGGACGTTTGCATACGGCGCGTTCGCGCAACGATCAGGTGGCGACCGATATACGGATGTGGACACGCGACGCCATCGACAGGATCGGCGGTTTGTTGGGCGACTTACAACGCGCCCTTGTCGATCAGGCCGACAAGCATGCGGCGACGATCATGCCGGGCTATACGCATTTGCAACCGGCCCAGCCGGTGACGTTCGGCCACCATCTGTTGGCGTATGTCGAGATGTTTGGGCGCGACAGGAGTAGGGTTGCTGATGCGAGGACAAGACTTAATGAATGCCCTCTTGGCGCGGCGGCGCTGGCGGGAACGTCGTACCCGATCAATCGCAACATGACGGCGAAGGCGCTAGGCTTCGATCGCCCCATGGCGAATTCCATGGATGCTGTGGCCTCGCGCGATTACGCGCTTGAGTTTTTAAGCGCAGCGAGCATTTGCGGCGTTCACCTCTCGCGTTTCGCCGAGGAAATTATCCTGTGGGCCAGCGATGCATGCGGTTTTATCAAATTGTCCGAGGCCTTTACGACAGGCAGTTCCATCATGCCGCAAAAGCGCAACCCCGATGCGGCGGAACTCATCCGCGCGAAAGCGGGCGTGCTGTTCGGCGCGTTGACAACACTCTCGATGCTTATGAAAGGCTTGCCGCTGACCTACAACAAGGATCTGCAAGACAGCAAGCCGCCCGTGATGAAGGCAGCGGACGAGCTTGAAATGATGATCGCCGCGATGACGGGCATGGTGCGCGACATGAAGGTCAACGCCGATACGATGAAGGCGGCGACGCAGCGCGGATTTCTGACCGCGACCGATTTGGCCGATGCTCTGGTGAAAAACTTTAACGTGCCTTTCCGCAAAGCCCATCATATCACGGGGCAGATTGTGCGCTTGGCGGAAACGAAAGGCTGCCGTTTGGACGAACTGAAACTGGACGAGATGAAAAAGATCGAGCCGCGTTTGGATAAGTCTATCTATGACTTGCTGATGCCCGAAAAGGCCATTCAAAGCCGCACAAGCCTGGGCGGCACCGCGCCGAAAAGGGTCAAGGCGGAGGTGAAGGTGTGGCGAAAGAGGGTGGGTCATTAAAATACACAGGGCTTAGTTCACCCGAGTTGCCAAGCGCGCCGAGTTGATGCTTTGCGCCGTCAAAATCCCACACAGCACCTCCGTCAGACAAACAATCTGCTCATTATGCCACGTCATGCCCAGTGACCGCCATACCGTGTTCGTCAACCCAACAAAAGCCATTGCGGTCCCTTGCGCAAATCAGAAAGCCTCAACAGGACCTCAATAACTTATCAATCTGTTAATGTGCCTTCGGGCGCAGGGTTGTGTGAAGAAACATTTTTCCGCCTGACCTATGAAAGCGACCCGCTGGATTAAAGTAACCGATTGAAAAACAAAGGGTTTTGTGGAATTTTTCGTTTGTCGCGAAGCTGTCTTGGTGCTAGGTTTCCTCCATAATTTAAACCCCTGTTTCAAGAACGAAAAAACGGGAATTTTCCCTTCAAAGAAACGATGTTCAAATGAGCGAAGCAACAACGCAAAATCCTCCGCCGTCCGACGTTACGCAGATCACCATCGAAGACGAGATGCGGCAATCGTATCTCGCCTATGCCATGAGCGTGATCGTCAGCCGTGCGTTGCCCGACGTGCGCGATGGCCTTAAGCCCGTGCATCGCCGCATTCTTTACGCGATGAAAGAAGGCGGGTACGACAGCGGCAAGCCTTACAAGAAATCGGCGCGCATCGTCGGCGACGTCATGGGTAAATATCACCCGCACGGCGACGCCGCGATTTACGACGCGATGGTGCGCATGGCGCAGGGTTTCTCCATGCGCCTTCCGCTTATCGACGGGCAGGGCAACTTTGGTTCGATGGACGGCGATCCTCCGGCCGCCAT
>CAZYPX010000042.1:0-13937 GCA_964649675.1 uncultured Rhodospirillaceae bacterium | reverse complement strand
GTGTGCCGATGTTCGACGGCATCCCAGTTCGTCGCTGCGACGCTATCACCAACGCTGAGAGCGGCATCTAATGCCGCTCCTTAACCGGAAAGGAAACAAACCATGATCCTTGATGAACGCAATGAATTCGCTGACGCAGCGGCCCTAAGCACTTCGGGCACAGGCCGCGCACTCGTTGGCGACGTTATCGACCTCGGCTCCACGGCAAGCGACATTGGCAACGGCCAAGACCTTTATGCCGTAATCCAGGTGGATAACGCCGTAACTTCCGACGGCGCTGCGACGGTGTCATTTGAGCTCGCCTCGGATGCGCAAGCGGCTATCGCCACGGACGGCTCGGCCACGGTGCATTTTGCTACGGCGGCGATCCCCAAGGCAACGCTGGTTGAGGGTTATCTTGTCGCCGCTGTGAAGCTGCCTTTGGGAACGTATGAACGTTACCTCGGCATTTTGCAGAATGTCGGCACCGCCGCCCTTACCGCAGGCAAGGTCAATGCATTCCTCACGACGGACGTGTCCAAGTGGGTTGCAATGCCTGACGGCGTTTAAGGGGGTTATGCATGGCTAAGCAAGTTCGTGCTGTTTCCGAAGGTTTCTACGGCGGCATACGCCGTCGCGTAGGAGATGTTTTCAAGATTGATGACAGCAAAAAGATCGGCAAATGGATGGAGCCTGTTAAGCAGGTTGCCAAGCCGGAAGGTGAAAAGCCCGATGGCAAGGTTAAACCTCCCGCTACTGACAAACGCGGTGCGTCTTTGCTTGCTGGCAAGAACGACGGTTTGGCCAACGATTTGGTGTGATTTCCTCCTCGGTAGCATGGCGACAACTAAGAGGAGGTGTAACAACCCCCTCGCTTTTTTGAGGTGAAAAGCTGTGGCTTCGGAAGTCGATATATCCAATCTTGCTTTAGCTCGTCTTGGGGCAAGCGCGACAATCTCAAGCTTCAAACCGCCTGACGGCAGTCCGCACGCCGAACATTGCGCACGGTTTTATCCCATCGCACGCAACACATTGCTGGAAATGCACGCGTGGGGATTTGCCACGCGGCGCGTAGCCTTAGCTCCCGTGGCCAATACCTCTTCGCAATGGACTTACGCGTACGCTGGGCCTTCCAGCGTACAGAGCTACCTGAATATTTTTGACCCCGACGCGCCGGATGACAGCGATCCCAAACCCTTCATTGTTGAAGCGGACGCCAACGGCAACGATATAGTTTACACCAATCAGGAAAACGCTGTTCTTCAGTATGTTATAACCATCACTGACCCGACAAAATTTTCCGCGTTATTCACCGATGCGTTGGCATGGTTGCTCGCATCATATATCGCAGGGCCGATCATCAAGGGTGATAACGGCATAAAAGCCTCGCAAAATTGTTACAAGGCATGTCTAGGCCTGTTGCCGAAAGCAAAGTCATCCGACGCCAATAACAGAAAAACATCGGTGACGCATAGCGTGCCGTGGATTGCTAGACGATGAGCAATGTCCGTACGCTCACACGGTCTTTTGCCAACGGCGAACTTTCGCCGGAATTGTTCGGACGCCCCGATCTTGCGCAATTTCAAACCGGGCTCGCTCTCTGCCAAAACTTCATCACGCTTCCCCACGGCCCATGCACAAACCGCCCCGGCTTTGAAATGGTCTGCGAGGTTAAAAACTCGGCCAACCCCACGCGCTTGATCCCCTTCACCTTCAACCAATCGCAGACATTTGCGATTGAGTTGGGCGCGGGATATTTCCGGTTCATCACGAATGCCGCCGTGTTGCTGGACGGCGAAACGCCTTACGAGGTAGCCAATTCTTACGCAGCGGCTGATCTCTTTCAAATCACCTACGTCCAATCCAGTGACATCATCACGACAACGCATAAAGTATATCCGCCAAGCGAACTACGCCGCTACGGCGCGACGAATTGGACATTCGGCGCGATTACCTTCGGAGCAACCATCACAGCGCCAACCGGCGTAACAGCGACACCAACCGGCACGGGAACCACGAATTACCAATACGTCGTCACGGCGGTCGCCAGCGGCAATCTTGAGGAATCCTTGCCTTCGTCAAAGGCTTCCTGCAATAACAACCTCAATACCGCCGGTAATCAGAACACGATTGCATGGGGCGCGGTCGCCAACGCGGTGCGGTACAACGTTTATAAATACTCCAATGGCCTTTATGGCTATATCGGGCAATCGGGCTCAACCAGCTTTGTCGACAACAACATCACGCCGGATATTTCGCAAACACCGGCCATTCAGGACACTCCTTTCACCGGCGCGGGCAACTACCCAGCCGCCGTATCTTATTTCGAGCAACGGCGCAGCTTTGGAGGAACGACCGACCGGCCACTAAATCTTTGGATGACAAGATCCGGCACGGAATCAAATTTGAACTATTCAATCCCGACGCGTGATGATGATCGTATCGCCATTCGCATTGCCGCACGCGAAGCCAGCGCAATTAAACACCTTGTGCCTTTGGCGAACCTGATTGTGCTCACGGCGAGCGGCACAGGTCGCGTTACCTCCCTTAATTCCGACGCCATCACGCCAAATAGCATATCCGTTCGCCCTCAAACCTATGTAGGTGCTGGAGATGCGCAACCCGTTGTTGCCAACACCAACATGCTTTATTCGACAACCAACGGGCGCGTTCATGAAATGCGCTACGACTGGCAAGCCAACGGTTACATTACGCTCGACCGGAGCATTATGGCGCCACATCTGTTTGATTACATGACCATCGTCGACAAGGCCTTTGCCAAGGCACCGACGCAAATTCTGTGGTGCGTAAGCTCGTGCGGCAAATTGCTGGGCATGACCTACCTTCCTGAACAACAGGTTTGGGCATGGCACCAGCACACGACGGACGGCCTTTTTGAAAGCGTCACCACAGTCAATGAAAACAACGAGGACATGCTTTACGCCATCATCCGGCGGACAATCAACGGTCAAACCAAACGCTTTATCGAGCGCATGCGCAGCCGACGTTTTGAAACGCCAGCGGATGCCTTCTTTGTAGATTGTGGGGCAACCTATAGCAGTGAGGAACCTGTAACAACGATCAGCGGAGTAACCTGGCTAGAGGGCAAAACCATAAATATTCTCGCCGACGGCGCAGTCCACCGGCAACTTGTGGTTCAAAACGGCTCGTTTACACTTGATCAACCAGCGAGGAAAATCCAGTTTGGCCTACCCATAACCGCAACAATGCAGACGCTGCCTTTATCAACCGAAGCCATGATGGCCTTCGGCCAAGGTTGTGTAAAGAACGTCAATAAAGTCACGATGCGCGTTCTCAATTCCAGCGGCGTCTTTGCGGGCCCGTCACTGGATATGCTCACCCAGTACAAGCAGCGCACAACGGAGCCGCTGGGCTCGCCGCCCGCGTTGAAAACCGACGAAATCGAGATCGACGTTCAACCCGATTGGGGAAGCGGCGCACAAATCTACGTTCAACAAGCCGATCCGCTTCCGATAACAGTTCTCAACATGACGCTTGAGGTGGTCGTTGGCGGTTAGATGTCTTTTTCGTGACGTGTTAGCTGAGGACATCGTTTACATTGCCCTGAATATGCGCACGGCGGATGTTGCTGAGCTCAAGGCCGCGCACGGCGATGACTGCGATATTGGCGCATTGTTGAGCCGATCGGTCGATAACAGCACGCTTGTTAGGACAACCGTTGACGCGCTTACTGGTGAGCCTGTGGCGATTTTCGGCGTAGCCCCAGCATCCCTGCTCGGCGCAACCGGCATTCCCTGGATGCTCGGCACAGAGAAGATGTTCGACTACCCCCGCGAATTATGGCGTGATGGGCGGCGGTGGGTCGGAGAGATGTTAGTATTATTTAGCCATTTAGCTAACTTTGTCGACGCGCGAAACGAGGCAAGCATAAAGTGGCTTAAACGGTTTGGCTTTACCGTTGAAGCACCGCAGCCCTACGGCGTCACTGGGTTGCCGTTTTGTCGTTTTGAAAAAAAATTGCGAATGCGTCGTATTAAAAACCTAAACGCAAGCACAACAAGCACCAAAAAGGCGGCAGTGAGACCGCCAATTATTCCCTGACCAATTGCTTGATGAGTGTCCATATCCCCTCCGGTGTGCACACCACATAACCCGCGCTGCATAGTCACCCTGCCAAAATGGCCTTCTTTTGACAAGGGCGGAGCGAACATACGTGTGTACAGGCGCAATGATGGTAGCGGGCGCAGGAATGCAAGCCATGAGCGCCTACCAGTCCGCGCAGGCGGAAAAGAAGGGGTATGAGTATCAGGCGGCCATCGCCGACAACAACGCCCAAATCGCCGAGTGGGAAGCCCAGGACGCTATTCAACGTGGGCAGACAGAGGAACAAAATCAACGACTTAAGACCGCATCGGTTTATAGCTCGCAACGCGCTGCTATGGCCGCGAACGGGGTCGACCTTACCGAAGGCTCTCCCGTTGATGTCTTAACTTCGACCAAATATTTGGGCGAGCGCGATGCCCTTACAATACGCGATAACTCTCTTAAACAAGCATGGGGGCATAGAACCCAAGCGGCAACAGATCGTGCTAATGCGACCGCGTTACGCTGGCAAAGGGATCAAATATCGCCCTTCATGCGCGCGGGGACATCACTGCTAACCAGCGCAGGAAACATTTCCGAAAAGTGGTACACGGCCAAAAAGAACGGCATAAGCAACAGCGATTTCTGGTTTGGGAGGACATAGCCCGTGCCGCGCGTTCCCTCCTATAGCCCCAACAATACGCCAACCGTCGAACCCTCTGGATTGCCAGGCGTCCGGCAAAGTTCAGTTGTCACGCCTGACTTTTTAGCACAGCCTTTTCGTGAACAAGCCCAACAGGGCCAAGCGATGGAACGCTTCGGCGGAACCCTTGCGGACATCCAAGCTGATGACGCGATGGCCGTCAATCAAGTGCGAACGGCAGATGCGCTGAACCAACTTCGTCAAACTGAGCTTGATTTGAAGTTCAACCCGCAATACGGGTTGTTTTCGCAAAAAGGTCTTAACGCTCTGCAACGGCAAAGCGGGCAACCTCTGTCTGATGAATATAGCGCAAAGCTTGGCGATGCGGCTTCGCGCATAGCTGAAAGCCTTGGGAACGATGCCCAAAAACGGGCCTTCTCGCTCCAATCGCAGCATATTCTAACAGGGCTACAAGAAGATGCACAGCGCCATACGCTGCAAGAATTCAATCATTATCATGCCTCTGTTGCTGATGGAGCGATTAAGCTATCAGTCGACGAAGCAGGAATGAACTGGAACAACCCGCAAAAAATAGATCAGGCGATCAACGGCATTGAAGACCCAGCAACAGGCCAACGTTTCGGCGGCATTAAACAATCAATCTACCAAAAGGCACAGTTAACGGGCTTGTCCGCCAACGAAGCCGAAGTTGCCATGAAGCAGGCTGAAAGCTCTGTCCACACTCGCGTCATCGAAACGGCTTTGGAAAATAATAACCCGAATTACGGCATGGCGTACTTTGATAAGAACAAGGCTGGCATGACGCCGGAAGATATTTTGAAAGTGCAAGGCCAAGTTAATAAGCAAATGGATGCACACATTGCGTTGGGCGCAGTTAACAGCACCATCAGCAAGTATTCCAGTCAGATTGAGCCAACAGATTTTGATCGCCTGTGCGGCATTGTTCTCGGGCAGGAAAGCAACGCCAAAGATTTTAACGCGGACGGCTCGCCAGTTATCTCTGCAAAAGGGGCAAAATATGCCATGCAGGTTATGCCAGATACGGCGAAGAACCCCGGCTTCGGCATCCAACCGGCTCAATCGGATACACCACAAGAGTATAATCGCGTGGGTCGTGAATACCTTGCCGCGCTCGTACAGAAATATGGCGACATCGGCCACGCTTTAGCAGCCTATAACGCGGGCCCCGGTAACCTTGACGACGCCATCGCAAAAGCAAAGCAGGACGGCAATCCTCAAAACTGGCTCGGGTATCTTCCCAAAGAGACACAGGATTACGTTCAGACTTGCGTACCAAAGTTTATGGCCGGCGCCGGCGCGCCAACGTTTCCGACGAAAGCTGCTTTCATCAACGACGCCCTCGCACAACTTGGCGAAAACCCACGACCGGAAGCTCTTAATCTCACGCGCGAGCAAGCATCACGGCAATATGAGCTTCTTTCATCATCTCGCAAAGAACAAGCTGAACAAGCACTAGCGGTGGCTCAGCAGGCCTTGATCGCCAACGGAGGCAATTTCGCCGCCTTACCACCAAAAGTTCTCAGCGACCTTTCACGTTACGACCCCGGCAAATACGATGACGCGAAGAAGTTCGCCAAAGCTTTAAGCCAGAATGACGTTGAAACGAACCCCGAAGCTTACGCCATGGCGGCTTTATACCCTGACGAACTGGCAAAAATGCCGGAAGCCCCGTTCCTGCAATTTTTAAAAACCAATTTTTCTGGCAAAGATCAGGATCGCATCTTAAAGCTGCGCACAAAAACCGACGATACCGCAGAGTCTATCAATGGCGAGGTAATCAATACCACCCTGAAGGGGCGTCTCGCCTCACTCGGCATAAATCCTTCCCCCAAGAATGAAGATACGGAAGACCTAGCTCGGGTTGGTGCAATCCAAAAATTTATTCGTGACGACATCTACAGCCAACAAAAGCAGCTTGGCCGCAAAATGACTGCGAAAGAGGTCGAGGATCGCATCGACGTGCTGTTCGCCCAACGTGACATTCAACACAATAGATTCTTGCCTAACAAAGAAATGCCGATGCTCTCGCTGACAACCGACGATCTGTCGAGCAAAGTGCTTGACAAGTTGAAGGCTGAATTTGCCGCTCGTGGGAACAAAGACCCGACCGACAGCGAATTAATCCGCGCTTATTGGATGGTAAAAAGAGGCCGCAAAAATGGATGAAGACATTGATCTCAGCGGCGCGGGTGATGCTGTAGCCTCGGTAATGAAAGAAAACGCTCAGGCGACAGCGTTTCAAATACGCAATAATATCTACAATTCAGCAACAACCAGCCCAGATCAGGCAGCGGAATTCCAGCATCTAGCCCGCTTTGTTGGCGTACCGCCAGAAACGGTGAGAAACAAAACCGATCTCATCAAGCGGCAGGCTGCTGCGCAATCCGTTGACGCTGATGGGCTTGTCGAAAATTCTCCCGCAACTGCCCATTTTTTGGCTGACCAAAACGGGGCAGAAATAGCTCACGACGATGTCGCAAATTTATCGGCACTTGAGAAAACCATAGCTCGCTCGGAGATGGATACTTCATTCAGTAGCGCTTTTTTACAGGGACTTACGCAGCCTATTCAAAGCATAGGACAAACGCTTGAAGTTCTTGGCATGGAAAACGCCGGCAGCACGCTCCAATCCGTTCAATCTCCAAAAAACTACCTATCCGCCGGCACAGCTTTTATAAACCCACAAGAGGATGATTTCTCTATTTTGGGCTACGCCCCGCAATACGCGCCTCGTGCCGTTGTCGAACAGCTAGGACAACTCTTAGGAAGCATAGGAACACGCTTCCTCGGAGCGGCGGCTGGCGCGAGCGCGGGCGGCGCAATAGGCAGTGCAGTACCCGTTGTTGGCACGGCGGCTGGCGCGGCCACTGGTGGCGCGGCGGGGGCTTTCGCGGGGCCGTTTCTTTTTCAAGCAGCCCAGCTTGTCGGGCCGATTGCAAAAGAAAGAGCACAGCGAAACGGTTATGAAAAGCCTACCGAGGAGGATTTGGCCTACGCCTGGCTAACAGCCGCAGCGAGTGGTTCCCTAGATGCCATCGGCGCGAAATACCTCCCCGGCGGCGAGAAAGCGACCGGCACAATTGTCTCGAAATTCGTGCGTTCCGTTTTTGGCGAAGGTTTGACGGAAAGCTTTCAATCCACCATCGAACAAGGTGGGGGGTCATTGGAAACAAAAACAGGGCTTCAAATAAGTCCAAAACAGGCACTTGGCGAAGGCCTCATTGGAGGCCTTACAGGCGGCACAGCAACAAGTGTAGAAGTGGCCGCAAACTCAGTCATAAACCGGATTGCAACGGATCGGGCGCGGGTTGAACGCGCCGAGCAACTTTCCCAACAACTTCAAAACATCAACGACCTTGCTACGGCAAGCAAAGTCCGTGCGCGTGACGCTACAAGCTTCGAAAACTTCATCATTAGCGCGACGGAAAACGCACCTATCCAAAACCTTTATATCGACGCGCAGACCTTCGCGCAAACTGCGGGCGAAAAAATTGCGCCAATTATGGAGGCCTTGCCGGAAGTTCGCAATCAAATCGGCACGGCCATTGCCACCGGCGGCAACGTGCGCATTCCTGTTAGCGCTTTCGCGGCCAAGATCGCCGGTACAGACTTGGCCCCGGCACTTATACCGCACCTCAAAACCGAACCCGACGGCATGAGCCAAGTTGAAGCTCAAGAGTTTATGCAGACTCAAGGCGACCGCCTTATGGCTGAGGTGCAAAAAGTTTTAAACGAAAAGCAAGAAGACGATGCCTTCAAGGCTTCACGGGATACCGTCGAAAAGCAACTCCTTGAACAACTCAACGCGACGAACCGGTTCACCGAAGACGTAAACAAACCCTACGCCGCCGCCATATCCAATTTCTACGCTGTGCAAGCGGCCAAGATGAACATGACGCCGGAGGAAATGGCGAAGCTTTACCCGCTACAAATCCGCGCGGAGGTAGACGACAACGGCCTGCCAAGGTTCGTCGGTTTGAACAGGGCTACGCAGTACGACATTGATAAAGCCGCGCGCGAGCAAACCTTAAGCGAAGCCCCAAGCGTCAACGAATTGCTGAACTACTTACGAAAGCCGCCGAAGGAAAAGAAAGCAGAAACGCTTATTGATTTTCTGAGAAAGCAAGGCGGGTTACAAGATCAGGGCGGCGAACTGAAGGCGATGGATGCGCATAAAACGCGCGGCCTCGTGAAAAAGGAAGGCGGCATAACGCTGGATGAAGCTGCCTTGCGAGCGACCGAACAAGGTTTCCTGAATGGCAACCCCAATGCCGAGCGCATGAGCATCAACGATTTTCTTGAGTTGCTCCGCCGCGATCTCAGCAACCGCGATGTTGTTTCAGACTTGTCGCAAGCCGGTGAGAAAAGCCTTCATGACCAGGCATCCGAACTTGAAGCGGCGCTTTTCAACAGCGGCATTGATTACGCTGGCCGCGACAATGCCGACGTGATCAAGGAAATGCAGGAAAAAGGCCTCGTAAGCTCTCCTGTCGAAGAGGTGTTGAACGAAGAACCCGCCGAGCTATTTCAGGCCCGCACCTCCGATGCTGCACAGTTTGCCCACGATCTTGATCTTCTCCTACGCGGGGAAACGCCAAAATATACGATGTTGCGGCTCGGCCAGACACCTGCCGTTTTGCAAGCGCTTGGCGCAAAGGATTTACCGCTCAGGATTTCCCCGAAAGTACTTCGAAAGATCCTGATCGACAAACACGATGTTCATCCCAACACAGCCGCCAATCTGCCAAACCTGATTGCCGATCCGGTCATGGTGTTTGACTCTGCAACGCACCCCGGCGATCTCGTCGTGCTGATTGACGCCAACGATACAAAAGGAAAACCGCTAACAGCATCGATCCATCTCGCAACAGGGGACGTGACAATTAACTCTGTATCAAGCGTTTATGGCCGCGATAACAGGGGATGGGTAACGAGACAGATTGAGGAAGGACGTTTGCGCTATGCAAACAAAGAAAAAGCCTCCGTCTGGTTCCGCACATCTGGGCTCCAATTGCCCAGCGGAGAACCTTTTAACCCCGTTAATGGGGGGCGGAAGCTAAAGAACAGTGTACTCACAGAAGCCGATATAGTCAAGAAAAACGAGCTATTTTCGAAAAATCAGGGCAGTTTCAACCCGCAAACCTTAACAATTTCTATACTTAAAAACGCAGATTTATCGACCGTTATTCATGAGGCCGGACACCTGTTCCTGCATATCACGGCTGACCTTGCCGCGCGACCTGACGCGCCAATCGAGATCAAGCAGGATATGGATGCCCTTCTTAAGTGGTTTGATACGCAAGGAACAACGCCGGAGGAACGGCTCGCAAATTGGCATAGCCTGTCGACCGATGAGCAACGCCTGTTCCATGAACAAATGGCGCGCTCGTTCGAAGCTTATCTGTTCTCCGGCAAAGCACCGAGCCTTGAGCTCCAACCCATTTTTCAACGCATTCGGGCATGGCTGCTAAACGTCTATCGTTCGTTACACGATTTTGTCGCACTGCACCCCGAAGGCGGAAAAATCAACGACGAGGTGCGCGGGGTGTTCGACCGGATGCTGGCAACGTCCGAGCAAATCAAAAACGCTGAGGCCGCGCGCGGCATGGAGCCGCTTTTCAAATCCGCTGAAGAAGCGGGGATGACACCCGATGAATTCAAGGAGTACCAGGAAACCAGCCTTCAAGCGACGCAAGATGCCATCCAAAATCTGCAAGCCCGTAGCCTGCGCGACATGCAATGGCTGTCAAACGCCAAAAGCCGTGAATTAAGCCGGTTGCAAAAGGATGCCGCCGAGAAGCGCAAGGCTATCCGGCAAGAGGTTACCGACGAAGTTATGGCCGAGCCGGTCAATCAGGCACGAGAGTTTTTGCGCAAAGGTACTGTGAACGGCGAAACCGCCGAAGGGTCGCACCGGCTTGATGCGAAAGCTTTACGCGAAATGTATGGCGATAGCCCCGACGCGTTATGGCGTAAGCTGGATAACAAGTATGGCAAGAACGGTCTTGTCGGCAAAGACGGGCTACATCCCGACGCAGCGGCGGAATTATTCGGCTTTTCGTCTGGTGACGAACTTATCCGCGCACTGGTTGAGGCGGAAAACCCAAACGATAAAATCGAAGGGCTGACCGATCAACGGATGTTGGAACGCCACGGCGATCTGACTGACCCCCAATCCATGTCCCGCGCAGCGGATGAAGCCATTCATAACGAGGCGAGGCTTCGCTTTGTCGCCACGGAAATGAACGCGCTGAACAAGGCGACAGGCCAGCGCAAAACCCTGACAACGGCGGCACGCCAGTTCGCCACACAAATGATCGACCATCTGCGCGTACGCGATATAAGGCCAAGCCAATACCATGCGGCGGAAACACGCGCCGCTAGGGCGGCTGGTGTGGCGGTAGGCAAAGGCGATTTGCGTGAAGCGGCCACACAAAAACGCAATCAACTCATTCAGGGATATGCGGCCAAAGCAGCTTACGAAGCCCGGGATCGTGTGAGTAAATGGGTCGACTACCTGCGTAAGTTTGAAAACGACGGCACACGCAAAAACCTTTCAGCTGATTATCTGGAACAGATCGATGCGCTTCTTGAACGCTTCAACTTGCGGGAACGCACGTTGAAAGCGATTGACCGGAGCAAGTCGTTAGCGTCGTGGCTTGAAGCGCAGCGTGAAGTTGGGCTTGAGCCGGAGATACCGCCGGAACTTCTCGATGAAGCCAAACGCAAGCACTTCAAGGATATGACCTTTGAGGAAATGCGCGGGCTTGTAGACACAGTAAAGCAAATTGAACACTTGGGCCGTCTGAAAAACAAGCTGTTGACGGCCAAGGATCTACGCGAATTCGCCGCCATAGTCGACGGCATGGTCGCCTCAATCAAAGCCAATGCAGGTACGAAAACAAAAGACAACCGTACACGCGCGACGGAGCTTGACCGGGTCATTCGGCTGTTCAAGGGCTTTTTTGCATCTCACCGGAAAATCGCCAGCCTCTCCCGCGAGCTCGACGGCTTCAAAGACGGCGGGGCTGTGTGGGAAACATTCATCCGCACGATGAACGATGCCGGTAACAAAGAAGCCGTCATGCGCGAACAAGCCACGATGAAGCTGGCAGAATTGGTGAAGCCGATTATGGCTGGCGGCAAGATGGGCGGCAAAGGTATTTTCTTCCCCAGCATCAACCAAAGCCTTAACCGCGAGGAACGTATCGGCATAGCGCTAAATACGGGCAATGCAGGAAATCTTCAACGCTTGCTGGATGGCGAAGGTTGGACACCGGAGAAGATAACCCCTGTTCTGGAAACCCTGACCAAAGAGGATTGGGATTTCGTTCAAAGCATCTGGGACTTTTTTGAAACCTACCGTCCTGAAATCGCGGCGAAGGAAAAACGCGTTTATGGCAAAGAACCGGATTGGGTCGAGCCCGTCCCCGTAGCAACGAAACACGGCACCTACCGCGGCGGATATTATCCCATCAAATACGATCCTCGGCGCAGCGTTGTAGCCGAAAGGCATGCCGATGCGGAGTTGGCGCGGCAACAACTCAAAGGAGCATTCACCAGTTCGACAACGCGTCGCAGCTTCACCAAAACCCGTGCAACGCAAGTCAAGGGCCGTCCGCTTCTCTACTCATTGGAGGGGCTTTATTCGGGGGTCAATGAAGTCATCCACGATCTTTCGTGGCATGAATGGTTGATCGATGCCAACCGGCTTTTGCGCAACACCTCGCTGGATAACGCCATTCGTACACACTACGGCGCGGAGACAGTTCGCCAATTCAAGGACGCGATAAAAGACATTGCCGCCGGTGAGATGCCGTCGGGCGATGCTCTTGAAAAAGTCCTTGGCAATCTGCGCACGGGCGCAACGATAGCCGGCCTTGGCTTTAACATTGTTAACTCAGTGATTAACGTCACCGGCGTAACCCAGTCGTTCGTGCGGATTGGCCCACGCTGGGTCGCTCAAGGGTTGGCCGAGTGGATTAAATCGCCGGTTGGGTTAATCGAACAAATTCACCAAAAATCAGACTTCATGCGCTTACGCGCCAAGACCATGCAGCGCGAGATCAATGAAATTCAAAGCATGGTGCGAGGCAAAAACGCCGTCCGTGCCGCTCTCGATCGCGCCATGTTCTGGCCAATCGCCATGACGCAAGTTGCCGTTGACACGCCGTCCTGGTGGGGCGCTTACCAGAAGGCTTTGACGGAAGGTAATGACGAAAAGCGGGCTGTAGCCTTGGCCGATCAAGCAGTGATCGACGCGCAGGGCAGCGGTCAAATCAAGGATTTGGCCGCGATCCAGCGCGGCGGGCCTGTTCAAAAGCTATTAACAACATTCTACGGGTTCTTTTCAACAACCTACAACCTGTCCGTTGAACAAGCCAAAGCGACGAACTTTAAAGACCCGATGCAGGTTTTAAAGCTTGGCGGCGATTTTCTACTGCTCTACAGCATCCCTGCTGCATTGGGTACGATTTTACGTAGCGCAATAGGCGGCGGGGATGATCCCGACGAACTGGCCAAAAAGCTTGCTAACGATCAAATAAGCTATCTCATGGGCGTTATGGTGGGGTTGCGCGAAGCGGCGTCTTTCGCCCAAAAGGCCTTTGGTGTCCAGCAATTTAATTCCGCTTACGGTGGCCCAGCCGGTTTGCGTTTCTTCAATGCACTGGATCAACTCGGTTCTCAGATCGGCCAAGGCGACCTTGACAAGGCTTTGCTCAAATCTGTGGTTAATGTTGGCGGCATTGCCCTGCGTCTTCCCGCCACGCAAATAAACCGAACCATTGACGGAATAGCGGCTCTGGCTTCGGGGAAAACAAGCAATCCCTTGGCCATCATCTTAGGGGCACCGCAAAAATAGCGGTGTGCACACCTTGAACCCAGTGCCGCAGGATAACGGCGTTCATGAGGAGCGCCTATGTCAATTAACAGTGAAAACCGCAAAGCTGGCCCGTTCACAGGCAACGGCGTAACGACGGAATTTCCGTTCACGTTCAAGGTATTTGAAGCTGCCGATTTATTGGTTGTTCAAACCGATACGGACGGCAACGACACAACGCTTTCGCTGACAACCAATTACACAGTGACGCTCAACGCCGATCAGGATAATTCGCCTGGTGGCACGATAATCTTACTTGCTCCTCTGCCGACTGACTACACGTTGGTTATCAGCACAGCAATCGAAAAAAAAAAAAAAGTTATCTTT
>CAZYPX010000041.1:0-14302 GCA_964649675.1 uncultured Rhodospirillaceae bacterium | reverse complement strand
TCCTTTGTTTAAAGGTTAACAGCCTCTAATTCCTTCTGCCTCAGTTTTCGGGGAGAACGTCAGACGCAATAAAGCGCCCGGCATGTCGGCATCCTTTTCGGCAGCAAACGATGCGGTCAGCTTCTTGCTTCTGCGCGGATCGAAACCTGCACCTCGCTCGAACAGACGCTCTTCTTCCTCGCGCGTAAATATGGATATCGAGCCGTCTTTAAAACGCGCCAAAACGCTTCCTTCGCCAATGATATGCGGGATGCCGCGGTCATTTAATGCAACTGTTTCAGTAACAGCCAAAATCTCTACCTTCGACTCTTCTTTTTCTTCGCATGACAAGATAAAACGATACGAAAAACTGGGATCGAATTGCTTATCGATAAAATAGCCATGATAGGCAAAGCTCGATAGTTCTTTATCGGAAACGTAAAACGTCTCGCCGCCTTCGGTAACTTGCCAGGCCTTGTGTCCGCACTTGGCAAAACGCATCAGGGGATTAAGACACGCCGTAAAATCCGGTCCGTCGCTCAGTTCGAAATATTCGCGGGGCGTAAGAATGCGTCTCTCCTAAATCAGGAATAGACTATGCAATCAGCCGCATGTCACCTGAACGACGCGGTCTTGAGCGTCCAAAAGGATGTTCACGCGGTCAGGTGAATAGTCCATGGTGACTGGATCGCCTTTATGAAGGATGCGCACGTCACGCTCGCCGAACATCGCGCGGTCAATGGCGTTCTCGGGCTTCCCGATGAGATGTCCGTAATCGCACGCCGAATCTTTTTCGGCTTTCCCCATATCCGGCTCAGGAAAAACATCCGCCGCTTCACCGGCATAGCCGGGAGACGTGCCGCCTTGCTCCAGCGCTGCCACAGACCCCGCCATAGAAAACATCAGGCACAACGATAAGACAACGCTCGAAACCTTCTTCATGATTGTCTCCTACTTAGTAGAGATTATTACACAGCTACAGTCTTTGCCCGAATGACAATAGACATGTTGCAAAAGTCGCATGGAATCTTTGTTAACCTGCTTGTGATTCAAGGTTGGAGAGGCGTTGGAGGCCTCTCCAATGGCAAAGTTTAACAGCGCACGGCTTCTGCGCAAGAGGCCGTTTCGATCCCTGACTGGCGTTGACGCTGGAGCATTTCAATAGATGCTTACCCGACTGCGTCCGCATTGGAACGAACGGGTCGTTTATCCGAAAGAGAAAGGCGGTCGCCTGTGGGGAATCGGCGGGCTGGACGATCATCTGCACGTTTTGTTGATCCTGTATCGCTGCGCGTTACCGCAGGGCTTTCTGACCTGTCTTTACGGCGTGAACCAGTCGGCGATCAGCGGCGCAATGAGCCGCTCCAGCGCCCAAGCCGCAAACAGCGAGCTGGTACTCCGGCAAAAAGAAACGCCACACGATTAAGACCGAAATTGTTGTGACGGAAGCAGGCTGGAGCGCCACCGTCTCAAAGCCGAGTTTTGATCGGCTGGCTCAATCCCTCAAAAATCCGCCGACTTTCGCATCGGGTCTAGTTAATCCGCCTTTTTTCATCCTTTTTTCTTACAATCAAAATGCCGATTTATTCACGCATTGGTGCATGCGATTAGAGAATTACGCTGATTAGGACCATCCTGTTTGCATCATGGTAGCTTGCAGCGTGTTCTGAAGGAGGCAGGCGATCGTCATCGGCCCCACGCCGCCGGGAACAGGCGAAACCGCTCCGGCGACATCAATGGCCTCCTGAAAGGCCACGTCGCCGATTAATTTGGTTTTTCCATCGGAATCCGGCGCGCTGCGGTTAATGCCGACATCGATGACGACGGCTCCGGGCTTGATCCAATCGCCGCGGATCAATTGCGGCTGGCCGACCGCCGCGACCAGGATATCCGCTTTGCGGCATTCCTCGGGCAAATCGCGCGTTTTCGAATGCGCTGTGGTTACCGTACAATCGGCCTGAAGCAGCATGAGCGACACCGGCTTTCCGACAATGTTCGAACGCCCCACCACCACGGCCTTTTGCCCGCGCAGATCGGGAACGACTTCGCGTATCATCATCATGCAGCCTAAAGGCGTGCACGGCGATAAACCCATCATGCCGGTCGCCATGCGTCCGACATTAACCGGATGAAAGCCGTCAACGTCCTTCAAGGGATCAATGGCGTTGATCACAGCGTTGGCGTTAACCTGCGCAGGCAAGGGCATCTGCACAAGGATACCGTTCACTTGCGGATTCGCGTTCAGATCAGCAACAAGCCGAAGCACGTCGTCCTCGGTCGAGGACTCCGGCAAATGCTGGCTGTAAGATCGAAAGCCCGCTTCCTCGCACGCGCGAACCTTGTTGCGCACGTAAACATGACTCGCCGGATTGTCGCCCACCAAAACGACGGCAAGGCCCGGGGTAATGTTCCAGTGCTTTTTCATGTCGGCCGCGTGCAAAGCGCACTCCGCACGAATCTTTGCCGCCATCGCCTTGCCGTCGATAATGCGAGCCGTCATAACGCAACCAGTAGCCGCCGTAAAAAGGATTGGATGAAAAAGATCACGAGAATGAGCACCAACGGCGACAGATCAAGTCCCCCCATAGGCGGCACGAACCGCCGGATGCGTCTCAGAAGGGGCTCGGTTATACGGTACGCGATATCGCCCACGACCTGCACAAAGCGATTACGCGTATTGACGACGTCAAAGGCGACGAGCCAGCTTAGAACCGCCCCGATGATAAGCACCCAGATGTACAGAGTCAGGACAACGTCCGTGACCTCAAGCGCGGCTGCAAAAAGCGAGGTTAAAATGCCCATGGCCGAGGATCCTTTCCTTAAGATGGGCACAAGCTAAAGCCCTGAAAGCCTTGTGGCAAGAGCCGGATTGACAGGATTGTTGACAGAAAGGGGCGCGTTCCCCATAAAGAGGGCCGCCCATAGGCAAAAAGGGCCTGTAGCTCAGCTGGGAGAGCGCGTCGTTCGCAATGACGAGGTCGTCGGTTCGATCCCGATCAGGTCCACCATTTCCTATAAGATCAACAAAAAGATATTTTGGACGCAGTTGTTCCTGTTGTTGGCGCTCTGAGCGGGCGTAATGTGTTGTCATCGGTCTGCATCTCAACTTTTTTGAGATGGAGAAGAAAAGCTTTCACGAGTTTTATTTGAAGTTGGCACGAAGATTTGGCTTGCTTCTGCAAGTTCTGCAGCAGCATAGGCTGGATATCCGGCACCATTATTTCGAATAACGTAAGCTGTCGTTTGTTCAGCGGTATCCGCGGCTAATCTATCCAAATGCCGCTGTACCCGGATCCATATCTAGTTGGCGCGCCCGAAGAGATTCGAACTCCTAACCTTCTGATCCGTAGTCAGATGCTCTATCCAGTTGAGCTACGGGCGCACTATGGTCTTAGCCGAAACGATCAGCTCCTGAAGGAACGAACATTCTTGCTGTCTTCCGGTTGGACGATCCTAAGATACCGTCCCGCCGAAGAGCCGCAAACTAGATAATTTTCCGCCGCAAAGCAATTAGTTTCAATAATCGTTTAAAAACATATGGTTGCGTGAGTTTTGCTTCAAAACGTAACTACGGCGGGAAAATGCCCGCTAACACCCCGTTTGCATGAAACACCATTTCGGTTAAACCATGCGACCATGCATGAAGACTCGCCTCCGAAACCCGTCCTGTCCATCGTCGTCCCTTTGCTGAACGAAGCGGGCAACGTCATACCGCTTATTCAGGAAATTGAACGAGCGTTAACGTCCTATGGCCCCATTGGTAAAAATTTTGAGATTCTTTGCGTCGATGATGGCAGCACCGACGCAACGGCTTCCGAAGTTCGCCAGATACGTGATTCAATCCCGCAAGTACGCCTTGTAATACATGCCTGCCGCCTAGGAATGAGTGCCGCAATACGCAACGGCGTGCGCCGCGCCCGCGCCTCATGGATCCTAACTATTGATGGCGACAGGCAAAATGATCCTGCCGACATTCCTTTGCTATGTAATCTTGCGTGGTCTTCGGGACACGACAAAAAAATACTTGTCGGCGGTTTACGCGTGAACAGGCGCGATACGCTTGGCAAACGATTGGCCAGCCGTTTTGCCAATGAAATCCGAAATTTTTTTCTCCACGACAATTGCCAAGACACGGGCTGTAGCCTCAAGCTTTTTCCCAGAGATTCTTATCTTGAGCTGCCCTTCTTTCTTGGTCTTCACAGGTTCATGCCAGCCCTCTTCAAGCTTTATGGGCACGATGTCCTGTTTTCTCCCGTAAACGACCGCCCACGCACGGTGGGCACAACCAAATCCGATATTCTGGGTCGGGGTTTAAACGGTTTTTTCGACCTTTTGGGCGTTATATGGATTATAAAACGCACCCCAAAGCCAGAATGGGGCAAGGAAGAAAATGGTTAACAAATGCCCATTTCTTTCCCTTCTTTCCCTTGACAGACCGCCTTTTTGTCCTCCATAAAGCCCCCTCATGCCCCCTTCGCTGCGGCTTAGGAGGGCAGATGCCGTTTGAAAAAGCGCCCACATTAACGAAAACAGGAATAAGACAATGTTCGCAGTCGTAAAGACCGGCGGCAAACAATACAAAGTTGCCCAAGGTGATGTCATTCAAGTTGAAAAGCTTCCTGTGGAAGCTGGCAAAACGGTCGACCTCAATGAGGTTCTCATGATTTGCGATAATGGCAAAGTGACCGCAGGCGCTCCTCTGGTGGCTGGCGCCCTAGTATCATGCGAAGTCGTCGCGCAAACGCGAACGGGCAAGCTGATCGTGTTCAAGAAAAAACGCCGCCAGAACTATCGTCGCAAAAACAACACGCGCCAATGGTTCACGGTTTTAAAGGTCAAAGCGATTAAAGCTTAAGGAAGAACGGTAACGCGGCCTTGGACGGCCACGATCTGGAATAAAGGAGTTTTGTCATGGCACATAAAAAAGCAGGCGGTTCATCCCGCAACGGTCGCGATACCGCCGGCCGCCGTTTGGGCGTCAAGCTTTCGGGAGGGCAGTTGGCCGAACCCGGCGCCATCATTATCCGTCAGCGCGGCACGAAATATCATCCTGGCGCGAACGTCGGCATGGGCAAAGATCATACCTTGTTCGCAAAGATCGAAGGCGAAGTAAAATTCCGCGAGATTAAAAACCGCATGTATGTTTCGGTCGAAGCTGCGGCGGGTAAATAATCATACCTCTGGCGGTCGCGGTTTTGAGGCGAATGGAAGCGCCAGCCCATGAAATTCCTTGACCAAGCCAAAATCTACGTCAAGAGCGGACACGGCGGCGCGGGCTGTGTAAGCTTTCGGCGCGAGAAATTCATCGAGTTTGGCGGCCCCGACGGCGGGAACGGCGGCAAGGGCGGAGATGTCATCTTCGAGGCCGCCAACAATCTCAATACGCTCATCGATTACCGATATCAGCAGCATCAGGAAGCCAAAAACGGGCGCCCAGGCTCAGGCCGCCTGAGAACTGGAGCCGATGGCGAAGATAAAATCCTGCGCGTTCCTGTTGGCACGCAAATTTTTGCTGAAGACGGCGAAACCCTTCTGGCCGACCTGAGCAAGGAAGACCAGCGCATAGTGTTTTTAAAGGGTGGCGATGGGGGCTTTGGCAACGCACACTATAAATCCTCTACGAATCAAGCTCCCCGACACTTCACCCCAGGCTGGCCCGGTGAAGAGCGAACCATCTGGCTCCGCCTCAAGCTCATCGCCGATGTCGGTCTCGTAGGCCTGCCGAACGCGGGCAAATCGACGTTTTTGGCCGCCTGTACCGCTGCGAAGCCGAAAATCGCGGACTACCCCTTCACAACCCTCTCCCCTAACCTCGGCGTCGTCCGCCTCGGCAAAAAGGGCGACACCTTCGATTTTGTGATCGCCGACATCCCCGGTCTCATCGAAGGCGCACATGAAGGCCAGGGTTTGGGCGACCGTTTCCTCGGACATGTCGAACGCACGAAAGTATTGCTACACCTGATCGACTCAACCGAAGAAGATGTCGTTAAGTGCTATAAGACGATCCGCGCCGAGCTGAAAGCGTACGGGCACAACATCACGCGCAAGCCTGAGATCATCGCGCTCAACAAATGCGACGCGCTCGACCCCGCGACGATCAAAAAGAAAATCGCCGCCCTGAAAAAAGCCAGCCGCAAGGATGTTCATGCCATTTCAGCGATTGCGCATACAGGCGTGGATGAGGTGATAGGGCTTTTGGCGAAAAAAGTTGGCCCCAAAACACAACATTAAAAAAGCCCTTCGATCAACCCCTTCTCATCAACAAAGATGCGGTGCGCCGCCGGATCGCGTGGGAGTCCGGGCATCGTCATGATCTCGCCGCACAGCGCGACGACGAACCCCGCTCCCGCCGAAAGCCTCACGTCGCGCACAGGCAACGAAAACTTCTCCGGCGCGCCGCGCAACGACGGATCGTGCGAAAAACTGTATTGCGTCTTGGCCATGCACACGGGCACGTTACCAAAGCCGTCGGCCTCGTATTGCTTGAGTTTCGCAACAGCAACCGGTGCGAAATCGACGTCATGCGCATGATATATTTGGCGCGCCACGGTCTTGATCTTGTCGGCCAATGGCATCTCGTCGGGATATAATGGCTTGAACCCCGCTTTGTTGCCATCCACCAGCGCAACAACCTCTTTCGCAAGATCGACGTCGCCCTTCGCGCCGTCCGCCCAATGGCGGCACACGCACGCGGGCACACGCATTTTTTTGCACGCCTCGGTGATGACTTCTATCTCTGCCGCCGTGTCGCTGGTGAAGTGGTTGATCGCCACCACGACGGGCACGCCAAACTTTTGCACGTTTTCGACATGGCGGATCAGGTTGCCGATGCCAGCCTTCACCGCCCCCTCGTTTTCCGCGCCCAACTGGTCCTTGGCCACGCCGCCGTGCATCTTGAGCGCGCGCACAGTGGCCACCACCACCGTCGCAGCTGGTTTCAACCCTGCCTGACGGCACTTGATGTCGAAAAACTTCTCCGCGCCCAAATCCGCGCCAAACCCCGCCTCAGTCACGACGTAATCCGCCAGTTTCAAGGCCGTATTCGTCGCAATGACCGAATTGCATCCGTGCGCGATATTGGCGAAAGGCCCGCCATGCACCAACGCGGGCGTATGCTCCAGCGTTTGCACAAGGTTCGGTTGAAACGCGTCGCGCAACAACGCCGCCATCGGCTTGGCCGCCTGCAGTTCCTTGGCCGTCATCGATTTCTTGCCGAACGTGCGCCCCACGATGACGCATCCCAACCGCTCCTCAAGATCGACCAACGATTTCGACAGACAGAAAATCGCCATCACTTCAGAAGCAACCGTGATGTCAAACCCGTCTTCCCGCACCTGCCCGTTGTTGCCGAGGCTCACGACGATGTGCCGCAACGCACGGTCGTTCATATCAAGCACGCGCCGCCATGTGACCTTCGACGGATCGATGCCCAGCGCGTTGCCCCAATAAATGTGATTGTCGAGCATCGCGGCCAAGAGGTTGTTGGCCGAGGTTATCGCGTGAAAATCGCCCGTGAAATGCAGATTGATCTCGTCCATCGGCGCTACTTGCGCCTTGCCGCCGCCCGTCGCCCCGCCCTTCATGCCGAAACATGGCCCAAGCGAAGGCTCGCGCAGACAGAGTATAGTTTTGCAGCCAAGGTGCGCCATGGAGTCGGCCAAACCTATGCTTGTCGTCGTCTTTCCTTCGCCTGCGGGCGTCGGCGTGATCGCCGTGACAAGAATCAGCTTGCCTTCCGCCTTTTGCTTAAGGCCTGTGATGTAATCGAGATCGAGCTTCGCCTTATGTGGGCCATAGCGGTACAGCGCCGAGGCAGGAATGCCAATTTTTGCTCCAATATCTTCAATGGGCTGAAGTTTCGCGGCACGGGCAATGGCAATATCGCTCATGGGATCGGACATGGGTGCTCACCAGTAAAGGTTGAAAGGCGCGTTTAATCTGCCGCCTTTATCCTTGTTCTGCAATGATCTTTTGGGAATGATTCCGCGTGTATTTACGGCACTTTTTGAGAAAGAAGCATCAGAGACACAAGGCACCTTGCATCCCTGATGCGTTAAATCTCACCCATTAATCGCCTGAGACGCCGCAAGAACAGCGGATGTCAGAACGTCCGAGACCGTCGCGCTCACACGTACGATCTGCACAGGCTTGTCGAAGCCCTGCAGAATTGGGCCGATTACGTTGATGCCGCCGATGTTGCCTAAAAGCTTGGCCGCAATATGCGCGCTCTCAAGATTGGGCATGATGAGCACGTTAGCCGCCGCCGAAAGACGGCAGAAAGGATACAAGCGTTTCATAAGATCATGGTTCATGGCGGCATCCGCCGTCATCTCCCCATCGTATTCAAACGCAACGTTGCGTTCATCCAACAGCCTCACGGCTTCGCGCATATGCTCGACGCGCTCGCCCTGATGCTGGCCGAAACTCGCGCAAGAAAGAAAGGCCACGCGCGGCTCATGGCCTAAACGTTGCGCCCAGCTTGCGGCTTGTATGGCGATTTCGACAAGGCGTTGGGGCGTTGGGTCGATGTTGACAGCCGTATCGGCCAGAAAAACCGTACGATCCTGTGAAATGGCCACCGATAACCCAAAAACACCGGATGGCGTCGAAGCCCCGATGACGGGACGTATATCCTTGTAATTGGCCACAAAACCCCGCGTGAGCCCCGTAACGATGGCATCCGCATCGCCTGCGGCGACCATGCTCGCGGCAAACACATTGTTGTTTTGCTTCACGCGCCGTTCGCAATCGTGCTTGAGGAATCCTTTGCGGTGAAGATGTTTGTAAAGATACTCGCTGTATTTCTGGATCTTGTCATGAGCGCAAATGTCCTGAATTTCCAGATTCAAGCTCTCGGGAACGTTCAATGCTTTCATGCGCTCCCGTATAACCTTTTCCTGTCCGACCAAAACCGGTGCGCCCAAACCTCCCATCTTGAATTGCATCGCGGCGCGTATGGCGCGATCCTCCTCGCCTTCCGCAAAAACGACCCTGCGGCTGTTGCGGCCGACCTGCGCAAAAATAAGCTCGAGACTATCGGCCGTCGGATCAAGGCGCGCGCGCAATTCTCGCTCGTATTCGCCGAAGTCCTCGATCGGCTTGCGCGCCACGCCGGATTCCATGGCCGCCTTCGCCACCGCCATGGGAATGCGAGATACGAGGCGGGGATCAAACGGCACAGGAATGATATAACCAGACCCATATTTCAGTTCGCGCCCGCCATAGGCCGCGCTAACTTCCTCAGGCACGTCTTCGCGCGCAAGTTCCGACAAGGCCTTCGCGGCGGCTATCTTCATCTCGTCGTTGATAGCAGATGCTCGCACGTCCAAAGCGCCGCGAAAAATATAGGGAAAGCCTAAAACGTTATTGATCTGGTTTGGATAATCCGAGCGCCCCGTCGCCACGATGGCATCGTCGCGCACTTCGTGAACTTCTTCAGGAGTTATTTCCGGATTCGGGTTCGCCATGGCGAAAATAATGGGTTTTTTGGCCATAGACTTGACCATGGCCTGATCCACGGCTCCCTTGGCGGAAAGGCCAACGAACACATCCGCCCCTTTAAGGGCATCGGCAAGCGTACGGGCCTTTGTTTCAACGGCGAATTGTTCCTTCCATGGATTCATGGATTCGGTACGCCCCTTGTATATGACGCCCTTGGTATCGCACATCGTGATATTCTCGCGGGGCAAGCCCGTGCTGATGAACAGATTGGCGCACGCGACCGCCGCTGCGCCCGCGCCGTTAACGACCATTTTGATTTTCTTGATATTACGTCCTGTGAGATCAAGCGCGTTGATCAACCCGGCCAGAGCGATAATCGCGGTTCCATGCTGATCGTCATGGAAAACGGGAATATCCATAATTTCGCGCAGGCGCTCTTCAATGATGAAGCATTCCGGAGCTTTGATATCCTCAAGATTGATCCCGCCCCATGAGGCGCCCAAGAGCTTGACGCAGTTTACAAACTCGTCAACGTTTTCCGTAGAAACCTCGATATCGATGCCGTCCACATCGGCGAATCGCTTGAAAAGCACCGCTTTGCCTTCCATGACCGGCTTCGAAGCCAAAGCGCCGAGGTTGCCCAAACCCAAAACCGCCGTGCCGTTCGACACAATGGCGACTAAATTGCCGCGAGCCGTATAATCGTAAGCGGCATCCTCATTGTCGCGAATACGCAAACATGGCGCAGCGACGCCAGGCGAATAGGCCAGAGACAGATCACGCTGTGTCGTCAAAGGCTTGGTAGGCGTAATTTGAAGCTTGCCCGGCCGCCCTGATGCGTGAAGAGCCAAAGCTTCCTCGTCCGTGACTCGGACTTTGTCATTACCCATATGCTTTCCCCCCCAAAAGATTTTTTTATTGTATGGCAAATGTTTTGAACCTTATGACGTACCACACTTTTTAGCGCGTTGTTAAGAGCCTGTTCCTAAAAACCCGACGGTTAACAGACTCTTAACGCCTTGCAGGACTAATACTTCTTCAGGAAAAAATCCTATAAAGACCCAGCGCCGCCCCTTGCGCCCAACACCAACCTTACTGCCGAGCATGGCTTCACGCATCACTCACATATTCACGTTTTTTTTGAGGGTTGGCCTTTCTCTTATAGCGCTTGCGCTGCCTTTGATCAAAATAGCCCATGCAGCTAACCCGCCTGTTGAAAGAGCCAGTTTTTTACCCTCAATTCTTTTGCCCGAAGCGTCTTCGCGCGTTGTAGGCCATGCCGCGCCTGATCTTGTGTTCGGCCTTTTCATAGGGGTTATGCTCGCGGCTTCCTTTTACCTTTTTTTCATATGGATCGTCATGCGCGATCGAAGTCAGGCTTCGCTCATGTTTTTGCTCATGTGTTTATGCGTAAACATGGCAAGCACAAATGACATGCTTGTCGCCCTTTCCGGATTGCACAGCCAAACTGTCATTAACCTGATTCAGAACTACAGCATGATCCTGTCCTATATTTTTGGCCTTTTTTTCACCCTCTATTTTCTAGAAGTCGAAGCCAACCTTCCGCATATGACTACGCCGTTTTACGCTTTGGCTGCTTTGCTAGGCCTCCTTCTCGCCTACGCCGCTTTTGATGAAAGGCCTGTACATTTCGCGCTGCCAACTCTGGGGGCGTTCTCTCTGGCTTTCGCGCTTCTGGCCGGCTTAAAAAGCCTGCATATAGGTATAAGCGGAAGCCTGAGCCACATCATCGCCTTTTCTTTCTTCTTGCTGGCGGGTTTAGCGACGCCCCTCTACGACCTCGGCTATATCGCCGACATAGAAACAAGCAAGCAGCTGACTTATGCATCCTTTTCCATGGCCGCCCTTCTGTTCGCTATCGTAATCGCCGGACAATTTGCCGCGCGTCAGGAAGAAAAGGAACGAGCCCTCGCCATCAGCAACGAACGCTTCGCGCTTGCCGCGCGCGGATCGAACGAAGGTCTTTTTGACTGGAATCTTATAACGGGCGATGTCTATTTTTCTGATCAATTCCGTCGAATACTCGGCAAAAGGCTTGAACAGAACACAAAAGGTTTAAGGTCTTGGATCCGCACCATCCTGCCGGCCGACCGGCGTATTGTTTTCGCTCATTTACGAAAATTTCGCGATAGCCTGAACACGACAACGATCAATTTCGAATACCGCATTGCCCGTGCGGGCGAAGGTTGGCGCTGGCTCCACACGAAGACCGTCGCGACACGCGATCCAAGAACGGGCAGAATCAAACGCTTTGTCGGCTCGATCGGCGACATCACTTCCCGCAAACGGGGCGAAGCGGCCTTAAAGGCCAGCGAAGCCCGCTTTCGCAGCATCACAGAAGCGCATCCCGTTCCCGTCATGATCATCGAAATCGAAAACCATAACGTTCTCTACGCAAGTCCGGGAGCCGAAGCCTTGCTCGGCCTTCCCCACAGCACGCTGACAAGCCATAAAATATCGCGCTTCATTACAAAAGCGGAAGAACGCCTGGAAATTATACAAGCCATGCGTCAGGGCCGCGAAATAAACCTGAAGGAAGTGACCGTGACACGTGGCGACGGGAACACGCTTACGGCGGCCTTGTCAGCGCGACGCATCAATTACCAGAATCAACCGGCCATGGTTATGGGGCTTTACGACCTGACTGAGCGTAAAAAGGCCGAGGAACAGATAGCCAAACAGCAAGAAGCCCTTCAACAGAGCGAAAAGATGGCCGCGCTCGGGGGTTTGCTGGCCGGAGTCGCTCACGAGCTGAACAACCCTTTATCCGTCGTGGTCGGCCAATCCTCTCTCCTTATCGAAGGAGAGCAGGAAGCGCGGGTAAAATCCCGCGCAGAAAAAATCGTCAGGGCGGCAGACCGATGCTCGCGCATCGTCAAAAGCTTCCTTGCCATTGCGCGCCGGAAACCCCCGGAACGCAAACTTGTCGACCTGAACAGCATTCTCCACGCTTCTCTCGAGCTTCTTAATTATCAAATGAAAAATGAGAATATCGAGCTTGATCTTGAGCTTGACGCCGCTTTGCCGCCAATAAATGGCGATCCCGATCAGCTAACGCAGGTTTTCACAAATATCGCCTTGAACGCAACGCAAGCCATGCATGACTGGAAAGGAAAGCGCCACATCAAAATCACCTCGCGTTTTCAGGAAGCCGGCAAAGCAGTCATATCGTTCATCGATACCGGTCCCGGTATCCCCGTGGATATCCGCAAACGGATTTTCGAGCCGTTCTTCACAACCAAAAGCGGGCAAGGAGGGACGGGCATTGGCTTGTCCTTGTGCCTTAACATCATCGAATCCCATGGCGGCGCCCTGTGCGTGGATGACACTTCCGGCGGAGGCGCTACATTCGTGGTCACTTTACCCACAGTTGCTACGGAGAACAAAGCGCTTGGCGACACGGATCCCAACACGGTCCAGCTGAACAGCCACCTAAGAATATTGATCGTCGATGATGAGGTGGAACTTTCCCAAACTTTGGCAGATCTGCTGGAGCCCGAAGGACACTACATCGACCTCGCGGCGAACGGCGAGATAGCCTTGAACAAATTGCGAAAAAAAGAGTTCGACGTAATCATCAGCGATTTGCGCATGCCCGTCATGGATGGCCCGACGCTGTATGAAAACATAGGCCAAAGCCTGCCTAAATACCTAAACCGCATAATTTTTGTAACCGGAGACACCCTTTCGCCCCATGTCCATGAATTTCTGAACCAAAATCCGGTTCCTGTGATCGAAAAGCCCTATCGCCTGATCGATGTGAAAGGTACGCTTGCCTTGCTGTTGAAGGATGGCACAGGGGCAGGCAGTATAGAAGCCATCGATTCGCCGCCTTGCCCTGTGACCTGACGACTCTCCCCCGCTTTGCATGTCTTGAGTTTTTCCCCATGCGCCTCTTGATTATTGATGACGAACAGGACATCTGCGACACAATCGCCGAGCTTGCGATGGTCAAAGGTTTCGATGTGGCCACCATAAACGATCCGTCACAAGTTAACGAAAAGCTTTCCAGCTTCGCGCCCGACATCATCATGCTGGACTTGCTCATGCCCGGGACCGACGGCGTCGAGCTTTTGCGGCTTATGGCGGATCAGGTCCAGAACGCGAAAATTTGCCTGATGAGCGGCAGCGACGCCCGCGTTCTCAACAGCGCCCGGCGCCTCGGAAGCGCCCATGGACTAAACGTCATGGAAGCTTTGGAAAAGCCGCTCGACATCAACGCCATTCGCTCCGCATTGGACAGCTTGGGCGGAACGTCCAAAGCCACGGCTGGATCCGATATCGGCCATGCTTTGGCCCACGGGCAACTTATTCTCCATTATCAGCCCATCATCGAAATCGCGACAAGAAAAGTCAAAGGCGTGGAAGCCTTAATCCGCTGGGCGCACACTACGCGTGGCGTTTTACCGCCTGTCGAATTTCTGGAAAAGATTTCCACCGAGGGTCTTATGACCCCTATGACCGAACACGTCCTTTCCACGGCCATCCAGCAGGCCGGTAAATGGCATATGCAGGGGGAAACCCTGACTATGTCCGTAAACATGACGGCTTCTTCACTTCTTGAGTTGAGCTTGCCCGACCGTTTATCGGCGCTTTGCTCGCAAAACAACCTTCCGCCCGAATGCCTCATCCTTGAAGTCACAGAAACGGAGGCCATGCGTGACGTTACCCGCACGATGGACGTTCTGCTTCGCATGCGCATACGCAACATCGGCATTTCGATCGATGATTTCGGAACAGGACATTCGTCGCTGCGCGAACTCCAGCGCATGCCTTTCAGCGAGATCAAGATTGACCGAAGCTTCGTCATCGACATGGCGAACAACAAAGACAGCGCGGTGATCGTGAACTCGATCATAGA
>CAZYPX010000040.1:3947-14430 GCA_964649675.1 uncultured Rhodospirillaceae bacterium | reverse complement strand
CTACCCTGCCAAAAGATTCAACTTTCCTGTGGTACATAAACGGGGAGCAGGTCATGGACGTTGGCTTTATTGCCAGTGTCTTTTCTATAATCGTCTTTCTTCATTTTGTTCTCTCCTATGCTTGCGTTAAAAATCTCATCTTAAAAATCTTCATCAGCGCGCGGACGCGCGGGCTTTCGTTAAATTGGCGTTTACATTATTGATCACCGCCTTTCTGAAAGTCGGTTCTTTCGGCTTGTTTGGGGTTGGGGGTTTTCCTTGCTAGGATTCGTTCCGCTAGCCATGCGTCGATCTCGCTTTCGATCCAGCCTACGGCGCGTTCGCCAAGAGCGATTTGTTTTGGAAAAGTGCCTTGGCCTATGTGCTGGTAAATCGACGCACGTTTCAGGCCGACCCGTTCAACAACTTCGGGTAGGCGCAAGATACGCATGGGGCTTTGGGAAACTTGCTGGTTCTGTGTATCTAAAATGACTTCAGCCACTATGTCCTCCTTCAAATCAGAGCAACGATAATGACCTCAATGTATGCCTAAATAGGCCCGTTATCCACGAATGGGGGCCAACTACGTTATTCTGGAATATAGCGCGGGAGGAGAAATCCGGAATTTACCGGACGAATAACGTTCCGGATTTTTTGCGGCCTTCGGAGATTTCTTTGTAGGCTTGGAACTTCAGCAAATGAATGGTTCGTTTATCCATAAGCTTGGCTGCAAGAGCTTTGGCTGTTTTTCGGCAAGAATCCTCACTGGCAACATCTTCTTCCGTGAGGATGATCAAAGCGTCAACAAAAGCCGACCAACGGAAAGACTGCCCTGACTCTGCTTCCCACAACTGCAAATCAAGATAGGGCAGTGCCCCACTGCTGTACCAAAATGCAAATTCCTGATTTTTGAAAAAAGGACTTGCTGATTTTTCAATATCCTTTTTCTGGATTTTCAAAAACTCGGCAAAACTTTTCTTCAGAACGGTATCCGGCAAAGTCAAATCAACCTGAACAAGTTTTCTGCACGGGCTGCTGTAAATAGGGCTATCCGTAAAAAATTCCTTGCCTTGTGCATGCAATTTGGCAATCGCTTCTATATCAGCATGTTTTGCGTTTTCCTGTTTTATCAGAAAGGTTCGTCTGTTATCAGAATAAATCTGATAAGCAGTTGTTATGTCTCCATTCGTTGCAGGCTTAACACCGTAGTACGAATGCGGGTGGGGAAGCGATATTTCGTTGATCAACGATTCAACGTACCAATCCCTAACGATGGCTTCCTCGCCTTCCGCTTCAATAATGCTGCTTTCTAGACGCTCAGTTGTGATATGAGGATTGGATTGCAGTAAAGTTAGCCATTCCTTGATACAAGAGGATTCACCCGAAAGTTTTGCATGGACAAAGGAACGAAAGGCCAGTTGCTGGAACCATTCAGCCGCGCCATAGGATTCGCCTTGCCGATATTTTCCAATATCGAACCAATCCGGCAACCCAGCGCTGCCTTTCTTCGGGCGTCCTGCCTTGGACATTATTATCCTCAAAATTTGTTATCCGGCCTTAGCGCCCGGATTTAATATGTCGTTGATATGAATTGTTTTAAGTATAATTCTCATGCTCAAAAGCACGCTGAGCATACCAAAAATAGGTCGTCTTGTTCAAATACAACAATACTTTCAGCGCATCGCTACCGTTTATAGGCAGATCATTGCCGTTGTTGGGTAGAATTATGGTTAAGGTTGCGCCAGTTATTTTTGGTTTCGCAGCTTATCCAGATAGTCCGCCCATTGCTGCATCATCTTGCGGCGTTCGGCTAAATGGGCTGTGCGGTTGTAGGCGCGTCCGTTGGGGTCACGGACAACATGAGCAAGCTGGTGTTCGATGTAGTCGGGGCGGATGTGCAAGACTTCATCCATGACCGTTCGCGCCGTTGCACGAAAACCGTGACCCGATGTTTCTTCCTTGCTGATGCCCATGCGCCGCAAGGCGCTGAGGATGGCGTTATCGCTCATCGGGCGTTGATTGGTGCGAGGGCTTGGGAAGAGGTAGGGGCTGCGTCCGGTGAGGGGGTGCAGTTCCTTGAGAATTTCTACGGCTTGGCGGGAGAGAGGGACGATATGCGCCACGCCCATTTTCATGCGCTCGGCGGGAATGTCCCATTGGGCATTGTTGAAATCTATTTCTTTCCATTCGGCCTTGCGAAGTTCACCGGGGCGGACAAAGACCAAGGGGGCTAAGCGCAAAGCACAGCGGATTACGACGCTGCCTTGATAATCATGAAGGGCGCGAAGCAGGGCACCTATGGCTTTTGGCTCGGTCACGGCGGCAAAATGACCTCCGTTTGTGGACTTCAACGCGCCGCGTAAATCAGCCGATGGGTCACGTTGGGCCCGTCCGGTTACAATGGCATAGCGGAAGACTTGGCCGCAGGTCTGCAAAACCCGATGGGCCGTGTCTATGGCTCCGCGCGCTTCTGTCCGGCGCAAGATGGTTAACAAGTCCGGGGCCATAATATCGGCAATAGGGCGGTTTCCAAGCCATGGGAAAACATCAACCTCAAGTCGCCTTTCGGTCTTGGACTTGGTGGATGCAGACCATGCTGACCCTTTTTCCTCGATCCATTCCCGTGCAACGACTTCAAAGCTGTTGGCCTGTTTTCCGGCCCACGCCGCTTTGGTGGCTATACGATTAACGGCGGGGTCAATCTTGTCGGCAAGCTTTTTGCGTTCTTGATCCCTGCGCTCACGGGCGTCTTTAAGGGAAATATCGGGGTAGGTGCCAAGGGACAGGAGTTTCTCCTTTCCCGCATAGCGATATTTAAACCGCCACCACTTGCCGCCATTGGGCATGACGAGCAGGAACAGACCTCCTGCATCAAACATCTTGTAGGGCTTTTTCTTCGTCTTTGCGCGGCGGACGGCGGTATCGGTGAGGGACATGGTAGGGTAACTCCATGCTAGATTTCTTACATACCCCCAATGCTACCCCAACTTGAACATGGATTTCAACAAATCTCTCTCAACGGCAATAGACGCTAAAATTGGGAAAAATTGATAAAATACAAGCTGTTCTGGACTTCCTTACACCACTTCAGATCATAAAGTGGTGGGTGCGACAGGGATTGAACCTGTGACCCCTACCGTGTGAAGGTAGTGCTCTCCCGCTGAGCTACGCACCCGTACCTGAACCATGTCCTTACGGATGGCGTGCCAAAGGTTGGCGGATCTCCACGATCTTCCGTTCTCAGCCCACAGGGCAGGTACGGAAGAAAGGTTGAAAACCAGTGCTTACCTTTTGCACGGCCTGAAAGGTTTCAGATTTGTTCTGCCGCTATTAATAGGATTTTACCCTAGGCTGTCAAGCACTAGGCTGGTAAGCTGGATCTGCAGATATTTTTGTTCAGAAACTTGGCTTTAATGGCTGCCTCAAAACCGTTAACCCTTAGGCCGCATATACTGGTTATCGATGACGATGACCGGATTCGCACATTGTTGCAGCGCTACTTGTCCGAACAGGGGTTTGTTGTAGCTTCGGCTGGCCGGGCTGAGGAGGCGCGTGCCTCGATGGAAGCTTTTGCGTTTGATTTGCTGATCCTTGACGTCATGATGCCCGATGAGAGCGGTCTTGATTTTATAGCGTCGTTGCGCCGTTCGGCGGAACCCATTCTCCGCAGCACGCCTGTGATTTTGTTGACGGCGCGAGGAGATCCCAAGGACAGGATTGAGGGGTTTGAGCTTGGGGCTGATGACTATCTTTCCAAGCCCTTCGAGCCTCGTGAGCTTTTGTTGCGTATCAATGCGGTTTTGAGGCGGATTCCGAAAACGCCTGAAGCAAAAAGCACAATAAAGCTTGGCCGTTGGACGTATGATTTGGCGCGCGACGTGCTGTTAAGCGATACGGAAATCGTGCGCTTGACCGGCATGGAGGCTGGCTTGATGCGCGTTTTGGCGAACGAAGCCGGTTCGCCCCTGACGCGTGAAAAGCTTGCTGAAACCGCGCGCGCGGACAAGGGTGCGATCTACGATCGCACCGTTGACGTGCAGGTAGCGCGCCTGCGGAGGAAAATCGAGGACGACGTGAAAAACCCGAGATATCTTGTTACCGTGCGGGGAGAAGGGTACATGCTTTTGCCGGATATGATGTCATGAAAAGCTCTATGTTTCATAAAACCTTCAGATTTCCCATGCCCTTCGGGCGGTGGTTCAAACGGATCATGCCGCAGGGACTGTTCGGGCGCACCCTTTTAATTATCGTAACGCCGACCGTGCTTGCGTTGTGCGTGGCGACTTTTGTTTTTTTCGACCGGCATTGGTACACGGTCACGCATCGTATGACGCATGCCGTGGCTGGCGAAGTCGCGCTTATCGTCGATCTTATGCGCAACCATCCTCAAGACGAGGTTTACGAATCCGTCATCGGCCTGTCAGCTCGGAAGATTGACCTTGACGTGGAGTTTACGCCGAACGGAGCTTTGACCAAAGGCAAGCCGCGCTTTATCGGGCCTCTTTACGATATGATGCGTCGCGCCTTGCGGGAACGCGTCGAGTATCCCTTTGCCATTGATTTACGTCATGAGCGCGGGAAGTTCGCCATCGAGATTGAAACGCCTGAGGGGCTTTACACGTTTCTTGGGCCCCAACGCCGTATTTACACCCCAACAACCGAGGTTTTCATAGGATGGATGGTTGGAAGCTCGATTTTGCTGTCGGTCATCGCCCTCCTTTTCATGCGTAACCAGATAAGGCCTATCCGGCGGCTGGCCGAAGCCGCCGAGGCCATTGGCAAAGGTCAGGATATCCTGACCTTCAAGCAGGAAGGCGCGCGCGAGGTGCGTCAGGCGGCGGCGGCCTTGCAGATAATGCGCGACAGGTTAAGGCGGCAGATCACGCAGCGCACGGCCATGCTTGCCGGCGTATCCCATGATTTGCGCACCCCGTTGACGCGGATGAAGCTGCAGCTTGAACTGATGCCTAATAACCCCGAAAAAGCTGGGCTGGCCAAGGATATAGCTGATATGGAGAACATGGTTGACGCCTATCTTGCCTTTGCTCGCGGCGAAGAGGGGGAGCATCCTTTTTTGGTCGATATAGGCGGGCTTTTGAGAGAGTCCGTCGATGCGGCCGTGCGCCAGAACCCTAATGTTTCGCTTGATGCCGTCGATGGCATCAATTTGCGCGTCCGCCGCGATGCCATAAAGCGCTGCATCGACAATCTGCTCTCAAATGCCTTACGTTACGGTAAAAAGGCCAAAGTCGCCATGGCCGTCCGACCGAATGCCGTAGATGTCATTGTTGATGACGATGGGCCGGGCGTTCCATCGGACAAGCGCGAGGAGGTCTTCAGGCCTTTTTACCGGCTTGAGGAATCGCGCAATAAGGACACGGGCGGCGTAGGGCTTGGCCTTACGATCGCGCGGGACATCGCCCGCTTTCACGGAGGCGATGTCGTTCTGGAAAACAGTCCGCTAGGAGGGACGCGCGCCCGCATGTGGATTCCTCTATAGCCGACACGTTTTTCTGAATATGCAGAGTTTGAAATTTTTTTCGAAATATAAAACAATAAAAAAGGCGCGGGGATGAGGCCGCGCCTTTTTAAATCCGTGTGTGTTGGCGGTATTAGTAGGGGGCGCTCCCGTTCTTCACAATACCTTGTATTTCGTCGATGCTCTCGCAAACGCGGTTGCTTACGGCATCCATTGTCTGATACTGGCTGCGCGTCAGCATATCCGTCAGCTCTTTCAAGCTCGATACGCAACGCTCCATGGCGACTTTTGTCGCTTCGGCTTGGCGTGCCATTTTTTCCTGCGGCGTCTGTGCGGTCATAACCGACTGCATAAGATTCATGGCCAGCTCAAAGCCTTGGCGGGCCATTTCCGCTTGACGCTGGACGAACGACTGAATGTTGTCCATAGCCATCTGGTTGGCCGATGTGATCGCTTCAAGGTTTTTGCGGTGCGATGAGACCATGACTTCCATATTGATAGCCGGCATCTTGATGTCGCCCATCATTTTCGACATGTCCATCATTTTCGACATGTCCATCATTTTCGACATGTCCATCATTTTCGACATGTCCATGAACTTGGAGAAGTCCGTCTCGAAAAAGGGATTTGCAGCCGGTTTAGACATTTGAATTCCTCATGACTTGTTGACTGGGGTGAACCCAGATGTGCCAGCGTCCTCATGGCATCTTTATGGTTAACTCGCGTAATATGCCGATTCTAATTAACCTTGTCACTAATATTTTTTTGGAAAATTTTGCTTTATTGAATGCTTGGGCATGAAAATACAGCACACATCTGGTGCTTTATTGGCCTTTTTGATGCCTGTCGCCGCATAGCAAAAGCCATTTATTTAACGAAGCCATTGTTGGGCTTAAATCCCTAGATATATCGTATTTCCAGCGTAAAACAGTGGCAACATAGACAGCCAAAAGACCCAGTTTTTTTCCTGTTCCAGAGTGCCCTTTTTTGTCGGCTTTTGCCAGATCGAAAGACTGTTGCATCGAAGACATAAGTGGTTTGAAAAGGATTAGAAAAAGGCTTGGATCGTAAAAACACGCATCGATAATTCCCAAAAAGGCTCTTCGTTGATTCTGAAGGACATCGATGCGCGTCATAAGCACCTGAAAAAGGCGGTCACTTATCGGCGAGGCGCGGTTAATAGCCCCAACTGTAAGCGCAGCTTTGTTGTCAACGTAACGAGCTATATGGGGAAGCAGGTCGTTGGGAGATGAAAATGTCTTTTTCAGATGGGAAACCGGTACGTTGGCGGCTTTTACAATCTCTTCCAGCGTCAAGGCGTTCCATGGTTTGCGAGCCGCAAGCTTTAGTGCAGCCTCAATTATTTTGTAATCGTAATTTTTTGTGTGGGTATTTGGTCGTTTCATAATAACTTGTTGTCCGAACCGTGTTCCTTTTCCCTGAAGCCGTTGAGAGCAGGGAATAATATGCTGAAAACGTTCCTTTATTAACAAGGAGTATTACCTATGGAAGTCTAGCGCAAACTTCTGCGGATGACGAGAAGCCTTCAACGCTTTATTGTGGGCTAGGTTTCCTACAGACGGCGTGTTTATGAAAGATACTTATCGTTCCTATATTGATGATTTTGCAAGCCTGATAACACAGGCTTTGCCTGTGCCCGACGGAGGAGCGCGAGCTCATAAAGGTCAACCCGAGCGCTTAAAAGATAACAAATGCGCTTTGATTCTATCGCCTCATCCGGACGACGAATGTTTGACCGGCGGGTTGCCCTTGCGCCTGAAGCGAGAGGCAGCCTGGCAGGTCATAAATGTGGCTGTGACTCTGGGCAGCAAACCCGAACGCAAAAAAGCCCGCTATGCCGAGCTTTCGTGCGCTTGCGGCATCTTGGGTTTCGAGGTTGTTGAGTCTGTTCTGGATAGTTTTGCTTTTGTGCCCGCCGAGGCGCGCGTCGCCAATATCGCCGCATGGCGTGCCATGGTTGAACGTGTGACAGAACTCATAAAAGTCTATGAACCCGAACTTCTTGTCATACCCCATGCGCATGACCTTCATCCCGCGCACATGGGGACTCATGATCTTGGGATGGAGGCCTTGGGCTCCATGCCTGCGAATTTTACATGCCATATTGCTCTAACGGAGTATTGGCATCCTCAGGAAGAACCGAACTGCATGGTCGGTCTTGGCGTGGAGGATGCCGCGACGTTGCTTAAGGCTCTATGTTGTCATGAAGGAGAGAATGAACGCAATGCGTTCCATAAAAGGTTTCCGGCCTATTTGATCGATAACGTCCGCCGCGGAAGCGAGCGTGTAGGCGGCGTGGGCTCGTCAGGTGCGGCTATGGAGTTTGCGATGTTGTACCGCATCGGCCTTTGGCAGGCGGGTAAGTTGGTGCCAAACGCGGCCGCCAGAACTGTGGGCCCGCAAAGCCCGATCACGGATATTCTGGGGTGTTGATCCGGAAAAAGCCTTTTCGAGAAGGGAAAAGGACGACGATGACCCAAATTTTGCCGCGATTTCCGTCAAAACTTGCGCTCCACGTCACCTTTCTTTAAGACCATAGCCATCATTCACGCCTAAAAAACAGCGGAACCTTACGATGAACGAATCCAACCTGTTTCAGGAAATAGAAGAAGACCTGCAGCGAAAAAATCTGGAGGCTTGGTGGAAAAAGTATGGCCATTACGTCATTGGGGCCGCTTTGGCTGTTGTTGTCGCTACCGCCGCATCTGTTGGCTGGCAATCGCATAACGTGAAAAAAGAGCAGCAGGCTACGTCCGCCATTGTTACGGTGTTGGACGATAAAGCCGTGGATCCCGCGAAAAAGCTTGAACAGCTTCAGGCTTTTTCCGAGCAGAAGCCCAAGATCCCCTTGGCCGCGATCGCGCGTTTTCATGCAGCGGGCGAGTTGCTGAAAAAGAACCAGCCGGACAAGGCTCTTGAAATCTATAACACCATCGCAACCGATGCTTCGGTTGAAAAGCCGTTCCGTCAGCTGGCCGACTTGTATGCCGTTCAAATCCAGATGGACACGGGCGAGCCGGAAGTCTTAATGGCTCGGCTGGAGCCGTTGATGGGAGAGGACAGCGCATGGAAGCCCTCCGCCAAGGAATTTGCGGCGTTTTTGGCTTTGCGCGCGAGTGACAAGGATAAGGCCAAAAAGCTTTTTACCGAATTGGGGCAGGAACCGGATGTTCCAACCTCCATCGTTCAGCGCGCTGGCGACATGAGGCGATGGATTGAAGAAGAGGTGAAGGACAATGACAAAAAGTGATACCATGCGCCATACATCACTGATTGCGCTTTTTCTTCTGGCGTCGTGCGGCTCATGGTTCGGAAAAAGCGATTCAGGAACATCGGGCGCAAGCGATGGCGTTCGCGTGTCGGCGTTGCAGGTTGCCAAACGAGTCGAGGCCGATGAAAACGCGCCTTCGGCGAAAATCGAAATTCCAGCTGCGGTAGTTAACGAAAGCTGGCCGCTTGCCGGTGGCAATGCCAGCCATGCGCCGGGCAATCTGGCTTTGGCCCTCGTTCCGGACAAAACATGGAGCTCAAGTATCGGAAGCGGATCAAGCAAATATTTCAGGTTGTTCGCACAACCCGTTGCGAGCGCGGGGAAGGTTTTTACGCTTGACGCGCGCGGGGAGGCCGCTGCTTTCGACGCCTCGAACGGCAAGCGTCTGTGGCGTTTTGACACGACTCCCCCAAAACGCAGCGGCGAAGCTATGGGTGCGGGCGTGGCCGTTAAGGAAAATGCCGTATTCGTTGCCACGGGTTTCGGCGAGCTTATCGCCCTAAACGCCGAAAACGGCGCTCCTTTGTGGCGCAAGATGGTGGGCAAGCCTTTGCGTTCGGCGCCGACGGTTTTAGGCGGTTATGTTTACGTCGTCAGCATCGACAGCCAACTGCACGCCCTTTCTGCGCTGACGGGACAACTTTTGTGGCAACACAGCGGGATTTCGGAGAGCGCTACGCTGATGGGCGCGTCAAGTCCAGCTGCGGAAGGCGATAGCGTTGTCATCGCGTACAGTTCTGGCGAGATATTCAGTCTGCGCGCCCAAAACGGCCGCGTGGCATGGGCCGATGTTCTGGCTGTTCCTGAAAAAGTGGGGGCTTTACCGGCGATTGCCGACATTCGCGGCTATCCCGTTATAGACAGGGGACTCGTTTTCGCTATCAGTCATAGCGGACGCATGGCGGCGATTGATCTTCGTTCGGGCGATCGAGCGTGGGACGCCGATATCGGCGGCGTGAACATGCCTCTTGTAGCCGGTGATGCAATTTATATCGTGGACAACGACAACCGCTTGGCGGCTTTATCACGCGCAACCGGACGCGTGCTTTGGACCACCCAGCTTAAAAAGAACAAAAACCCATCGGACAAAGACTCGAAACCCGTTTTTTGGTCGGGGCCTGTCATGGGCGGTGGGCGTTTGTGGTTGACGAGTTCGCAGGGAACACTTGTGGCTTATGATCCGGAAAACGGGCAGATATTGGCCGATATGGATATAGGGGACGCCTACTTCATACCGCCTGTCATTGCAAACGGCACGATGTTCCTCTTGAGCGATTCCGGAAGATTGACCGCGCTGAGATAGACCGTCTCCGGAGTTTTTCGGACACGCAGAAAGTCAGCTTTTTTATGATCGCATATAAATGCGAAGAGGATTTTGGGTCTATGACATTCACCATCGCTATTGCAGGGCGTCCAAACGTCGGCAAGTCGACGCTGTTCAATCGTTTAATCGGCAAGGCGATGGCGCTGGTTGATGATACGCCGGGTGTAACCCGCGACTGGCGCGACGGCGAAGGCAAGCTTTTCGATTTACGCTTCCGATTGTTGGACACGGCCGGTCTGGAAAACGCACGCCCTAAAGGCAGCATGGCCGAACGCACGGCCCAGCGTACGAAGGAGGCCATGGCAAAATGTCAGGCCGTCTTGTTCATGGTCGATGGGCGCGAAGGTCTTACGAATGACGATAAGAACATCGCTCGCGAGGTTCGCAAGACAGGCAAGCCCATACTTCT
>CAZYPX010000040.1:0-3937 GCA_964649675.1 uncultured Rhodospirillaceae bacterium | reverse complement strand
GGAAGAGGATGTCGCCGGTCTTCAGCACAAACTTGGCCCTGCTAGGGATCTCCTTAGGGCTGTGCTCGCTGAAGGACACCACGAGGCCACTGTCCATGTCCACGTCGCCCTTCTCGATGTACTGAAGCACGTCGTCCTCGTCGTCAACAAGTGCGAAGGCCCCAAGATGCCGCACGGCTATGATGAGGCGGCGGCATTGGGCTTTGAGAACATGATCGCGATCTCGGCCTCGCATGGGGAGGGGATGCATGAACTGTACGAAGCGCTTAAACAGTATGCGCCAAAAGATGTCATAACCTTTGAAGATGAAGAGATTGAAGACGAACAAAAGAGCTTGCATCTGGCCATCGTGGGCCGCCCAAACGCAGGCAAATCGACGCTGGTCAATGCCTTGGTCGGGGAGGAGCGGTTGCTGACGGGGCCGGAGCCCGGCCTAACGCGCGACGCCATCCATGTGAACTGGCAATACAAAAGCCATAAGATCCGCCTTGTGGATACAGCTGGCATACGCAAGCGCGCGCGGATCGACGAACGCCTCGAAAAAATGAGCGTGCAGGAATCCTTGCGCGCCATACGACTTTCGCATGTTGTCGTGCTCGTGATTGATGCTGACATGCCATTTGACAAGCAGGACTACACGATAGCGCAACACGTGGCCGAAGAAGGGCGCGCGCTCATCATCGCCGTGAATAAATGGGACACGGTAAAAGACAAGACGGCGGTGCATCGCCTGATACAGGCCAAAGCCGAGGCTTCGCTGGCGCAACTGTCGGGCCTGCCCATTATTCCGATTTCCGCTCTGAAAGGAGAAGGCCTCGACAGGTTGATGAAGGCTATCACGAACCTTTATGCAGTGTGGAACAAACGCGTAACGACAGGTCAGCTCAACCGCTGGCTGGAAGGCATGCAGGCCGATCATCCGCCGCCGATTGTCTCCGGAAGGCGCGTGAAGCTGCGTTATATGACCCAGATCAAAAGCCGACCGCCGACGTTCGCTCTGTGGGTCAACAAGCCTGTTGATTTGCCGGACAGTTACACGCGGTTTCTCACCAACGGCTTACGTAAAACGTTCAAGCTAGAGGGCGTTCCGATCAGGTGGCTTTTACGGAAGGGTAAAAATCCGTTCGAGGATAAGCGGGGCAGATAGGCGCCGTAAGGTCGTCTCAATCCGCAGTCTTGGCAAGAACCGACAGCTCGCAATTCATTTCATCGCCTTCGAAATCGACGAGTCGAATGGGGTATTCGCCTGTAAAACAAGCGTCGCAGTATTGCGGCGACTCATTGTTGCGGCCTTTTTCGCCAACGGCCCGATATAACCCATCGATGGAGATGAACGCGAGGCTGTCCGCACCGATAAATTTTGCCATTTCCTCGACGTTGTATCTATGGGCCAAAAGTTTTTCCTTTTCCGGCGTGTCGATACCGTAGAAACAGCTGCATTTCGTCGGAGGGCTTGATATCCGTACGTGGACCTCCTTGGCTCCCGCATTGCGGATCATCTCCACGATTTTGACGCTGGTCGTGCCGCGTACGATGGAATCGTCGATCAGGACTACGCGTTTGCCCTCGATGAATTCGCGGTTGGCGTTGTGTTTAAGCTTTACGCCCAAATGACGGATGCGATCGGTGGGCTGGATGAACGTGCGACCGACATAATGGTTGCGGATGATGCCAAGCTCGAACGGAATGCAGCTTTGCGAGGCATATCCGATGGCGGATGGAACGCCGGAATCCGGAACCGGCACGACGATATCGGCCTGGACGGGGGATTCCTTGGCAAGCTCAACGCCTATCTGCTTGCGGGCATTGTAAACGGAGTGTCCGTCCATAACCGAGTCGGGGCGCGCGAAATAGATGTATTCAAAGATGCAAAAACGTTTCGGAGTTTTGTTAAACGGCTTGATACTTTGGAGAGACGTGCCGTCAAGCACGACAAGTTCGCCTGCCTCGATGTCGCGTTCATACGTTGCGCCGATGATGTCGAGCGCGCACGTTTCGCTCGCCAACACCCATGAATCGCCCAGTCTGCCCAGAACAAGCGGCCGAACCCCGTAAGGGTCACGCACCCCCATAAGCTTGCCTTGCGCCATAGCGACCAGAGAATAGGCCCCCTCGACTTGCTTTAAGGCCTCGACAAAACGATCGACAACATTGGCTTGGCGCGACATGGCCATCAGATGAATGATGACTTCGGTGTCCGTTGTTGAGCGGAACAGGCAGCCGCGTCTAACAAGATCCTTGTGCAGGGTGTAGGCGTTTGTAAGGTTGCCGTTATGGGCCAACCCGAAGCCGCCGAAATCAAAATCCGCGAACAAGGGCTGGACATTGCGCAAAGCGCCTTCGCCCGTCGTCGCATAGCGGACATGGCCTATAGCGGCGGATCCGCTAAGTTGGCTTATGATTTTCTCCGAACCGAAGTTTTCGGCGATTAGGCCCATTGCATGGTGGGCTCGAAAATGCGCGCCGTCAAAGCTGACAATTCCGGCGGCTTCTTGCCCGCGGTGTTGAAGGGCGTGAAGGCCGAGAGCCGCAAGAGCCGAGGCTGAATCGCTATTGATAATGCCGAAAACGCCGCATTCTTCCCTGAGCTTGTCGTCGTCGAAGGGATTTGTGGTCAATGTCATGGATTGTTCAATTCCAGCAATTCATGGGCGTTGTCTTGCGCTTTGTCCTTTTTCTTGTCGAGCCATGCCGGAACAGGCGTGGATATATCTTCAAGATGCTGCGCGTCGTCTATTGCTTTTTTGGCCATGTCGCGTTTTTGGTTCATTTCCTCCTCGACGCGCTCACGTTCGTCTTTGGGAACAAAATTCTTGATCATGTCGGCGCCGTCGGCCAACAAGGGTTTCACGCGGGCTTGAACCATCCATGTGGGCTGCTCTTCCTCTTCGGGCCATATGAAGCTAAGGGCCAGAAATACAAGGCACAGGATCAACAGGCCCTTCATGAGACCGAAAACGAAGCCCAAGGAACGGTCGATGCTGGTCATGGTGGGTCCCTTGATCATCCCTGCGAGCAGGTTGCCCGTCGGTATAAGGGCCAAAAGGGCAATGCCGAAAATGGCAAGCGCGGCGATAGCTTGCGCGGCCAGCTCATTCTTGATGTCGTGACTCATGACCCATGGCGTAAGAGCTGGATAATATGTGGCAGCGATGATCGATGCGCCGATCCACGTTCCCAGCATGAACACTTCCTTCACAAAGCCGCGCCTGAAGGCGTGAAACCCCGCAAGAAGGAGGAGGACGATCGCTATGTAGTCGAAAGTGGTGAATCCTGTCTGTTCCATGGGCCTCCGCATGTGGGCTGGCCTTGTTTAGCACAGATTGCAGAAATGTTAAGGGTTTGATGACCCTGAATGCGTAATTTATGTTTTTTTTGCGCGTTGTGACGGCGTAAACAGGGGCAAAAGCTCGTTTAAACGCGTGATCTCTGTGCGTTGAATGGATGTATTGGGCGCTTGTCTGGCAGCGGTTTCGTTTTTTGGCAAAACGGCTTGGGAAAACCCTAGTTTTGCGGCCTCTTTTAAACGCATTTCTGGCTGGGCCACGCGACGGATTTCCCCCGACAGGCCGATTTCCCCGAATACAACTGATTCGGAAGGGACGGGGGTTCCCGTGAGTGAGGAGAGCAGGGCTGCGGCCACGGCGAGGTCGGCGGCAGGCTCGGTAATGCGTAAGCCGCCTGCGACGTTCAGATAGACATCGTTATTTCCGAATACGACGGCGCAACGGGCCTCAAGAACGGCCAAAACCATGGCAAGGCGTCCGCTGTCCCATCCGATGACGGCGCGACGCGGCGTACCGTACGAGGTTGGGGCGACCAAGGCCTGAATTTCGACCAGAACGGGACGCGTGCCCTCCATGCCGGCGAAAACGGCCGCTCCGGAGGTATCTCCGTGTCGATCGGCCAAGAACAGTGCGGAAGGGTTGGAAACTTC
>CAZYPX010000039.1:0-14861 GCA_964649675.1 uncultured Rhodospirillaceae bacterium | reverse complement strand
CAAAGTTAGAACAGATTCACCTTCAGCGTGGATCAAAATACGGGGGGCAGGTCATAAGCAGTTCGGCAGTCAGTCCATCCCCAGACACGGTTTTGCCAGAAAAAGTTCCATCATAAACCAGCCCGCTTCCACAAGAAGGGCTTTTTGATTTTAATATAGCGTTTTTTATCCCGAGCGCTCTACACACAGCCAAAGTTCTTGTTGCAGCTTGAGTGTATGCTTCGGTTAGGTCATCACCGCTTTGCCCCATGACTTTTTTGTTTCCGTCTCCATCAAAAACAATCTCACAGCTCTCCCTTGGTGTAGGGAGAGCCGCAAGTTGTTCCGGACAGAGAGGGATAGCTTTTCCTTCCCTAACAAGACGCTGGACAGCTTCACTCGCACAGCTTGTCGCGTTGTATCTGCAAGCACAACCCGCAAGACACGCGCTGACAAGATACATGGGGGAAGCCTTGTTTCTCATTTAGGGGCAGCAAGACCAGCATGCATGCTGAGTGCTGTAATTTCAAGAAGCAGGATTTCTTTGGGGGCTTTGCTCTGGTGCGCCTGATAACCAATCAGGCCCACATCTAATGCGTCGCGCTCAACGGCTTGCAAAAGGCGGCGCACGGTCACCGCCGGGGCCTGAAAGGCTGTGGGCAAAGCTTCGCGCTTCCCACAGCCTTTCAAGCCACAACGACAACCAAAATGCCAGATTCAAGTCGAGCGTTTTACATCAAAAGGACGAGCGGGAGGTCTTCCAGCCCGCCGATCCCCACGGGCGACCATCTTTTTCTTTTGGATCAACGACCCGTTCGTCCCAATGCGGTGCGAGCCGCGCACCATCGTCCGGAAAGTCTCCGGATCCACGCCCGTCATCTGCCGAAATTGCCGCTAGCCAAGCAGCCATGTGCTATTCATCCTCATCATCGGAGTGCGCCTCCAACGCTCTCCACCCTTGAAGCACGCCTCGGTTAACAAAGATTCAACGCCCTTTCGCATCGGGGCTATTAGATTTTTGGGCTTTTCTTTTCGTGTCGGCCTTAATAGACTGCCCATCATAAAATTCAAATTTTACGGGGGATTAATTTATGACCGGAAACAAGCTTGCGGCTCCTGCTTTTGCATACAAAACTCAACGAAAAACCTTCGCTGATGATGATTTTAAAGCCTTTTTTGATGAAGAAATTAAGAATGCCGCCCGGTTAACCGGTGGGGCACGCATAACGCCTGAAGGCAAAGCCTGTCTCGACAGATCGTCAAGTCTAGCCGCCCCATTCAGCGTTAAAGCTTACGTGCCGCAGCCTTGATTTTTCTATGGCAAAATGGCGCGAGTGACGGGACTTGAACCCGCGACCTTCGGCGTGACAGGCCGACGCTCTAACCAACTGAGCTACACCCGCATTCTATAAGGCCGTCTTGCGGCCTAACGGGAGGCAACCTTTAGGCCACGGGAAACAAACTGTCAACCTTTCCTTGGCAAATTCGATGGTTTTAACCGTATTTCCCATGGCTTTGAAGCCTTTAGAGGACATGGCCCCTTCACCCCATAAGCACGCGCGCCATGACCTTGGCATCGCCGATCGTGCGCTTGATGCTGGAGCGTTCGTTGGGTTGGTGGGCGTTGTCTTCGAGATTGGCCCAAACGACGGCCTCATAGCCTCGCGCGCGCAGAAACGCCGCTACCGTGCCGCCCCCCACGCCGACGGGCTTTGGCGCGCCGCCATAGACCGCCTGAATGGCCGGAACAAGGCGTTTGACGATGTCGCTATCTTCCGGCGTGGCGGATGCCGCTTGCTTGTATTGAACCTTTTCATAGTCGATGGTTACGCCGTGCGTTTTGATGACCTCGTCGCCCAGCTTGCGTATTTCCGCCATCACATCGTCGATGTTGTATTGCGGCAGCACGCGGCAATCGATGCAGAAAACGTCGCGGCCAGGCACGGTGTTGATGTTTTCGACGTTGGCTTCTTTTTTCGTCGGCTCGAACGTCGAAGCGGGCGGATCGTAAATCGGGTTTGAATCTCCGAATATCTGCTTCAGACGATCGATCTTGAGAATGAAATCCGCCGCTGCACGAAGCGAATTGATCCCCCTTTGGGGCACCGAGCCATGGCATTGTTTACCCGTAACCGTGATTTTCAACCACATCATGCTTTTTTCGGCGATTTCGATTGCATCGCCCATCGGCGTGCCAAAATCAGGCACGAGGAACAAGTCGTTCTTTTTGAACAGTGCGCCATGGTGTTCCAGCACGTACTCAAGCCCGTATTTGCTGCCCGTCTCTTCATCGGCGACTAACAAGGCTCCGTAATTGATCGGCGGCGTAACGTTATGGGCCTTGAGCGCCTTGGCCAGCAAAACAGCGCTAAGAACCCCTTGGTGGTTGTCCTCAACGCCGCGGCCTCGGATGAGGTCGCCGTCGACGTGCAACTCGAAAGGATCGGTACTCCACAACGCGCGGTCGCCGATGGGCACGACATCCAGATGCGCGATCACCCACAACGTGCGCGACGCGTCCTGCCCCGGCATGACCAGCGCCAGATTGGGCCTGTGTCCGCACGGCACGCGATCATCCGGCGCGTTGTACTCCTTCACCGACGGCAAGCCTTGTTCTGCCAGCCATTCCTTCAGCTTGTCCGCCTTGGCGCGCTCGCCTTCCCCGCCATTGTCGGGGGACAAGGCCGGCATGGCAACAAGCGAGCTTTGCAGATCAATAACCGTGTCGCGTTCAGAATCGAGGAAGGAAAGAATTTTGTCCAACATGGTTTTCTCTCGTTTTTTCTTTTTGAGGCTTGTGTCGTTTTAGGATAAGACAAGAAAGAATCCCAGTCGAAAGGTAATATCATGGATTTTCGCCCTCTTCTTGCCCCTATCGTCTTGTCCGCCATGCTGCTTGCAGGGTCGGTTCATGCGGAAAAGCCCATGACGGAAGGATCCGTCAAAACAGAACAACAAAAATACCCCAAAGCCGACAAGCCGCGCCTGTCCGACGAAAAATTCAAGTCCTACAAAGACGCCATGAACAAAGCTCGTTATGACGGCAGAGCCATCGGCGAACAAATCAAGACCAAGCGCAAAGAATTGGGGGGCCTTTTAAGCGCTGAAAAATTCGATAAGCTTGCCTATCTCGCCAAACACGACGAGGTGCAAGCCCTTATCAATAAAACCGCGCGCCTGAAAGCCGAAGCCATGGCAAATGTCGCGGAAAAATTCAACGTTGCGGACCGGAAAATTCTGGCGGAACGGCTTGAAGGGAAGCCAGGCGGACACAGAAAAAACCAAAAAAGCAAGAAGCGGGTCGAGCCAATCAAACCGTGAAAAAGGTTTGTAAGCAGCGAGCCGGTCCGCCCAACCTCTTCGAACTTCGGCGGGTATAAGGCTTGCTTTGCCCGCCAAACGAACCTTATGGTGGGCGGTGAGGGTTTCGAACCCCCGACCCTCTCGGTGTAAACGAGATGCTCTACCGCTGAGCTAACCGCCCAAATCCAGACGTTACCCAATTATCAGAAAGCGCCCCATCTGGATAGGGCGCTACGACTAATGACATCGGGCCAGAGAGCTGCCTCTCCGGCCCGAGAAAAAGCACCCGTCAGCGTCCCTTAATGACCAGAATTGACTTGGTCTTTAAGTTGCTTGCCGGCGCGGAACTTTGGCAACCTCGAGGCCTGAATTTCAATGGCTTCGCCGGTGCGGGGGTTGCGGCCTTTGGCGGCGGCGCGCTTTGAGACATAGAAATTGCCGAAACCGACAAGACGAACTTCCTCCCCCTTTTTCAGGGCATCCTCGATCGTTGCGAGGACCGCGTCCACGATTATCGAAACGGAAGCCTTCGACAAATCAAGTTTCGAAAGCGCTTTGTTTTCCGCGACGGCAGCGATGAATTCATTCTTGTTCACGAGATAATCTCCCTAGGCTTGAGGTCCTGGTCTGACGCCCCTTGGCACTTGTCTGCTCGAGGCATAAGCAACACGACCCCTATCTAGACAGCTAGGCTTTCCCGTGTCAATCTCGGGAGACTAAAAAAAGCCTTTTTTCCTTTGTTTTCAGAGACAAAAAGGTTAATGCAAGACCAAATTAAGGTCTTTTTCTTTCGGCCCCTCTCGTCAAGCCGTCCTTCAGTGGCGCAAGCCCTCCTCGGTCTTGGGATCCTTTGGCTTGTGGGATTTTTCGGATGCTAAGGCAACCGCTTCATCCCATTCGATCGGCTCAAGAGGTTTCGTCAAGGCATATTTCAAAACCTCGTCCACCGTATTGATAAGCATGATCTTAAGGCCCTTTTTGACGTTATCGGGTATTTCGGCCAAATCTTTCTCATTTTCTTTTGGGATCAAAACAGTGTTCAGTCCGCCACGAAGAGCTGCCAAAAGCTTTTCCTTAAGACCGCCGATCGGAAGCACGCGGCCACGCAACGTGATTTCTCCCGTCATGGCCACGTCTTTCATGACCGGCACGCCCGTCAACACTGAAACGATTGACGTGACCATGGCCACGCCGGCGCTGGGGCCGTCCTTCGGTGTCGCACCCTCGGGCACATGCACGTGTATATCGCGCTTTTCAAGCAAGTCCGGCCTGATCCCAAAGACCACGGCGCGGGCTTTCACATAACTCTCGGCCGCCTGGACCGACTCTTTCATCACATCGCCGAGCTTGCCGGTGATGATAATTTTACCTTTGCCGGGCAAGGCGACGGCTTCGATCGACAACAGCTCGCCGCCGACTTCCGTCCACGCAAGGCCAGTTGTCACGCCGACCAAGTCCTCCGCTTCAACTTCGCCAAAGCGGAATCTCTTGACGCCAGCGTATTTTTCGAGATTCCGGCGCGTCACATGAACGGATTTGAGGTTTTTGACAAGGATTTCCTTGATCGCCTTGCGGGCAAGGTTCGCGATTTCGCGCTCAAGGTTGCGAACACCCGCTTCGCGCGTGTAGTAACGGATGATGTCGCGCAAAGCGTCCTCGGACATGGAAAACTCGGCTTTCTTCAAGCCGTGCTCCTTGACCGCTTTGGGAATAAGATGACGCTTGGCGATCGTGATCTTTTCGTCTTCCGTATAACCGGCGATGCGAATGATCTCCATGCGATCGAGAAGCGGCTGCGGCATACGCAAGGAATTGGCCGTGCATACGAACATCACATCCGACAGGTCGTAATCGACCTCAAGATAGTGGTCGTTGAACGTGTTGTTCTGCTCGGGATCCAGAACCTCGAGAAGCGCCGACGAAGGATCGCCGCGCCAATCCGAGCCGAGCTTGTCCACTTCGTCGAACAGAAAGAGTGGGTTAGACGACTTGGCTTTCTTCATGCCCTGAATGACCTTGCCGGGCATCGAGCCTATATAGGTGCGGCGATGACCGCGCACTTCGGCTTCATCACGAATCCCACCCAGCGACATGCGAACGAAGTTTCGGCCTGTGGCCCGCGCAATGGACTTGCCCAGCGATGTTTTGCCCACGCCCGGTGGCCCCACAAGGCACAGGATCGGCCCCTTCAATTTGCTGTGCCTTAGTTGAACGGCCAAGTACTCAAGAATGCGCTCCTTGACCTTGTCGAGGCCATAATGATCGACATCAAGGATCTTCTGGGCTTCCTTGATGTTGCGGCGAGTCTTTGTGCGTTTTTGCCATGGAATGGACAGAATCCAGTCAAGATAGTTGCGCACCACCGTCGCTTCAGCGGACATAGGCGACATGGATCGAAGTTTTTTTAATTCGGCCAAGGATTTTTCCTTGGCTTCCTTGCTCATTTTCGTGGCGTTGATCTTGGCCTCAAGTTCGGCGATCTCGTCCTTGCCGTCTTCGCCTTCGCCGAGTTCTTTCTGGATCGCCTTCATCTGCTCGTTGAGGTAGTATTCGCGCTGAGTCTTTTCCATTTGGCTCTTCACGCGTTTGCGGATGCGCTTTTCGACCGTCAGGACGCCGATTTCGCCCTCCATATGGCCGAAAATCTTTTCAAGGCGCTCGTTGATCGAGGCCGTTTCCAATAGGTTCTGTTTGTCCGAAATCTTGAGAGACAGATGCGAGGCCACCGTATCAGCGAGGCGGGCAGGATCGTCGATCTGGTTAACCGTCACCATGACTTCGGGGGGGATTTTTTTGTTGAGCTTTATGTACTGCTCGAACTGGCCGATCACGGCGCGGACAAGGGCCTCGCCCTCGGGCCTGTCGCCGGAATATTCGTCGACAGGTTCAGCGAAGGCCTGAAAAAATTCCGTGTTTTCGGTAAAGCGCTCGACTTTGGCGCGGTGACCGCCCTCGACTAAGACCTTTACGGTTCCGTCGGGAAGTTTCAGCAACTGAAGAACCGTGCCGACCGTGCCAAGAGTGTAGAGGTCCTCCTTGGCCGGATCATCCTGCGACGCGTTCTTTTGCGTCAGCAGAAGAATGTGCTTGTCCTCCTGCATGACATCCTCAAGCGCCTTCACGGATTTTTCCCGGCCGACGAAAAGCGGAACGATCATATGGGGAAACACGACGATATCGCGCAGCGGCAAAACCGGATAAAGGGCGCCTTGCGGGGGTTGAACAACCATTTTCATATCCTTTCAAAAGGCCAAAGGCCAAATAACGGAGCCGATAACAAGCTTCACCGTTCGCTGCTGGAATCAGGGTTTATCGTCTGTCGTCAGATTAACAAATTGGGTGGTGAATGGGAAATTCAAGATGCGCTCACACACGCCTTTTGCGTTTTCGGTTTTTAACCATCTTTAAGGGCAAGGATAAGGTTCAGACTCCGCCCTCGGCGACTTTGCGTGATTCGCCGTGGACGATGATCGGTTTGGCCTTGCCTTCCACAACATCCTTGTTGACAACAACCTTTTCAACATCGGCCGTTCCGGGAAGATCAAACATCGAATCGAGCAAAACCCCCTCCATGATCGAACGCAAGCCCCGCGCGCCCGTCTTTCGGGCAATGGCTTTTTGGGCAATAGCGCGCAAGCCGTCCTCGGTAACGTCAAGCGCAACGTTCTCCATTTCATACAAGCGCTGGAATTGCTTGACGATCGCGTTTTTCGGCCGTGTCAAAATGTCGATAAGGGCCGTTTCGTCTAGATCGGAAAGCGTCGCCACAACGGGCAGGCGCCCGATAAACTCTGGGATCAGGCCAAATTTCAACAGATCGTCCGGCTCAACCTCGCGCAAAACATCGCCCGTGCGTCGGTCTTCCGGCCCACGCACATCAGCGCCGAAACCGATCGATGTGCCGCGCCCGCGTTGCGAAATGATTTTCTCAAGGCCCGCGAACGCGCCACCACAGATGAACAGAATGTTCGTAGTGTCGACCTGCAGGAACTCTTGTTGCGGATGCTTGCGGCCGCCTTGGGGCGGAACCGAAGCCACCGTGCCTTCCATGATTTTGAGCAACGCTTGTTGCACGCCTTCGCCCGACACGTCGCGCGTAATGGAAGGATTATCGGATTTGCGGCTGATCTTGTCGATTTCGTCGATATAGACGATGCCGCGCTGGGCGCGTTCGACGTTATAGTCGGCGGCCTGCAAAAGCTTAAGGATGATGTTCTCGACATCTTCGCCGACGTAACCGGCTTCGGTAAGCGTGGTGGCGTCGGCCATCGTGAACGGCACGTCGATGATCCGCGCCAACGTTTGCGCCAAAAGCGTTTTACCGCAACCCGTAGGGCCTACAAGAAGAATGTTCGATTTCGCAAGCTCTACATCCGCATTGCGTGCGCCGTGCGCAAGACGTTTATAATGATTATGAACAGCGACCGAAAGCACGCGCTTGGCGTGGGCCTGACCGATAACGTAGTCGTCCAGAACAGCGTTGATGTCGCGTGGCACGGGCACGCCGTCGCGTGACTTAACAAGAGTTGTCTTGCTTTCCTCGCGGATGATGTCCATACACAGCTCAACGCATTCGTCGCAAATGAACACGGTCGGCCCCGCAATAAGCTTGCGGACTTCGTGCTGGCTCTTTCCGCAAAAAGAGCAGTAAAGCGTGCTTTTGGGGTCGCTGCTGCCGGATTTTGTCATTGAGGGCCTGTTTCCTTATCCTATACGCGCGTCACCATACGGGAACGATTCATGCCTTATGACGCGCCAACACGTCATCCAGCATATTCCGGCGCTGGTTACCGGATTATTAACCTGAAAAATGGGGCCAAACTGTGGTCAGGCCGCTTTTTTCTCGTTTTCGGCACCCTCGGGACGATGCGTAACGACTTCGTCGATCAAGCCAAAAGCCTTGGCTTCTTCGGTCGACATAAACTTGTCGCGCTCTACGGCGGACGCAATCGTATCAAGATCTTGCCCGGTGTGACGCACATAAATTTCGTTAAGGCGCTGGCGCAGCTTCAAAATTTCACGGGCCTGGATCTCGATGTCCGTCGCCTGCCCCTGCGCGCCGCCGGATGGCTGATGGATCATGATCCGGCTGTTGGGCAAAGAATAGCGCTTGCCTTTGGCTCCGGCACACAACAAAAGCGATCCCATTGAGCAGGCTTGGCCAATGCATACCGTCGAAACCGGCGATTTGATGTACTGCATCGTGTCGTACATGGCCAAGCCAGAAGTCACGATGCCGCCGGGAGAATTGATATAAAACGAAATATCTTTGTTCGGATTCTCGGATTCAAGGAAAAGAAGCTGGGCGCACACAAGACTTGAAATCTGATCGTCCACAGGCCCCACAAGGAAAATGATGCGCTCCTTCAAGAGTCTGGAATAGATATCGAACGAGCGCTCGCCGCGCGAGGTTTGTTCGATCACGATCGGGACAAGGCTGGACAAGGCTTCCAAGGGGTGACGATCAGCTAAAGTCATGACAAAAAGCTCCGAAAAAAACGCGACGAGGCGCATTAACCATATAGGTTAGCGCATTGAGCGCAGAGTTCAAGTCACGATTTGCCCTGCTGCGCGCGCACAAAATATCTCATAAATTTCCTGTCGTAACCCGTCCAAACGCGCCGCCGCCGCGTCAAGATTCCGGTGCTGGACGATCCATGCCCGCGCCTTATGCTGCCAATCACGCAAAAGGGCGGGGTCTTTCATCAAATTCCGCAAAAGGTCTTCCACGGCGCCGGACGTGGGCTCAGGCAGATACAAGGCCGCGTCGCCCAGGCCCTCGGGAATACCGCCGCGCCGCGTCGTTATAACCGCGCACCCGCACGCCGCCGCCTCCATGATGGCCATCGGCATAGGATCGTCCCACAGTGCAGGCATGACGGCAATTGCGGCGCGCTGCAAGCGCGCAATAACCTCAGGGCGCGGAATATAGCCCGTAACCTCGCCCTGGATTCCGAGCCGCGCAATACGGTTAAACAATTCGTTTTCGTAGGCTTCCGCCTTTCCGGCCCCGAAGCGCCTCCCCCCCACAAGCACGACTCTCCACGCCGGAAAATCTGGCAAAATGCGTTCAGCGGCTTCCACCAGAAGGTGCGGCCCTTTGTCAAAAATCGTGCGCCCCGCGAAAATAATGTCGTTGCGCCGCTCTTCATAAGGTCCGTGCGTCAACATAGACGCGTCCACCGCGTTGTGCTGGACATAGGTTTTGCAGGCCGCTTCTTTCACGCCTTCGAGGAAACACCGACGGATATAGTCGCTCACGCAGATAACAGCATCGGCGTTGGATGCGATTTTGCGACGATCGCGAACCGTTTTCGACCCCTCCATTGTACGTGGGTCGTTGTGCAGATAAAGCACAAGCGCTTTGTCCGGCAGTCGTTTCCTTAAAAACGTCATGTATTTCGGTCTATTGTGGACTTCGACGAAATCGAACGAATCCCTGATAAGCCGCGTCGCAGCGGTCAAATAGCGGCGCGAACGGAATCCGTGCCAGAAGGACAAGGCCGGAACAGGTAAAAACGCACCCTCTTGCAAGGAATGGTCCACCGGCGCGCCCAGTATTTTCACGTCGCCGCGAAAGGCGCTGTACCGCGCAAAACCGTCCACCACCGTGCTCACGGCTCCAGCGCCGCTTTGCGCAAAGCGCTCGCGATAAGGCAGCAGCACGGCAACACGCGGATATCGCAAAACGTTCATATGATCATGCCGTCAAGGTGGTTGTCTCGTGTCGATTTGGGCCGCCCTTCCCGTCTGCAACAAGCGCGATGCTCACCGCCAGCCAGAAAAGAACCTCATACCAATTAGAAAAAAAACTTCCTGTCGAACTTAACGGCCACACGTTTATCGCGACGGTGACCCACCCGCCCAAGACATAGGGCGAAGACGTTTTTGCGCGCATGGCCTGACGGAATTTTCCGAACCAAAGCGCAAGAAGGACCAGAAAACCCGCAAGGCCAACAAAACCCGCCTCGGCCGCCCACTCGATATAGATATTATGGGGATGCAGCATACATGGAATTTCGTCCGCCCCGCAAACGGGCTTGCCCTGACATGTGCAGGCATAACGGAAATTTTTTGGCCCGGTGCCGAATACAGGGTTTTCGGCAATAACGCGCAACCCGTTCGCCCACACGCGCCCATAAGGCGATTCTGCAAAATTGGAAACGGTTTCGTGCGTTTGGCTAATATGCCGATCGGCCACGCCGGAAAACGCGGCTGCAAGCGCGCCCACGGCCACAAGCGCAAAAAACACCATCCACAAAACAAAACGGCGCAGCGCGGGAAGAGCCAACAACATAAGCCCCATCCCCAACCCAAACAAAAGGGTCGCCATGCGTTCGCCGGAAAGAAAAACCGTCATGAACATGAAAAGAACGAAACCGCCGACAGCCGCCGTTTTTCCTTTGGATTTCGTTTGCGCGGCGAAAACAAGAAGGGGCAAGGAGCATAAAAAGACAAGTTTCGTGATGAAAATGCCGACTTGTTTGTCCTTGCCGAAAGGACCGGTCAAACGGTCATCATACGCGAAAAAACCGAAAATATCGTGCCCTGTAAAATACTGCAAAAGCGCGTCCCACGCTACAAACCACAACGTAAGACCACAAACGGCCGCAAAACGCCGGAGCCACGCACGATCGACAATCCAGAACGCCATGGCCGCCACGAAAACCGGAAAACGTATCCACGCGGCCGCCCGCGTAAGCGATGATGCGTTGATTCCGTTGATGACGCTTGACGCCAACAGCCAGATCCAAAGCAAAAAGGTCAAGCGCACCCACGGCTCATCTAGCCACGACCAATCACGGTTTTTAAGGCTGTGAAGCAAAAAGAGAAGCGCTGCCGCAACCGCAGCTCCGTCCGCCACGGCTCTTCCGGCAACAAGAAAAACCGGCAAGAACAACGTGCAGGTCTGCGCCATGCGCCTGATGACATCGTCGAAGACCGGCTTTGCCGGAAAACCCAAACACTGGAAAGACAGTGCGCGCAAACGACTCACGAACAAACCTCGCAACGGAAAAGCAAAGGTTAAGGCGCAACATGGATCAACGCAAGCGCAAGGACGCTTCTCGAGCCTCGATTTTTGGATGTCCGGATATTATTCGTCCGCTTCCTGCTGCTTCATAAGTTCGTCGGCCGACATTTTCTTGTCGGCAATTTTAGCTTGCGCCAAAATGTAATCGACGACTTTTTCTTCAAGAATCGGGGCGCGCAAACGTTCCAACGCGCCTTCGGTCTTCATGTAATAGTCGACCACAGCCTTTTCCTGCCCGGGAAAACGCCGCGCCTCGGCAATCATGGCGTTGCGCATGTCGCCTTGCGTCACTTCGATTTTATGGGCTTGCGCCACCTCGGCCAACAACAGGCCAAGACGTATGCGACGGGCGGCTATATCGCGGTATTCGCCACTCAGTTCTTCGTCGGACTTTTTCATGTCTTCGTCGGACAAATGGCCGTGTTCCTTCTCTTTTTGAACCTGCTGCCAGATCGCTGCGAATTCGGCGTCAAGCAAGCCTTCGGGAACCGGAAAATTATGGTTTTCGGCAAGCTTGTCCATCAAGCCGCGCTTCAACACCGAACGGGATACGCGGCCATAGTTCGCCGCGATGTCGTCATGTATTCTCTTGCGTAATTCCGCAAGAGTCGCGAACCCCACCTCCTTGGCGGTCTCGTCGTCCAGCGCAACCAGCTTGTGGGCCTTATGCCCCTTGACCTCGATCTTAAACACGGCCTTTTTGCCCGCCAGATGGTTGGCGTGATAGTCCATGGGAAAATCAACTTTTATGTCTTTCTTGTCCCCGACTTGCGCGCCGACAAGCTGCTCTTCAAACGTACCGACAAAAGATTTGGACCCCAACTCAAGCGGGTGGTTTTCACCTTTCATGCCAGGATACGCCGTTCCATCGACAGAGCCATCGTAATCGATGACGACCACATCGCCTTTCTGAGCCTTGCGCGCGTCCGAGACGTCTTCCGGTTCGCGGACCGATCGCACCAAACGCTCGATTGTTTCATCAATCATGGTGTCGGCCACATCGGCCACAGGGCGTTCAAGGCTCAGCTTGGCGAAATCCATTGGCTTGATTTCGGGAAGCGTCTCAACCGTCACCTTGAACTCCAGGTCCTTGCCTTCTTCGCTCGAAACGATGTCGATTTTTGGCTGCAACGCGGGACGCAAATCACGCTCCTTGAGCGTTTTTGTCACGCTTTCGGTAATCGTTTTGTTACGCGCTTCGTCGCCGACGCTTTCGCCGAAACGCTGCCGCAAAATGCTCATGGGCGCTTTGCCTGGGCGGAAGCCTTGGATTCGCGCGGTCTTGCCGATTTCTTCCAGTCGGCGCGTTATGTTCTTCTCGATTTCGTCCAAAGGCACGGTAATCGTAAATTCGTGTTTCAATCCCTTATGGCTATTTTCTTTAACCTGCATCATGATCCGTGTGCGTCCTTTGTTGTTCAACATTTTTGTCTTCAGCCTGCCTTCACCTTTCAGGCTACGGCGCGGCGCTTTTCGCGCAAAGCGCGAAGATTGGTGCGGGTGGAGGGACTTGAACCCCCACGACATAAGCCACAGGAACCTAAATCCTGCGCGTCTACCAGTTCCGCCACACCCGCTTACAAAAAGAACAAGACAGGTATCAGAAGACGGACAAAAGGGAAACCTTTTAATCGGGACTCCCGCGCCCTTCGTTTTCGGACATCCGTTCGCGATAGCGATTTTGAAACACCTCGAGCGCCAAGGTGCGTCGTTCGAAAGTCGGCATGCCCGACCCCCGCGTGACCTGTAACTGGTAACGGACATGAGGAATGCCCATTTTGTCGGGCGCGACCTCAAGCACGCGGGCGATCTCGACAACCGACCCTGTGCCAAGCCGTCGGTACAACGACCCGACCTCGACATCCTCTTGGTGATAATGCGACAAAGCGCTTAAAATCATACCCTTACGTTTCCGGTCCGCCTCTTTGCTTCACAAACGAAACAAAGACTTTTGGAAAGCGCCCCCATCTTGCGCGATCAAAGCAGGGCTGACAAGCCCCTAAGCGCCGCAGGCATGCCGTCAACCAAATCTTCGGCGATAAGGCCCGGGCCAAAAACGGAGGCTATTTTACCATGCAGCCAAACCGCCGCTGCCGCCGCCTCCATAGCGGAGGTGTTCGAGGCCATAAGCCCCGCAATCATGCCTGCCAACACGTCTCCGGCACCCCCTGTCGCCAGCCATGGCGGCGCGTTATGGTTAATAACCGAAAATCCCTCGGGCGTTGCAATCACCGTATCGGCACCCTTGAGCACGACGACGCATCCGGCCAAGGCGGCAGCGTTCCGCGCCCGCGCCAGCTTGTCGGCTTGGAAATCAATCAGGCTCCCGAAAAGACGCTTAAACTCGCCCTCATGGGGCGTCAGGACGCAAGCGGGATGCAAGGCGCCAAACAGCGTCTGCGGCGCATCCGCAAATACCGTGAGAGCATCGGCGTCAAGCAAGCAGGGCTTGCGCGTGGCCAAAGCCTCCATGACATACGCGCGCAGATTGCTTTGTGTGCCGGCCCCCGGACCGATCAAGATGACGTTTTTCCTGGAATCCTGCACCAACGCGCGCCAGTCGTCGGCCTTATCCGCGCAACAAACGATCGCGCTTTCCAGAGCTGAAGCATAGAGATGCACAGCCTCACGCGGCGCGGCAAGGGTCACCAACCCCGCGCCCATACGTTGCGCCGCACGCGCCGCAAGACGCGACGCGCCCGTCATGACGCCGCCGCCATAGACAAGAGCATGGCCGCGTGTGTACTTGTGGCCATCGGGTTTTGGAAAAGGAAAAGCCCGCAGCCATAAATCCGGATCGTTTTCGGCAACGCGGCTTTCAAGATCATCGCAAGCTTCGCCGCCCATGCCGATAGGCGCGACGCAAACATCACCCGACAACGCCGCGCCCGGCAACAGCACATGTCCCGGTTTTTTCCTGAAAAACGTTACGGTAACGTCGGCCTTCACGGCCTCGCCCAAAACGCGTCCTGTATCGCTGTCCACACCGCTTGGCATATCAATGGCAACGACAGGTGCAGCGCAGGCATTCATCATTTTGATAAAAGCTGCGGAGTCCCCTTCGACAGACCGGTGGAGCCCCGTGCCGAACAACGCGTCTATCACAAGTTCGGCATCGTCAAGAAGATGCGTTTCCAGCGAAAGCGTTTCGCCTTGCCATGCGCTTGCCGCGCGGACGGCGTCTGACGCCGGATTTTTCGCGAACAAGGCGGCGACTTTCACCGGCCACCCGGCCGCCCGTAAAGCTTCTGCGGCTACATAACCATCGCCTCCGTTGTTGCCCGGCCCACACACGACAAGCGCGCGGCAGGGCCTCCAGCGATCCTGGACTGTTTGCGCCACGGCCTTTCCCGCGTTAAGCATCAACTTGTACAACGGCAGGGATGCGCGAGCGCACCATGCTTCCTCGGCGCGGCGCATTTCGCTGGCGTATAACAACGCGTGGCGGTTCCACGCTTGAGGATCAAAGGGGTGGGGCATCAAGGCGAAGTTTACGCATTTTCAGAATAAAAAACACAAGTTCTTGAGCCGCCAACACAGCCGTCTG
>CAZYPX010000038.1:0-14939 GCA_964649675.1 uncultured Rhodospirillaceae bacterium | reverse complement strand
CCTTCACGTCAAGCGGTACTTCGCCAAGCAAAGGAACGCCAAGACGTTCGGCTTCGGCGCGCGCGCCGCCATGGCCAAAAATCTCGCTGCGGCCCCCGCAATGGGGGCAGACGAACTGGCTCATGTTTTCGACGATACCAAGAATGGGCACTTTCAATTTTTGAAAAAGGCCTATGGCTTTCCGCGCGTCGAGCAAGGCCACGTCTTGCGGCGTGGAGACGATCACGACGCCGCGCAGCGGGACGAAATGCGCCAAAGTCAGCGGCGCGTCGCCAGTTCCAGGCGGCATGTCGATCACCAAAACGTCAAGCTCGCCCCATGCGACATCAGCCAGCAACTGGCGCAAAGCGCTGTGCACCATCGGTCCGCGCCAAATCACCGGCGCTTCCTCAGGAATGAGGTTGCCGATGGATAGCGCCGCGATCCCATGCGCCTGAAACGGGGTCAGCTTGTCGTCGCCGTTCAATTCAGGTTTGGCGTTCAGGCCCAACATGCGCGGGACGGACGGGCCGTAAATATCGGCGTCGAGCAGGCCGACTTTTTGGCCTTGTTTGGCCATGGCCACGGCTAGATTGACGGCGGTCGTCGATTTTCCCACGCCTCCCTTCCCCGACGCTACGGCGATGATGTGTTTGACTTTCGCAAGGAGCGGCGCGTCTTCTTCATGCTGATGGTTGATATGCGCGTGTTGCGACGCGGCGCGATGCGCGGTCAATACTGCTGTAACCTTTGCTACGCCTGCGATGGATTTTACGGCTTCTTCGGCCGCGCGGCGGAGAGGTTCCATGCGTTCGGCGTCTTCCGGACTGATTTCAAGGGCGAACGTGACTTTCGCGCCTTCCGGCGTTCCGGTAACGTTAATGTCATTAACCATGGAAAGCGCGACGATATCTTCGTTGCAACTATTCATTTTCACGCGACAAAGCGCATCGCGTATAGTATGCAGCAGGCCAGAATCCATGGAAAAACCCTTATCAGCACATTGTTTTAAACGCAACCACCATAAACCGGAAGGATACTGCATGAACAAGATCATCGATATGAAAAAAGTCGAAGATATTTTTGACGAGTACGGAGCCGAAGGCGTTTTCGCCCACATAAGGTCAAAGCTTGCCGGTTCGTTCGACGTGGCCGTTACGGAATCGCAAAAAGCGGATCGCGCCGGCGGTTCCGTTTATTACGCGTACGTTAACGGCGTCAAAGGCCTGGTCACGACCGATTCGGTGTACGCTACGGTCACTGTCGGCGGGTACGGCGAAACCCGCGAGGAGGCGCTGAAGCACGCGTGCCGCGCCTTGCTCTCCCCCAAGGATTCCTTGGGCAACGTTCAGCATTATGACGGCGTGCGGCAGTTCCTCGTCGCGCAAAACGATGGCCGCGAGGTCAAGACGGAGATCGTCAGCGCTTCGAGCCGTTCGTGGGCCCCTGCGCCGAAGAATCCGGCGTTGAGTCTTACCTGAAACGTTTTTTTCTTTCTTTCATTCCGGAACGGCGGGAACGCGGCGGCGCGTCTCCGCCGTTTTCTTCGACGATGGTAAAACCGAGGCTTCCCGTAAGCGTGTCGGCCTTTTCGAGGCGTACGTTGACGCGCTGGCCCAATTGATAAACGCGTTTGGTGCGTTGCCCGACAAGCGCATGGCGTTTTTCGTCGTGATGATAGTAATCGCGCGGCAGGGCGTTGAACGGGATCATGCCGTCCGCACCTGTATCATCCAGTCGCGCAAATAGGCCGAACCTCGCCACGCCGCTGATGCGCGCCGAAAACACCGCGTCAATCTTGTCGGCGAGGAAAAGCGTCGTGTAGCGGTCAATGGCGTCGCGTTCCGCCGTGACGGAGCGGCGCTCGGTCGAGGAAATATGGTCGGCGATGCCTTCCAGGTTTTCAATTTCACGGTCCGTCAATCCGTCGTCGCCGAGCTTGCCCGTGCGGATAAGCGCTCGATGGACGATCAGGTCAGCGTAACGGCGGATCGGCGACGTAAAATGCGCGTATTTCGCCAAAGCCAGGCCGAAGTGCCCGATGTTGTCGGGGCTGTACACGGCTTGGGCCTGCGAGCGCAGCATCATCTCGTTTATGACGTGAGCGTTGGGGCCGCCAGCCGCCGTCTCGAGAATGTGCGTCAGCACGCGCGGGTGCATTTGCTTTGACGGTACAAGCTTGATTTCAAAGCTGGCCAGAAACTCGCGCAAGGCCTCCAGCTTGATTTCGCCAGGTTTGTCGTGAATGCGATAAAGGCACAGGCCGCCCTTGCCTTCCAGTTGCGCGGCGGCGGCAACGTTCGCGCAGATCATGAACTCCTCGATCAGCTTGTGGCTGTCGAGGCGTTCACGGACTTTGATGGCAGCGACGGTTCCGTCTTTTTTCAGTTCGACCTTGCGTTCCGGCAGATCGAGTTCGAGCGTGCCGCGCTTGACGCGCGCGCGCATCAGGCATTCATAGGCGCCATAAAGCGGCTTGATGACGTTATCCACCAGCGGAGCCGTGAGTTTATCGGGCTTGCCGTCATAGGCAGTCTGCACCTGCTCGTAGGTAAGGCGCGCGCGCGATTTCATCACGCCGCGCACGAATTGCCAGCGGGTCAGTTCGCCATGCCTGTCGATCCAAAGGTGTACGGCCATGCACGCGCGATCAACGTTCGGCATAAGAGAGCAAAGGCCGTTGCTCAATTTCTCCGGCAACATCGGCACGACACGGTCAGGAAAATATGTGGAGTTGCCGCGCTCATAGGCGTCTTGATCGAGCGCGCTTCCGGATTTCACATAGTGGGCCACGTCGGCGATGGCGACGAGCAGATGCCAACCGTCCTTGTGGCATTCGGCGAACACCGCGTCGTCGAAATCCCGTGCGTCCGGTCCGTCAATGGTGACAAGGGGGATATTGCGGAGGTCGGCGCGTCCTTCGTCGCTTGCGTTTCTGGCGTTGTCCGCCTCTTTAAGAGCCGCATCGCTGAACCTGTCCGGTATGTCATTTGCCCGGATGGCGATAAGGCTTATGTTGCGCGGATCATCGGGATCGCCGAGATGGTGAGTAATCCGCACCTCGCGCCTGCCCTGCTTTGTGCTCGGCAAGACTTCGGCGGCGACGAGCTCTCCCGCTTTTTGTTCGGCCTCGGTGGGTTTGCGAATGATATAATCGTTTTTATCGCGGCGGTCGGATACATTGAGCACCCACCCAAACCGCGTTTTGGCGATTACGCCGACGACGTGTTGCGGCGTTTCGCGTTCTTTACGTGGCGGTTTGTCGCCTTCCCTCGGTTTGTCGAAGCGTTTTTCAAAATGTTCCCAAAAACGGCGTTGGGGTTTTTTATGTTCGACGCCTTGACGGCGCGAATGCGTATGCGAACGTTTCTTCATGATCTTTTGGCGAGGCGTTTAAGCGCGTCTTTTTCGACGGTATATTTGTTTTTGCGGCGCGCGGCGGCGTTTTTGGCCATGCCCAGATTTTTGTACAGGGCGTTTGCGGCTTTGTTGCCGGAAACGGCCTTAACAAGAAGAAGCGCGCATTTTTTCCCAGCGGCGTCCTTCGCAACGCAGGACACAAGCGCCCTGCCGACGCCTTTGCGCCGGAAAGGCTCGTCGACATAAAGCAAATTCAAGTTGCGTTCAAAGCCGTTGATCACAAAACTGTAAACATCGTAAGCATAGGCGAAACCCGCCGGTTTGCTTTTGAAAAAAGCGACCCAAATGTAGGCGCGTTTGTGCGCCCCCAAGCAGTGATGGATAAAGTCGCGGGCTTTGGCCGTGGACGAATCCCCATGAAAAGCAGACAGCTTTTTCATCATTTCGGCGACCGCCACGGCATCGGTCCGACGCATGCGGCGGATTTTCAGGCTCATGATTTCTTCCCGCCTTTTTTCGCCTTTCCGCGCATTGAAGGGCCCTTGGCGATTTTGGCTGCCAGTATCTCAATCGCCTGATCAAGCGTAAGATTTTCGGGGTCATAGGATTTCGTCACCGTGGCCATGACCTTGTTCCACTTTACATAGGGGCCAAAGCGTCCGCTGTTCAGAGTTACGGGCTTTTGGTCTTCGGGGTGTTCGCCAAGAGGCTTGCCCGCCGAGGCTCCGCCGCCACGGCGTGGGCCTTTGTCTTCTTCGGCCAGCAAAGCGACGGCGCGATTCATGCCGATCGTAAGAACGTCGTCGGTTTCGGCGAGGTTTTTATAGCGTTTGCCCATCTGGAGATAAGTGCCGTAGCGCCCGATGCCCGCCTTGATCATCTCGCCGGTTTCGGGATGCGCGCCGACTTCTCGTGGCAGAGCCAAAAGCTTCAACGCCGTTTCAAGGTTGATCAGGTTCGGATCCATGCCTTTGGGCAGCGAAACGCGCTTGGGCTTCGGCGCGTTTGATTTTTTCTTTTTGGTCTTTTTCTTTTTGCCCGTCTCCTCTTCGGGTTCGACGGGAACGTCGATCTCCGGCGCGGGGCCAAGCTGCACATACGCGCCATAGGGCCCGACGCGCGCGGTCACGGGCAATCCCGTCGACGGGTCTTTGCCCAGTTCGCGCGGCGCCATTTGCGGAAGCTTGTCGCCGTTGTCGCCGTTGTTGACGGCCAAGGGCTGCGTATTCTTGCATTCCGGGTAGTTCGAACAACCGATGAACGCGCCGAACTTGCCGAGCTTGAGGCCCAGGCGGCCATTGCCGCACACCGAGCAGAGGCGCGGGTCTTTGCCGTCCGGTCGGGGCGGAAAGAAATGCGGGCCGAGCGCCTCGTCGAGACGGTCAATAACGTCGGAAATCTTGAGGTCTTTGGTTTCGCCGATCGCGCTCGAAAACTCGCTCCAGAACGCGCGCATGACTTTTTTCCAGTCGATGTGCCCGCCGGAGATGTCGTCGAGCTTTCCTTCCAGATCGGCGGTGAAATCGTAGGCGAAGTAATGGCCGAAGTAGTTCTCCAAAAATGCCGTGACGATGCGTCCGCGGTCTTCGGGGATAAAACGCTTTTTCTCGAGCCGCACGTAATCGCGGTCTTGCAAAACCTGCATGATGCTGGCGTAGGTCGAAGGGCGGCCGATGCCGAGTTCCTCAAGACGCTTCACAAGGCTCGCTTCGCTGTAGCGCGGCGGCGGCTGGGTGAAGTGCTGCTCGGGCTTAACCTCTTGCTTGTCGAGCGAGTCCTTATCCTTGAGAGGCGGAAGCCGCGTTCCCTCTTCGCCGTTTTCCGAATCCTCGTCTTTTTCGTCGGCGTAAACGCGGAGCCAGCCGTCGAACACCACGGTCGATCCCGTAGCGCGGAACACGGCCTTGCCGCCGTCGCCCGCGATGTCCACCGCGACTTGGTCCAGAACAGCGCTGGCCATCTGCGAAGCCATCGTTCGCTGCCAGATAAGCGTGTACAGGCGCAACTCGTCATTGCTGAGATATTTGGCCACCTGCTCCGGCTTGCGCGCCATGTTCGTGGGGCGAATGGCTTCGTGCGCTTCCTGCGCGTTCTTCGCGGCGGCTTTGTAAACGCGCGGCGACGACGGCACGTAATCCTTGCCATAATCCTTGCCGATGAGGTCCCGCGCGCCGTTGATGGCTTCCATCGAAAGAGTCACGCCGTCCGTACGCATATAGGTGATGAGGCCGACCGCTTCGCCGCCGATGTCCACGCCTTCATAAAGCCCTTGGGCCACGCGCATCGTGCGCGACGCGCCGAGGCCGAGCTTGCGCGAGGCTTCTTGCTGCAAGGTCGAAGTCGTGAACGGCGGGTACGGGTTGCGCTTGGCCTGCTTCTTTTCGACCGACGCGACCTGATAGACGAGCCGGTTGATGATCGCGAGCGCGGCTTGCGCATCGGCTTCGTTGCCGAGCGCGAACTTATCGAGCTTTTTCCCGTTCAGGTTCGTCAGGCGCGCTGGAAAAACAACCCCTGATGACGTTTTGAAAAGAGCCTCGATCGTCCAGTATTCCTGCGGCTTGAAGCTTTCGATTTCGGACTCGCGCTCGCAAATCAAGCGCAAAGCCACGGATTGCACGCGGCCTGCGGACTTCGCGCCCGGCAGCTTGCGCCACAGAACGGGCGACAGCGAAAAGCCCACAAGATAATCCAGGGCACGGCGGGCCATGTAGGCGTCAACCAGCGCTTGGTCGATCTCGCGCGGCTTGGCGATAGCGTCGAGAACGGTTTGCTTGGTGATTTCATTGAACGTGACGCGATGGACCGGCGTATCCTTCAAGATTTTTTTGGCGCGCAAAACTTCCAGAACATGCCACGCGATGGCCTCTCCTTCGCGGTCAGGGTCAGGAGCGAGATAGACGGCATCGGCGCCTTTGACGGCGGCCACGATATCCTTGACGGGCCTGTCGGCGCGGTCGCCCAGTTCCCAATCCATGGCGAAGTCGTCGTCCGGACGTACAGAGCCGTCTTTCGGCGGCAAATCGCGGATGTGCCCGAACGAAGCAAGGACGGTGTAGTCCTTCCCCAGATACTTATTAATGGTCTTCGCCTTGGCGGGCGACTCCACGATGACGACTTTTTGAGCCACGGGCTACCTGAATTTTGCAGTTCATCCGACCAGAGCCACACAATGCCCCGGCTGCCGTTCCAGCCTTCCCGCAAGCTCCAATTCCAGCAAATGCGTAAGCACAACGGCGGGGGACACATGACACTGCCGGATGATTTCGTCAACCGATACTGGCGAAGGGCTTAATATTTCAAGGATTTTTGATCTTGCGGTTTCGGGATCAGCTTCCACAAAACCCAAATCTCCCTCTTCCGCGAACCCCAAGGGAAGTCTCGCGGGCGAACGGTGTCCTTGTATATGACTTATAATATCTTCGGCTTTTTCGGTGAGAATGGCGCCCTGGCGAATCAAGTCGTTGCACCCTTGCGCGCGGGGATCGAGCGGCGAACCGGGAACGGCGAACACCTCACGGCCCTGCTCCAAGGCCAAACGCGCCGTAATCAACGAACCCGAACGCGGCGCGGCCTCAACTACAACGACCCCAAGGCTGAGACCCGCGATGATCCTGTTGCGTTTGGGGAAAAGGCGCGCGCGCGGTTCGGCGCCCATGGGTTGATCCGAAACGACCGCGCCCGTGGCGGCGATCTTTTCGTAAAGGCCCCTGTTCTCCTCAGGATAAACGACATCGACTCCGCCCGCGATGGAGGCCACGGTTCCCGTCGCCAAACTCGCCTCATGCGCCGCCGTGTCGATCCCGCGCGCAAGGCCGGAAACGACCGTCAGCCCCTCCTTGCCAAGATCGGCGGCCAGAATGGCCGCCATTTTCCTACCGTTGAGCGAAGCGTTGCGCGCCCCGACGATGCCGACGCTCCGCCGCGCGAGAATCTCCGCGCACCCGCGCACCGCGATGACGGGCGGCGCGTCCTCGATGGCGGCAAGCGAAGACGGATAAGCGGATTCGCACGATGCGATGAAACGGCCGCCGATTTTTTGCAAGGCGGCGATTTCGTCCTCGATGCGCGCGACGGAAGGCAGGGAAAAAGGCGCGCGTCGGCCGCCTTTGCGGGCAAGCTCCGGCAACGCTTCCAGCGCCTTGCGCGCCGAGCCGAAACGCCGCAGCAAATGGCGAAAGGTGATGGGGCCGACCTGCTCGGCGCGCGCCAAAAGCAGCCAGTCGCGCAAGTCCGCCTGACTCAAGTCCGTCTGGCTCGGGTTACGGTCGTTCATCCGGTTTTTTCCGTCCAATCCGCGGCTCGTTTCCACGCATCAATCGGGCGATGTTTTGCGCGTGCTTGAGATAAATGAGAACCGCGAGGCACGTCAGGAGCCATACAAGATGGCGTTCGCCCGACAGGAACGCCGCCACAGGCGCCGCCGCCGAAGCCACGAGCGCGCTGAGCGAGGATATGCGCGTGATCAAGGCCGTGACGATCCAGACGCCCGCCGTGATTAGGCCCATGAGCGGAGAAAGAGCGAGCACCGCGCCAAGCGACGTCGCGACTCCCTTCCCGCCCTTAAAGCGCAACCACACGGGGTACATATGGCCGACGACCGCCGCCAGCGACGCGAAGGCTTCGATGTTGTCGGCGAGAAGCCGCGCAGCGCAAACGGCCGCCGCGCCCTTTCCCGTGTCCATAAGCAACGTAAGGAAGGCGAGGCCCTTGCGTCCCGTTCTCAAGACGTTCGTGGCCCCGATGTTGCCCGATCCGATGGAGCGGACGTCACCCAATCCTGCAAGGCGGGTGAGAAGATAGCCGAAAGGAACGCTTCCGATCAGGTAGGCCAGAGCAAGCGTCAGCGCTTCCGTCATGATCCGCCCAGAATAAGATCAAGGCACGCCATGCGGACGGCGACGCCCATTTCGATCTGCTCAAACACGACGCTGTAGCGCGGATCGTCCGCGAGCTTGCTGGCGATTTCGACGTCGCGGTTCATCGGCAGCGGATGCATCACGATAACGTCAGGCTTCGCCGCCTTAAGCTTTTCATGATCGAGGCCGTAGGCGGCGTGGTATTCGCGAACCGGCATGACCATGTCGCCTTGCATCAGCCGTTCGTTCTGGATCCTCAGCATAATGACGACATCGGCATCCGTCACGGCATCCTCAAGCGTGGCGCAGGACGCGACGGGAAGGCGGTCAAGATCGCGCGGCATGAAAGGCGGCGGCGCGCAAATCCTGATGTTCGATCCGGCCTTGCTTAAAAGCCCGATATCGGAACGGGCGACGCGGCTGTGTTCGATGTCGCCGCAGATGGCCACGTTCAGGCCGTCGAGCCTCCCCTTGCGGCGACGGATCGTCAACGCGTCAAGAAGCGCCTGCGTCGGGTGCGCGCGCGAACCGTCGCCTGCGTTCAGGACGGAACAGCGCACATGCGAGGCCATGGCCCCGGGCATGCCGTTTTCATGGTGGCGAATGACAAAGGCGTCGACGTTCATGGAGTCGATGACGCGCAACGTGTCGGCGATAGTTTCCCCTTTGTTGACCGAGCTTATGGCCGCGTTGAAATTGACCACGTCGGCCCCGAGCCTTTTCGCGGCGATCTGGAAGGACGTTCGCGTGCGCGTGGAGTTTTCAAAAAACATCGTGACGACCGTCTTGCCGAAAAGCTTGTCGCTTTTTTTGGAGGCGGAACGGTTCGATGCCACATATTTTTCGGCGGTATCGAGGATCGTCGCGATGTCGGACAGCGAGAGCTGATCGATATCGATAAGATGGCGGTGCGGAAAAGCTGTACTCATGGCGCGCGCGGGGGAAAACATTGAAATCAAAGCGACTATAATCGCGGCGGCGCGACGGCACAAACAATTCTTTTAGGGTTTTGTCGCAATAAAATTGACATTTTATCGCTCATGATCCACTTAGGTTCAGGTTTGAACTTAAGCGAGAAAGCGTAGATGCCGATAAACGACGATGGCCCCTGGGGCTCGCCTTCACAAAAACCCAATCCGAAAAAAACCGAAACGCAGACCCCTTGGGGCCGCCGTGACACGAACGGCGGCGGGTCGCAAGGAGGGAGCGAACCTCCTCCAGATTTCGACGCCATGTTGGCGGACATCAAGCGATGGTTTGAAAGTTTCAAACCAAGACGCCATGCCCACGGCATCCTTATCGCCATCGGCGTGGTGGTGGCTCTATGGCTTTCCAGCGGATTCTATCAGGTGGCGACGAACCAGATGGGCGTCGTCATGCGCTTTGGGGCGTTCAACCGCATCGAAGGCCCGGGCCTGCACTACCATTTGCCCGCGCCGATCGAGGAAGTGCTTTTGCCCGTCGTGACCGCGCAGAACGAAATACCCGTCGGGTTCCGCCGCCTCGCGCGTCAGGGCGACGAACGACGCAACATCCCGCAAGAAAGCATGATGCTCACGCAGGACGAGAACCTTATCAACGTCGAATTCACGGTGTTCTGGCGCATCAACGACGTGGCCAAATATCTTTTTGAGATCCGCGATCCCGTCCAGACGATCAAAATGGCCGCCGAAAGCGCCATGCGCGACGTTATCGGACAGAACAAGCTTCAATTCGCCCTGACCGACGGTCGCGGCCAAATCGCCGACGAAACGCGGACAAGACTGCAGGCTCTTATGGACGAGTACGAGGCCGGCGTCGTCATCACGCAAATCAACCTGCAGACCGTTTCCGTGCCGGAAGACGTAAAGGCGGCGTTTCAGGACGTGATCAACGCCCGTCTGGATCAGGAAAGAGCCCAAAACCAGGCCGCAGCCCACGTCAATAGGGTCATCCCAGAGGCCAAGGGGCAAGCCGCCCAGCTGATGCAACAGGCCATGGCCTACCGCGATCAGAAAATCGCGATCGCCAGAGGCGAGGCCGAACGCTTTAACGAAGTTCATACGGCCTATAACGCCGCGCGCGACGTGACGGCGCGGCGCCTTTATCTGGAAACGATGGAATCCATACTCGGCGACGCCCAGAAGGTCATTATGGACAAATCCACAGGCGCGGTTCCCTATCTGCCACTGCCACAGCTTAAATCGCCGAACGAACGTCAGGGAGGCACACCATGAACAACGTAAAGATCGTCGGCGGCGTGTTCGTCGCCTTGTTTGGCGTTTTTCTAATCGCCGATTCCTACTACATCGTGAACCAGACGCAACAGGCCATTCGCTTTCAGTTCCGCGAGGTGGTGGAGATCAGCAAGGACCCGGGCCTGCACTTCAAGCTGCCGGTCATTCAGGGCGTGGAGTTTTTAGAAAAGCGCGTTCTTGCCGTCGACGCGCCCACGCAGGAAATCATGCTGGCCGAGCAAAAGCCACTAGAGGTGGACGCTTTCGCCCGCTACCGGATCATTGATCCGCGCCTTTATTTCGAACGCCTGCGCGACGAACGCATCGCCAATGACCGTTTGGGCAGCTTGCTCAACGCGACAATGCGCAGCGTGCTGGGAACCGTGAAAATATCGACCCTGCTGTCGCTGGAGCGCGTGAACGTCATGGGCAAGATACGCGACATGCTCAACAACGAGGGCAAGGATTTCGGAATCGAAATCGTCGATGTGCGCATCCGCCGCAGCGACCTGCCCCAAAAGACGAGCGATGCCGTGTACGCCCGCATGCGTTCCCAGCGCGAGCAGGAAGCCGCCCAGCTACGCGCCACGGGCAAACAGGAAGCCTTGCAAATGACGTCGGAAGCCGATCGCGAAGCCACGGTTATCTTGGCCGAGGCGCAGGGCAAGGCCGAACGCCTGAAAGGCGAAGGCGACCGGAAGGCTTTGGAAATCATGGCGCAAGCGACGCGCAAAGATCCGCAGTTTTATGCGTTCTGGCGCTCGTTGACGGCGTACAGGCAAGGCTTGCAACCGGACACGACGACGTATGTGCTCCATCCGAACAGCGAGTTCTTTCAGCACTTCACGAATCCGCCCGGCCGGTGATGACGCATGACATGGAACGTGACGCGGAAAGCGTTTTGTGTCATAAATCAGCCTAAATTCCCGCCTAAATAGTGAAATCCTGAAGACAACGCTTTCTCTTTGGGGTTCGCCCCTTTGATTATGTGAGGAAAACGCGAAATGTTCCGCAAGAATCGGTTGGTCATTCTGGTGCTTTTTTCTCTGGCTTTTTTGACCGAAGCGGCCACTCCCGCATGGGCGCGGACCGGCCCCGCGAGCTTCGCCGATCTGGCGGAAAAACTCTTGCCTTCCGTCGTCAACATTTCTACGACGCAAACGATTACGAGCGACGAATTCCCGGGTTTTCCCGAGCTTCAAATTCCGCCCGGTTCGCCTTTTGAGGACTTCTTCAAGGACTTTTTTGAAAAACAAGGGCGCGGCTTCGACGGCACACCCCGCAAGCGCAAGGCCACGTCGTTGGGTTCAGGTTTTATTATCGATCCCGCCGGATACATCGTCACCAATTATCATGTCATTCAAGATGCCGACGAGATCACCGTCATTTTGCAGGACGACACAAACCTGTCCGCCACGGTCGTCGGGCGGGACAAAAGGACGGATCTGGCCGTCTTGAAAGTGGACGCCAAAAAACCCCTTCAGGCTATTACATGGGGCGACAGCGACAAGGTCAGGGTCGGCGACTGGATTCTTGCGATCGGCAACCCCTTCGGTCTTGGGGGCACAGTCACGGCGGGGATCATTTCGGCGCGCGCGCGCGACATCAATTCAGGCCCTTATGACGATTATCTTCAAACCGACGCGCCCATCAATCGCGGCAATTCGGGCGGCCCCATGTTCAACATGGATGGCGAAGTGATCGGCGTGAACACGGCTATTTTCTCCCCCTCGGGAGGTTCCATCGGAATCGGTTTCGCCATACCGGCCTCAATGTCGAAAGGCGTGATCGAGCAACTTAAGGCAAGCGGCCATGTGCGCCGTGGATGGATTGGTGTGCGCATTCAGACGGTAACGCCGGAAATCGCGGAGAGCCTCGGGATCGGCAAACCACGCGGCGCGCTGGTTTCCAGCATTACCCCCGACGGGCCTGCGGCCAAAGCGAAGCTCCAGACAGGCGACGTGATCGTGACTTTTGACGGCAAGGCTGTTCAGGATATGCATCGCCTGCCCCGCCTTGTGGCCGAAACCGATGTCGATAAGACGGTTCCCGTCGTCGTGATACGCAAGAGCAGGGAAGTTTCCCTGAACATCAAAATCGGTGAATTGAGCGCGCAAGACGAAGCCCAAGAGTCGAAAACAAAAACGGATTCGCCGCGACAGCCGCAGATCGCCTCCGAAAGGATTGAGGATCTGGACTTGAACGTGGCGGCCATAACGGACGCGCTGCGCAAGCGCTTCGATCTCAACAAGGATTCGACAGGGCTGGTCGTCGTTAGCGTTAGCGCCTCCGGACTTGCGTTCGAGCGCGGTATTCGCGAAGGCGACGTGATAAGCGAAGCTTCCCAGCAACGCTTGACATCGCCCAAGGAATTGTCCGATCTCGCCAAAAAAGCGAAAAAGGACAACCGGCCTCTCCTGCTCCTCGTCGACCGCAAAGGCGACTTGCGCTTTGTCACGATCTCTCCGGACAAGGCCAAGGATTAAGTAATAACGCGCATCTGTATGCGCCAGCCTGCGGCGCCCCCTTGCTCCGCGTGGGAACATAAGAACACGGACCTTGCCTTCCCGACTCGGCAGCACGAGAGACATATGGGCAAAACGCCCCCAACATACTGAAAAGCAAAGACACTTAAATAGATTGACTCATACCCCTTTTTATTGTACCGTTTTAGTACAAATAATGGTTCCTGTACAGTTTTGATTAGGGCGCATGTTGGAAGTTTTCTTACCCTTCAACCTTAACACCTGAGGAGAGAGCCATGACCAAAGTCCTTCTTGCCTCCATTGCCGCGCTAGCTATCCTTGTTTCCGTTGCCGGTACGGCCGAGGCCCGTCAGCGCGGCCATAAAACGCCTGGCGACATTGCGACGAAACACGCCCACGAGACTTATATCTATTCGTCGCTTTGCAGGGCCGCCATTCCTGTCCCTACCGAAGTTAGGTCCGATTACGAAACGCGTCACATGCATATGAGACACGACCGTCGCGGCCATGACGAAGCCCGCGCAAGGCCGATCATGATCTATGCGGAAAGGAACTACAACTATTCCCCATAACGGGATCAAGTTGCGCCCTGCCCTCCTGTTGAAGCCTTATCGGCGTCACGGGAGGGCTACGCTTTGGGCGCAGGCGAGCGTGGCAAGGCTTGAGTAATCTATGTGGTGACGTATGGCGGCCGTGACCTTGGGCTTGGCCTTATAAGCGACCGCAAGCCCGCCGTTCTCTTCGCAAAGCGTCAGCATCGGCAGATCGTTGGCGCCATCACCGACGACAAGGCATTCGTCGAGGCTTAGACCAAGGTGTTTGCACGCGTCGCGGAGCGCCGCGGCTTTGCCGTGACCGTCAAGAACGGGATCGCGAAGTTCGCCGGTCAAAACGTTTTGCCGGACGATCGCGGCGTTCGCCATGTAGTGATCAAAGCCAAGCGCTTCGGCCACGTGACGCGCGTATATGTCGAAACCGCCCGAGACAAGCCAGCATCGCGCTCCCTGTTTTTTCATGAAAGCGACAAGTTCCGCCGCGCCGCGCGAAAAGGTGATGCGGGCGATCTCCTCGCGGAGCATGGCTTCCGTTTGGCCTTTTAAAAGAAGGGTGCGTTCGCGCAACGATTGCGTAAAGTCGATGTCGCCGTTCATACCTCGGCGGGTGATGTCAGACACTTTTTCGCGCAGGCCCAGACGTGCGGCCAGTTCGTCGAGCATTTCCTGTTCGATGATCGTCGATTCCATGTCGGCGACGAGAAGTTTTTTCACCCGCTTGTTCGCCTTTTGCGCGATCACGTCCACAGGCATCGGGCCGAGAGCCCCTTTCAGGACGCGAAAGACGGTTTCCTCGTCAAGTCCGCGCACGTCAATATCAGCGGCAAAAGGTTCGCGATGCCATGCGAGGCTTAGATCGCGCGCGCCCACGTCCTCAAGGGCGTTTCGGAGGCGCTCCATAAAGGGCGGCGTCAGGACGTCTGGAACGTCGCAAGCCAGCGTTGCGGCGATGTGCGCGGCGGCGTTCATGGGCAAAGCCTCAGGCCACGGCCTCTTCGTCTTTTTTGATCCATTCGGCGAATTCGCTCTCTTCGCCGGAATCCGAAGATACAGTGTCAGCGTCCTTTTCGCCCTGGACGTTGCTCAGGACGGGACGCGCATCGAGAAGGCCGGACGCCTTCAGTTCTTCGACGCCCGGAAGCTCGTTCAAATCCGTCAGATTGAAGTGGCTGAGGAACTCGGGGGTCGTTTTCCATGTGAGCGGCCTGCCCGGCGTTTCGCGGGGCTTGCCGGGCTTGATCCAGCCAAGCTCGAGCAGAATATCCAGCGTGCCGCGGCTTGTATCGACACCGCGAATGCTTTCGATCTCGGCGCGGGTGACGGGCTGATGGTAGGCGATGATCGCGAGAACTTCCGAGGCGGCGCGCGGCAACTTCCGGCGCGGCTGGCGCACGATCTTCATCATCGGGGCGAGATCGGGCGCGGTGCGGAAGCTCCAAAGGCCGCCGGTTTCGACAAGATGCACCCCACGTTCGGCGTAACGGT
>CAZYPX010000037.1:0-15665 GCA_964649675.1 uncultured Rhodospirillaceae bacterium | reverse complement strand
CCTTGTCGGTGTACTGGACGCTGAAGGCGTCAGTGAACCGCGAGCCGAGCTTGAAGATGTTGCCGACTTCGATGGCTTTCAGCTCTTCCAGCTTGTTTTCGTCGCCGGGCTTGTAGTTCGGGATGATGTCTTTCAACGCATCCTTGTCGTCGATGATTTCCTTGTTGATTGCGGTTTTCGTGCCGGGAATGCGGTAAACCGTGTCTTCGCCATAGGTCGTGATGGTTTGGAACTCGTGCGAGTATTTCGAGAATATGCCGCCCGAGGCGAATGTGAGCAGTGTCATGTCGCCAAGGCCGCAGCGCGTATAGACGTTGTTGTAGGCGACGATGGCTTTGTCATAAAACGCGTCGAGATCGGCTTGTTCCATATGGAAGGAATACATGTCCTTCATGCGGAACTCGCGCCCACGCAGCAGGCCCGATTTGGGCCGCGCTTCGTTGCGGAACTTTGTCTGTACCTGATACACGGCTGTGGGCAGATCGCGGTAGGAATGAATGAACGCACCGACCAAAGGTGTTACCGTTTCCTCGTGCGTCGGGCCGAGGCACAGATCGCATTCCTCGCTGCCCGAATGGCCGCTGTTGAGCTTGTACAAAACGTCGACCTTGTCCCAGCGTTGCGTCTTGTCCCAGATCTCGCGGGGGTGCAGCGAAGGCATAAGGACTTCTTGCGCGCCGAGCGCGTTCATCTCGTCGCGGACGATGTTTTCGATGTTGTTCAAAACGCGCAGGCCCAGCGGCAGGTATTGATATACGCCCGCCATCAGGCGGCTGACATAGCCGGCGCGGGTCAGGAGCTGGGCGTTGCGGCTAACCTCGGCCTTGTTGGTTTCTTTGCTGGTGCGGGTAACAAGATGGCTCAGGCGCATGGGGTCACAGACTGAAATAGTTAAGACAGGTCATGACTTTAGAAAAGGCGGGAGCCGATGTCTATGCGCAAATTAACGGGAGTTTGAAGCAGAGGTTTTCATGCACAACACCGCCAGATTGTCCTGTTGCTCGTCGGTAAGCGGCTGGCCGTTATACAGAACCTTGTCACCGTCCACCGTCAGCGTCCCCAATTGTATATCCGTCCGGCCCATGGTGTTAAAGGGGAAACTGGCTGTCGGAAGGTTAAGGAACGACAGCAAATCGGCGGTCAGCGGGATGGTGACGGGCTTTTGGATCTGGAAATCGTTGCTGCCGGGCAGATCGGCCGGAACCACGGGCTTGCCGTTCACATCAACGCCTGGGCGGTACGCGACATCGGCATCCGGCACGTGCTTGACGAGCGCTTGGCAGAAATTGGGGTCGAGGGTGGGCGTGGCGAGAGCGGGGGAGCTGAGAATAACTAATATGAAGGCTAAAAGTACGTAAAAGCACCCATTGTCATCCCCGTGAAAACGGGGATCCAGCGGCGAGCGTCTGCGAGCCGCATGACTCATACGCCGCATGGATATGCGGCGCTGGATTCCCGCTTTCGCGGGAATGACGCGAAAACGTTTCATCCCGCCAAACTCTTTCGCGCCGCGTCGAGTTTTTTCACCATGTTTTCGGCTTCGTCCTTGCGGTTGCGGTGTTCGGTGACGATTTCTTCCGGCGCGCCGTCGGTAAAGCCTTTGTTCGCGAGCTTGGCTCCAAGTTTTTTGATCTCGGCCAGCCATTTTTCGCTTTCCTTGGCGAGGCGCGCACGTTCTTTCTCCACATCTATGACTTTCGCCAAAGGCAAGATGATCGTCGCTTCATCCAGAACGGCTTGAGCCGAAGCCGGCAATATCTCCTGCGTTTGCGAAACGCTGGAAAGGCGCGCAAGGCGTTCGATAATGGGCTTGTACATTGCCAAACGCCCCATGCTGGAGTCGTTGGCGTCTTTAAGCTGAAGCGGGATTTTCGCGCCCGCAGGGACGTTCAGCTCGGCGCGGATCGTGCGGATGATTGAAATCAGGTGGACCACCCAGTTGATTTCAGCTTGCGCTTTTTCATGCGTAAGCGTATCCGGCAAATCCGGCCAGCTTTCGGTCATCAACAATTTGCCGTGCGGCATGAACTGGCCCCACAATTCTTCGGTGATGTAGGGCATAAACGGATGCAGCAGTTTCAGTATCTGGGCCAGAACCCATGTCGTTGTCGCGCGGGTTTCGGTTTTTGCGTCTTCATCGTTGCCCGTAAGAATGGGTTTTGTGAACTCCAGATACCAATCGCAGAACGTGTTCCAGACGAAGTCGTATATGGCCGACGACGACAGGTCGAAGCGGTACTGGTCGAGCAGCGACGTGATTTTATCGGCCACGTGCTTGGTTTCGCCGACGATCCAGCGGTTCACGGTGTGCTTGACCTGCGCCGGATCGAACGAGGACATCCACGCGCATTCGTTCATCTGGCAGAAACGCGCGGCGTTCCACAACTTGGTGGAGAAGTTGCGGTTGCCTTCGATGCGCGCGGGGGCGAGACGGATGTCGCGGCCCGGCGTCGACATGTTGGCGAGCGTAAAGCGCAGCGCGTCGCAGCCATATCGGTCGATCATGTCGAGCGGGTCGATCACGTTGCCCTTGGTCTTCGACATCTTCTGGCCCTTTTCGTCGCGCACCAGCGCGTGGATGTAGACGTCGCGGAAAGGCACGTCCTTCATGAAGTGCAGGCCCATCATCATCATGCGGGCGACCCAGAAGAAGATGATGTCGAAACCGGTGACGAGAACGTCGGTGGGATAGTAACGCTTGAGTTCCTGCGTTTCCTCCGGCCAGCCGAGCGTGGAGAACGGCCATAATGCCGACGAGAACCACGTGTCGAGCACGTCTTCGTCGCGTTTCAGTTCGGTTTTTTTGCCATAATGCTTGTCGGCCTCGGCTTGCGCTTCGGCTTCGGTTTCGGCGACGAAGTATTTGCCGTCAGGACCGTACCACGCAGGAATTTGGTGGCCCCACCACAGCTGGCGCGAAATGCACCACGGCTCAATGTTGCGCATCCACGCGAAGTAGGTGTTCTCCCATTGCTGGGGCACGAACTTCGTGCGGCCATCCTCGACGGCTTTGATGGCGGGCTGGGCCAGCGTCACGGCGTCGCAATACCACTGCTCGGACAGCCAAGGTTCGATCGGAACGGCTGAGCGATCGCCGTGCGGCACTGTGTGCATGTGCGCTTCGATCTTGTCGACAAGCTCCAGAGCTTCCATGTCGGCTACGATCTGCTTGCGCGCGGTAAAGCGTTCCATGCCACGGTATTTTTCCGGCGCGTTGTCGTTCAGGTGCGCGTACTGGTCGAAGATGTTGATCATCTCCAGCTTGTGACGCTTGCCGACTTCAAAGTCGTTGAAGTCGTGCGCGGGCGTGATCTTCACGGCGCCCGTGCCTTTTTCGGGATCGGCATAGTCGTCCGCGATAATCGGGATTAGACGGCCAACCAGAGGCAATTTGACCTTTTTGCCGATCAGGTGTTTGAGACGTTCGTTTTCAGGATGCACGGCCACAGCCGTATCGCCCAGCATCGTTTCGGGGCGCGTCGTGGCGACAATGATAAACTCATCCGAGTTTTCAATCGGGTATTTGAAGTGCCACAGGTTGCCCTTGACCTCGTGCATTTCGACTTCAAGGTCGGAAATGGCGGTGAGCATCTTGGGATCCCAGTTCACAAGACGCTTGTCTTTATAGATCAGGCCCTCGCGGTAAAGCTGCACGAACACGCGCGTCACGGCCTTGTTGAGGCCCGGATCCATCGTAAAGCGTTCGCGCGACCAATCGGGCGATGCGCCAAGGCGGCGCAATTGTTTCGTGATCGTGCCGCCGGACTCTTCCTTCCATTCCCACACTTTTTTCAAAAACGCTTCGCGGCCCATGTCGCGGCGTTGGAGTTGTTGCGCCGCCAGTTGCCGCTCGACGACCATTTGCGTGGCTATGCCTGCGTGATCGGTGCCGGGCTGCCAGAGCGTGTCATTTCCTCGCATGCGGTGGTAACGGATCAGGACGTCTTGCAACGTGAATGTAAGTCCGTGGCCCATGTGCAGGCTTCCCGTGACGTTGGGCGGCGGGATCATGATGCAATAGGGCGTGGCTTTTGAGGCGGGGTTGCACGCAAAGGCTCCCGATTGCTCCCAGATCGGGTACAGTTTGGTCTCGGTCGCGGCGGGGGTATAGTTCTTGTCGATGGGCATGGGGCGAAAACCTTGAAAAAAGACGGTATACAGTATCTTAACGATAAAACCGGAAAATGCGGGGTAAAGTCAAGGTTATGCAAAAATCAGGGGGTTGAGATGGCGTACAGGGAGCCGACACGTGAAGAAACGCGGGCTATTTTGGACAACGTGGGCTCGATCGCTCTTGTTGGGGCCAGTGACGATCCGTTTAAGCCTAGCCATGCCGTCATGCGCTTTCTTATCGAGGAAGAATTTACCGTCTTTCCCGTGAATCCCCGTCTTGCGGGCCAAAAACTGTTTGGCGAAAAGGTTTGCGCGTCGCTAAGAGAGATCGAAGAGCCGGTCGATATGGTGGACATCTTCCGCAATGCCGAGGAGGTCGGGCCTATCGTCGATGAGGCCATCGCGATCGGAGCCAAGGTTATCTGGATGCAGCTTGGCGTGGTGAACGGACTTGCTGCCGAACGCGCGATAGCGGCCGGACTGACGGTCGTTATGGACCGATGCCCTAAAATCGAACTTTCATGAACCGTAGAAAAGGGTTCGCTCAAGACGCGTTTGCGCTGGGGCGTGACGAGTTTTCACGCACGATCTGGCTGATTTCGGTCAGCTGTTGGTGCAACGAGTCCGGCATGGGGGCGGGCGCTGCCATGGGAGCCTCCGGCTCGTCGTCCTTGATGGAGCGATGTTCCGATCCGATCAAAAGCACAACCGCAGGATGCACGAACAGCGTGAACAGCGTTCCGATCGTAAGGCCTGCGGCGATCACGAGTCCCATGTTAAAGCGCGACAGCGCGCCCGCGCCTGAGGCCAGAATCAAGGGAAGCACGCCAAGCACGCTTGATGCCGTCGTCATGAGAATGGGGCGCAAGCGCACGCCTGAGGCGCGTATAATAGCCTCGCGCTTTGCCACCCCTTGTTCCATGAGGTTGTTGGCGAACTCCGATATCAGGATGCCGTGTTTGCTGATAAGGCCCATCAAGGTGACGAGTCCGACCTGAGTGTAGATGTTGATGCTTGAGCCCTTTATGCCGAGCGTGATGAAAAGCAACGCTCCTGCGATGGCCATAGGCACCGAGATGAGGATCGTCAACGGATCGCGAAAGCTTTCGAACTGCGCGGAAAGAGTCAGGAAAACGATGACGAGCGCGAAAAGGAACGTCATCACGAATCCGCTTTTTTCCTGAACGAACTGGCGCGACTGCCCCGCGAAATCGACGGCATAGCCTTGCGGCAATTCTACCGCCGCGAGTTTTTCCAGCGCGGTCAGCGCGTCGCCGAGCGCAACGCCCGGAAACATGACGCCCGAAATCGTGGCCGCGTTCATTTGCTGGAAGCGGTTAAGTTTTTGTGGCACCGTTTTGGTCGAAAGGCTGGCGACGGTGGACAGCGGCACCGAGATCCCTTCGCCGGTGCGGATGTAATATTCCTCGAGTTGTTGGCTGTTCAGGCGGCTTTGTTGCTCAACCTGAGGGATGACGCGGTACGAGCGTCCCTCGAAACTGAAATAGTTGACGTAACCTCCGCCCAACATGGCGCTGAGAGCGCTGCCGATATCGTTCATGGTCAAACCCATTTGCGCGGCTTTGTCGCGGTCGATGTTGACCGTGGTTTGTGGCAAATCGATCTTGAGGTCGGTGTCGACGAACATGAACATGCCCGTGTTGCGCGCCGCGGCCAGAAAATCTTCCGAGACTTCCTTAAGCCGCCCAAAGCTTTCGGTTGTCTTGATGACAAACTGTACCGGAAGGCCCCGGCTGCCTGGCAGAGGCGAAGGTTGGAAGGCCACCATGTTCACGCCAGGAAGACTGGCGAGCTTCTGCTGGACGAGGGGCTGCAGGTCTTTCGCGGTTCGTTCGCGCTCGTCCCATGGTTTAAGAACCATGCCCGCGAACGATTGGCCGGGCATATCGATCTGGAAGACGTGTTCGGTTTCATCGAACTCCATAAAACGCTTGAAAGCTTCGCGCGTATAGATAAGGCGTTGTTGCAGGGTTGAGGTTGGCGCCGCCGTCGCAAAGCTCAACACGATGCCTTGATCCTCTTGCGGCGCAAGCTCGGTTCTGGAGGAAGTGTAGAGAAAGTACGTGCTTCCCAAGACGATCAGCGAGAACACGATGGTGACGGGCAGGTAATTGAAGCTCCTGTCAAGGCTTCGTTCGTACCGATGGCGGAGACGCTCGAACTTGACTTCAAGCCAATCAACCAGACGTTCGTGCCAGACGGTGCTTTCCTTGCGGTGAGGTTTGAGAAAGCGCGCGCACATCATCGGCGACAGCGTCAGCGCGACGACCGCCGATATAATGACGGCGCCGACCAGCGTAAACGCGAATTCCGTGAATAACGACCCCGTCAATCCGGTCTGAAAGCCGATCGGCACATACACGGCGACAATGACCAGGGTCATGGTGATGATCGGGCCCGCCAGTTCGCGCGCCGACATAATGGCCGCTTTGTAAGGTGAAAGGCCTTCTTCCATATGGCGGTCGACGTTTTCCACCACGATGATCGCATCGTCCACTACAAGGCCGATGGCCAGAACAATGGCCAGCAAGGTCAAAAGATTTATGGAAAAACCGAACGCGAACATCATGGTGAACGCGCCGATCAACGAAAGCGGGATAGCCACCAAGGGGATCATCACAGAGCGCGGCGATCCCAAAAAAGCGAATATAACCAAGGTGACGATAATAACCGCCTCAAGTAACGTCCGTATGACTTCGTTGATGGAGCTGTTTACAAATTTTGTGGAATCGTAAACGACGTCCCCCTCGATCCCTGTCGGCAGGTTGGCCCTAATGTCGGGAAAGGCGTCGCGCACGCGTCCGATGACATCGAGAAGATTGGCGCTGGGGGCGATCTGGATGCCGATATAGACGGCTTCCTGTCCGTCGAAGCCAACGCGGGACTCGTAATCCTCCGAACCTAAAGTTACGCTGGCGATGTCCTCAAGCCTCACGATCGCGCCGCTTTCCTGTTTGATGACAAGACGGCGGAATTCGTCCAGCGAGCGCAAATCGGTCGAGGCGTTCAGGTTGAACTGCACCATTTGGCCTTTCGTCGTGCCAAGGCCAGATAGATAGTTGTTGCGGGCGAGGGCTGCCGATACGTCCGCAGCGGTCAAATTGTAGGCGGCCATCCGTTCGGGCTTAAGCCATGCGCGCAGAGCGAACTTTTGGCCGCCGAGTATTTCGGCCGTCTGTACGCCCTCAATGGATTGCAATTTAGGTTGCACGACACGGATAAGATAATCCGTGATGCTGTTTTGGGACAAAACAGGGCTTCTGAACCCTAAATACATCGCCGCGATGGTTTCGCCTACGCTGAGCGAAAGGACGGGCTGTTGCGCCTGCGGCGGCAATTGGTTGAGAACCGAAGACACTTTTGTGCTGATTTCGGAAAGGGCTTTGTTGGCGTCATAGTTCAGGCGCAAATTCGCGGTTATGACGCTAACGCTGTTTCTGCTGTCGGAAGTCAGGTAATCGATCCCGTTTGCTTGCGCTACAGCGTTTTCCAAAGGCGTCGTGATGAAGCCCGCCACGACATCGGCATCGGCTCCGTAATAGGTTGTTGTGATCGTTACGACGGCATTTTCGGTGCGCGGGTACTGCAAAACCGGCATTTGGAAAACAGCCCGCAACCCCAGTGCGAGGATCAAGAGGCTTACAACCGTGGCCAGAACCGGACGGCGAATGAAAATATCTGTGAAACGCATCGATGTTTACCTGTTCTCTTTTCTTCCTTGTAGGCCCTAACGGTCGGTGATGGACGGCGAAGGGTTGTTTTCCGGTTGCACAGAGTTGTTGATGCTGACAAGGGTGCCGTTACGTAACTTGAGCTGCCCTGCCGTGACGATTTCTTCGCCTTCCTCCAACCCGCTGACGACGGCGATTTGGTCTCCTCGGGTAAGGCCCGTTTCGACGAACTTCGACATGGCGATCAGCTGTTTCTGTCCGTCGGGCCCAAGGCCTTTGTCTTGGACGACGAAAACGGTGCTTCCGTAGGGGTTGAACGTGATCGCCGTTTGCGGAAGCGTGAGGTACCGGCGGGGCTGGCCCATGGCGAGCGTGACCGTAGCGAACATGCCAGGAAGCAGTTGTTTCTCGGGGTTCTTGAAGGCTGCTCGCACAAGAACATTGCGTGTGTTCGGCTCGACTTTTGCATTGATGGCGGAAACCTCGCCCTCAAAAAGCTTGTCTGGAAAGGCGTCAATTCTTATGCTGGCTTTCTGGCCTGCCTGCAAATGGGGCAGGTTGTGTTCGGGCACATAGAAGTCCACGTATATGGGATCGAGTTGCTGCAAGGTGACCACAGGCGTACCGGGCGTCAAGTATTGGCCGACATCGACGTTGCGAATCCCAAGCCGCCCCGAGAAAGGCGCGCGCAACGTCTTCTTTTCGAGCATGATTCGTTGCGCTTCGGCTTGGGCTTTGGCTGCATCAAGGGCGGCGGCATCGGAATCGACAGCCGCTTGGCTTATGGCCTGAGCTTTGAGTTGTTTCCGGTTGCGCTCAAGAGTTAGTTCCGCAAGGCGCGCGGCGGCCTCAAGAGCGTGCAGGCGGGCGACATCGTCGCCGTCCTGAAGGCGCAGGAGAAGCTTGCCTTCTTCGACATCGTCGCCGGATTCGAATTGGATTGTGTTTACAGTGCCTGCGACTTCGGGCGAAATATCCACGCCTTTCATGGCGCGGATCGTGCCGATAACCCTCATTTCTGGCTGCCAAGAGTCGGGCGCAACGCGGACTGTCGAGACCGTTTGCGGCGCGCTGCCGGCCGCAGCCATGTATTTCATCATCATTTTATGGCCAAAAGCCTTGTAGCCGAACACGCCGCCGAGAACGAGCCCACATAACAACAGCATGATGATCATGCGCTTTATCATTTTTTGAGTCTCCTTAACTTACATGCCTGCGGTTTTCTCAGAACCCGGCGTTGCGATGGCGGCCTCAGGTCTGTTCCACCATCCTCCGCCCAAAGCAGCGAACAGCGCGGCCGTATCGGCAAAACGGGCGGCTTGCGCCTGCACAAGGCCGATTTTGGTTCGTTCATGCGCCTGCTCGGCCGTCAAAAGCGACAGATAGCTTATGGCGCCCGCATTGAACTGCTCGCGGGCAAGCTTAAGGCTGTCAACCGCCGCGCGTTCGGCGGCGACTTGGGCCTTTAGCGCTTCAGCGTTCAGTTCCAGCGCGCGCAGGCTGTCGGCGACGTTCTGGAACGCGGCGAGGACGGTACTGCGGTACTGCGCGGCGGCGCGTTCATAGGCGGCTTCGCTGGCCTTCTTTTTGTGATGCAATTCGCCGCCGCGGAAGATCGGCTGCAATAGGCCAGCTCCTACGCTCCACAAAGCGGCTCCTGGCGAAAACAGGTCGGCCATCTGGGTTGCGCTTAACCCGTAACTTCCCGTCAACGTGAACTGGGGCAGCATGTTTGCCGTTGCAACGCCAATTGCGGCGCTTGCCGCCTGAAGTTGGGCCGCAGCCGCGCGCACATCGGGACGCTGGGCGACGAGTTGTGACGGTAGGGACAAAGGCAGGGTTTCTGGCAGATGCAACTGGTTCAGGTCGAACGTTGCCCCGATATCTTCGTTCGGAAATTGGCCGATCAGAGCCGCCAGCAGGTGGCGCGTCTGGGCAAGCTGCCTTTCAAGACCGGGCAGCGTCGCAAGCGTTTGTGCCAGTTGGGATTCCTGCGTGAGAACGTCGACTTTTGCCACGGCGCCCAGCTCGAACTGTCGCTTCAAAAGCTCAAGCTGTTTGCGTTCGTCCGCGATGATGTCGCGCGTTGTGGCTATTTGTGCGCGCAACGAGGCTTCCTGTATGGCGGTTGTCACGACATTGGACGTCAGGGTTATATAAGCGGCTTCAAGCGCATAGCGTTGAACGTTCTTTTGGGCCTCCACGCCTTCGATTTGCCGACGGATTCCGCCAAAGACATCGAGCGGGTAAGAGATGCTTACGGATGTGTTGTAAAGGGAGAAGGAAGGGGCATCTCTTCCGTTGGCTCCCGATCCACTTTGGGCGGCTTTTCTGCGGGTGGTGTCGGCGCTTCCGCTAAGGCTGGGGAAAAGGGAGCCTTGGCTGGCGTAGAGATTCTCTTGGGCCTCGCGCAAAGAGGCTTCGGCGGCCTGAAGGTCGGGATTAGACGCTAGGGCCTTTAGGATGAGCCGGTTAAGCTGTTCGGAGCGGAACAGCACCCACCAAGCGGCAGGGATGTCTCCGCCCGGAGCGAATGTTTGCGCAGCGCCGCCCTGCGTGTCTGAACCGACGGTTTTTACAGGCAGGCCGTCCGGACTGTAGGCGCTTGCGGAGGGGGGGGGAGGGGCCTTGAAATCGGGCCCGACAGCGCATCCCGCAAGCGTGAGGCCGACGAGTCCCGCAAAAAGCGCGCTGCATGAACTTGGGGCTTTTGAACGATAAAAGAGCATGAAAACGCCTGAGATTTATTGACGGACAAACTTCATGTTGAACGAAAAAAAGGCCTCCTAAGATGCTAAAAAGGCCCATGAAGGGGATGGGGCATCCTTAACACATTATTAGGAGACTTTACAGAATCGTTAACAAACACTATATATTCATTCATGAATGTATGTAAACAGGATTTGCGGTTTCCGACCGGAAATTTTTGTTGATAAAAAAGGCAGGTTAAACAGCCGATGGCCCGTCGTACAAAAGATGAAGCAGAACAAACGCGTAGCGCCATTTTAGACGCGGCGGAGCTGGTTTTTTTCAAGCAGGGCGTGGTTAGAACCTCCCTACAGCAAGTGGCCGTCGCGGCTAACGTCACGCGCGGAGCCGTTTACTGGCATTTCCGCAATAAGATCGAACTTCTAAAGGCGATGGTGGAGCGTGTGGTCCTGCCCCAAGAGCACATTCTGGAACAGCTCGAGGCCAGCGATTCACCCACCCCCCTTGATGATTTAAGCCGCGCGTGCTGCGAAGCTATGCGCCAGATGATTTATGACGCGCGTCGCCGCCGTGTGTTCACGATTTTGACGCAACGCTGTGAGTACGTGGCGGATATGCAGGAGTTCATTAAAACGCGGCATGAATTCAAGGAGCGCATGCAAGCGCGCTTTATCCGTCTCTTCGAACGGGCTCAAAAACTCGATTTGCTATCCCCTGTATGGTCGCCGCGTATAGCGGCTTTGACTTTGCATAGTCTTATGTATGGCCTTATCTCGAATCTGGTGATGGATTGTCCGGAATGCCCGAGCCCAACGCTTGAAAAAACGAATAACGCCTGTATCGCGGCGTTTTTCAAAGCAGTGAGCGTTTAGCTTATTTCATAAGCACGGCGCGGACGGGCGAACCGTCGGCGTCTTTGATTTTAAGGGGCAAGGCAGAGAAACCGTAAAGGCCGTGCGAGACATCCTTCAACATCAGGCCTTCAAGAACAAGCACGCCAGCGCCCAATAATATATGGTGGCTTGGAAAGTCTTTGGTATCGGCGGGATCGACGCTCAGGTAGTCGATGCCGACAAGCGTTGCGCCGCGCTCGATGCAGGCTTTCGCGGCTTCGGGTTCAATATAAGCGAAATCAGGGTGGAAAGGTTGATCCGTGCCTATTTTGGAGTTGCGTGTTTTGAAAAACAGCGCCTTGTCCCCGATGTTTTCTGCGGGCGGCACATCGTTGATGGAGACGTTTTTGCCTTTGGCATCAACCACGACGACCTCGCCCATGAACCGCTCGAGAGGGATTTGATCAAGCGTAGGCCCGCCTTTGATAAAATGCGCGGGGGCGTCCATGTGGGTGAGAAAATGCGTCGACCATCCTTCCAGGTTGGTGACCTGATAGGGAAACTCGTCGCCAATAGCTGCCGCGATCGTATGCCGGAAGGGCTGATCGTCCGGCCAAACAACGGAATCGCTGGCAATGATCCTTGAAATGTCGATGACTTTCATGGGGAAAGCCTAATCGCATAACTCTCTTTTTACAAACGGCTCTGTTATGGTTAAAAGCGTTTACCGAAGCAAACGGTTGATTGGATTTTCAAGATGCGTTTTTTGGGTGCGTTGTTTTCTCTGGCGCTTTTATTGATTGGCGTGGCCGCTGGCGCGTTGGTGCTCGGCTTCAGCTATTACGGCAAGAATCTGCCGGATTATGAGTTTCTGAAGGACTATCAGCCGCCGATTCTGACGCGCATATATGCCGACGATGGGCGCATGATGGCGACGATCGCGGCGGAACAGCGCATTTTCGTGCCTGTAAAAATGATTCCCCCGCATCTCAAGGATGCCTTTCTCGCTGCGGAAGACCGGAATTTTTACCGTCATGAAGGCGTGGATTTTGCGGGCATTGCCCGCGCCGCTCTTACAAATCTCAGGAACTTTGGACGTGATCGCCGCCCCATGGGCGCCTCGACCATTACGCAGCAGGTGGCGAAGAACATGCTGTTGAGCAACGAAGTGTCGATCGAGCGCAAGGCGCGGGAGATTATTCTCGCTATGCGCCTTGAGCGCGCGCTGACGAAGGATCGCATTCTTGAGATATATATGAATGAGATTTTTCTGGGCAACCGCTCTTATGGCGTGGCGGCCGCTGCGTTGAATTACTTTAACAAATCGCTGGACGAACTCACGATTGCCGAGGCCGCCTATCTTGCGGCCCTGCCAAAAGCCCCGAACAATTACCACCCGGTGCGCGATTATGAGGCCGCTGTGGAGCGCCGCAACTGGGTAATAAGCCGCATGCAAATCGATGGGCGCATCACGCCGGAGCAGGCTGCGGCGGCGCGAGAAGAGCCTTTGCAAACGCGCGCGCGCGATGAGGCGGAAACCGTCCTTGCGGACTATTTTACGGAAGAAGTCCGACGTCAGATGGTAACGCTTGTCGGCGAAAAAAACCTTTTGGAAGGAGGCCTTGCCGTCAAAACGAGTTTGGATCCGCGCTTGCAGGACATTGCTCATCGCGCTTTGCGTGAAGGCCTGATCGAGTTCGACAGACGCCAGCGCGGATGGCGGGGCCCTGTCGCTCGCCTGCCTTCGCTCGAGTCGTGGCAGGCGCAATTGCAGAAAATCCCTGTGCCCCCAGGCGGCGAAGGCTGGTCTTTGGCTGTCGTCATGGGCTTTAAGGACAACGCGGCGGCCATCGCTTTGGCCAACGGGCAACGCGGAGCCATACCATGGGACGAGCTAAGCTGGGCGCGGCGCGAATTGCCCGACGATAAATTCGGCCCTCCCATCAAAAAGCCGAACGATGTATTGGCAAACGGCGACGTTGTGATGGTTGAACAGGTGAAAGCAAATGCCGATGGTAAGGCTTACCCTGAGAATACATTTACATTGCGGCAAGTGCCATCTGTGGAAGGCGCGCTTGTGGCGCTTGATCCGCATACGGGCCGCGTGTTCGCCATGAACGGAGGCTTCAGCGCAAAGATCAGCCAGTTCAACCGCGTGACCCAAGCCAATCGCCAGCCGGGCTCGGCGTTTAAGCCGTTTGTTTACATGGCGGCCTTGGACAAGGGCTTTACGCCTGCCAGCCTTGTTCTGGATGCGCCGTTTGAATATGTGCAAGGCCCGGGATTGCCTTTGTGGCGGCCTGAAAACTATTCGCAGCAGTTTTATGGCCCGACACCGCTGCGTGTCGGGATTGAAAAGTCGCGGAACGTGATGACGGTTCGGCTTGCAAACGCCATCGGCATGGAGGCGGTGGTCGATACGGCGAAAAAGTTTGGCATCGCCGATGACATCCCAACATTGTTGTCGTTCTCTTTGGGCGCGAAGGAGACGACCGCGATGCGTCTGACGGCGGCCTACGGCATGATCGTTAACGGGGGGAAGAAAATCACGCCGAGCCTGATCGACCGCGTTCAGGACCGCGACGGTCGCACAATTTGGCGGCAGGACGGCCGAGCATGCGAGGGGTGTTTGACGTCGGGGTGGAACGCGCTGGCCCCCGTGCCGGAAATCCCCGATACGCGCGAGCAGATACAAGACCCGCGTACGGCCTATCAAATGGCGTCTTTCCTTGAAGGCGTCGTGCTACGCGGCACGGCGACGCGCATGAAGGACATCGGTTTTCCGGTGGCGGGTAAAACGGGCACGACGAACGAGGCTAAAGACGCATGGTTTATCGGCTTTACGCCCGATCTGGTGTGCGGCGTTTTTGTCGGCTTCGACGATCCAAAGCCGCTTGGCTCGCGCGAAACAGGCTCGAGCGTGGCGTTGCCGATTTTCCAGAAATTCATTAGCGAAGCCATGAAAGGCAAGCCCGCCACGCCGTTCCGCGTGCCTCCGGGATTACGCATGGTGCGCGTCGATCCTGAGACGGAAGAGCTTGCGCCGCCCAGCGCTAAGAACGCGATTTGGGAGGCGTTTATTCCCGGCACGGAACCGCAGGAAGGCGTCGAACGCGTCGTGCTGGACGGCAGCGTGACGGGACAAGCGGCGCAAGGCGCGGCGGCGGCGGGATTTGCGCCGCCGGCAACAGGAACCGAAGAATCGCCTGTGGTTATCGAGGGGATGCCGCCCGATCCTTACGCTTCGCAGCAGACACCCGTTGCGCCGTCGACACAGGGGACGGGCGGGTTGTATTAAGGGCCATCAAACAGGTGGTTGCGTCTGAGGGCGCTCTTTGCGCGGATTCTTGGGAGCGAGGGGTGCTACATCAGACATGGCAAGCTGTCGGTATTTCCCGTTGGCAACCAGTCTGGGCGTCATACTTGTAGCGTTTCGATAGCGCTTTATGGCGTTTCCAATGGCGTAATCGTTCGTATGCATCGGCGGGATCTTGCGTATCCAGTTCCCTGAGCGATCGAAGACCGCTCGTAGGATTTTGCTCCCTTTCTTACCCGAAGGAACAAAGCGAATGGTGTGCGTGGCCTTGTTAAAATCGTAATAAAAGACATTATCGACCAGCAACAAGAAACCAAGGTATTTTGGATTGAATTCGGCGCGCCAAAGATGGCTGGACTTCTCGACGAGCCTATCGAAAAGATCGTCGGAGTAATTATGTTCAAGAGCGTTCCATACGATCGCTTTGGCGCGTCCCAGATTTTCTTCTGATAAACACGTGCCCTTGAATTTTTCGGCTTCTTCAGGCGTCAGCCCTTTTTGTTGTAAGGATTTGTAGCGATCGCTATCCTTCGATGCATTGGAGCACTCTTGCCCCTCATGCTTGTAATGCGAAAAAGTTACAGGGGCGATGCCTTTCGGCAGCTTTATGCCAAGAGAGATGAAAAGCAGACTGTTAAGTCCGTGCACAAAGACAACTTTGTTGCAGTCCGGATTGTAACATTGAACCACCGGCCAGTGTTTTGCGGATTTCTCGCCGCGTCTGGTCGTGAGTAAACCATAGCGTCGAAAAAGCTCGATGGGCGTGGTTTTTTTACCGTCGACATGTCCTATCCACATGGGGATCTCCATGGTCAAATAATTCGATGGCTCATAAACAACAAAGCTTTACTTTCGTCAATAAAATTGTAGAAAAGGAGCGCCTTAAGTCCTAAATCACACTGCATTAACAGATCGGGAATTTAACCATGCGCGCGGAAATACAAGCAGCGGTCGCGGCGACGGAAAAGTCGTTGGCTCTGCTGAGGAGGCATCTTTGACTAC
>CAZYPX010000036.1:0-15873 GCA_964649675.1 uncultured Rhodospirillaceae bacterium | reverse complement strand
ACACACGACGAAAAAGTGGCCGGATACGCCAAGCGCCAGATACGCCTTGCCGATGGAAAAGTCGTCTCGGACAGCGGCAAAGCGCAAACGGGGAGCGCCTTGCTTTCCCTGCCGCATGGAGCGCCGCAGGATGCCGCATTCGTGGAAATCTCGGAATCGCTTCGCCTCGCCGTACGCGCTTTGCGCGTGAACAAGTTTCGCACGTTCTTGACCCTGCTCGGCATCATCATCGGGGTGGCTTCCGTCATCGTCATGCTGGCGGTCGGCGATGGCAGCAAGCAAAAAGTTCTTGACCAGATCACGGCCATGGGCACGAACCTGCTCATCGTGCGGCCCGGCGCGCCCGGAGTCCGTCCTTCGGGCGACATCTCCACGCTTACGGTCGACGACGCCGAAGCCATCAGGGAGCTACCGAACGTCGCCGCCGTTCTGGCCGAGCGCAACAGCTCGTTCACCGTCAGGTACGGCCATCTCGATTTCGCGACGTCGGTTATGGGCACCGGCCCCGAAAAACCACTCGTCAACGATTGGCCCGTCGTGCGCGGCAGTTTTATGTCGGAACAGGACTACCGCAGCATGGCGCCCGTCGCCATGATCGGACAAACCGTGGCGCAGGCGCTCTTCCCGTTTGGCGAAGACCCTATCGGCAAGATCATCCTCATCAAAAACATTCCCTTTGAAGTCATCGGACTGATGGGCGCGAAAGGGGCGAACATGTTCGGCAGCGACCAGGATTCGGTCGTCTTCGTACCGCTCACGACGGGCGTTGTGCGGCTCTTCGGCAAGTCGCACGTGAACACGATCGTCGTGCAGGTTCGGGATCTCGGCAAAATCGAAGAGACCCAGAACACCGTCGACGCCCTGCTTCTCCAACGCCACAAGGTCGTGGATTACAGCGTGCGCAACATGGCATCGTTCATACAGATGGCCTCGGAAACCCAGAACACGCTGACCCTGCTTCTGGGAGCGGTGGCGGCCATATCCCTGCTTGTCGGCGGCATCGGCGTCATGAACATCATGCTGGTCAGCGTGACCGAACGCACGCGCGAGATCGGCATCCGCATGGCCACGGGGGCGCGCACACGCGACATCCTGATGCAATTCATCACCGAGGCGATCGTCGTTTGTCTTGCCGGAGGCTTGATTGGCGTGGGCTTGGGGATCGGCGTGTCCATCGGACTCGAGGCGTTCGGCGTCAGCACGCTTATAAGCGCGCCGCCCATTCTCACGGCCTTCCTGTGCGCGGTATCGACGGGCGTGTTGTTCGGCTATTTGCCCGCGCGCAAGGCCGCGCATCTCGACCCCGTCGTCGCTCTATCGGCGGAGTGAAGAAATCTTCCCCGCCATGAAGAAACCTTCCTTCCCTGAAGAAATAGTCCCGAATCCCTTCAAAAATAGGAAAGAACCATCCCAATCCCGTCAAAAATGGGAATGAACCGTCCTGAACGGGCTAAAGGAAAGAATGCGCCTGTGTTCGTACAACAGGCTTTACACGCCAAAGGACACTTTCGGCACGTTATTAACCGTTGCGCGCTCGTCGCCCAGCGTGAACATGTCGGCTTCCCTGAACCCTAGGGAGCCTGCGAACAGCACGGCGGGAAACTGCTGGATGGCGGTGTTGTACTCGGCCACGGCGTTGTTGAAAAAGCGCCGCGCGGCGGCTATTTTATTTTCAATATTAGATAGTTCCATCTGCAACTGCTTGAAGTTTTCGTTGGCTTTCAGCTGCGGGTAATTCTCGGCCACCGCCAGCAAGTTCATCAGCGCGCCCGACAAGGCCGCTTCGGCCTGCCCCCGCTCCTGCAGCGAGGATGCGCGCATAGCGCTAGCCCGCGCGGACGTCACGTTTTCGAGCACGCCTTTTTCATGGCTCGCGTAGCCTTTCACGGTCTCGACCAAATTCGGAATAAGGTCATACCGCAATTTCAACTGCACATCGATATCGGCGAAGGCATTCTTCGTCGTCTGGCGCAACGCCACCAGACGATTGAACAGCACAATCACAAAAAGAACTATGGCAGCGAGCGCCAGAAGAAAAACATTTGAAAGGCTCATGAAAAACAGTATTACATGCTCGTCTGTTCTCCGCAACAAGCATGTGCTATGACGTTCGGCATGTTTATCGCCGCTCCCAACGCGCGCGCTGTCGCGCTCGATCTTTTGCAAGACGTTTTGCGGAAAAACCAGCCGCTTGACGAATCCATGGACGCCCATCGCGGGCTCGCCGCGCTCGACAAGCGCGACCGCGCTTTCACGCACCTGTTGACCGCAACGGCGCTCCGCCGTCTGGGCCAGTGCGACGCCGTGATCAAGTCCTGCCTCGACAAACCGCAAGAAATCAAGGCCGACGTTAAAGACATTTTGCGGCTTGGCGCGACCCAGCTTTTGTTTTTAGCCACGCCGCCGCACGCCGCCGTGGACACCATGGTCGATCTGGCGGCGTCCAGATCAACGACACAGCCTTTCAAAAGCTTGATAAACGCCGTATTGCGGCGCATCGCGCGGGAGGGCCAAGGCCTTCTATCCAAACAGGACGCGGCCAAACTCAACACGCCCGATTGGCTGTGGCTCAGCTGGCGGCAAACATACGGCGTCGCCGTAGCGCGTAACATCGCCGAGGCCAACCTCGTCGAAGCCCCTATCGACATCTCGGCGAAAGCGACGCCCGACATGTGGGCGAAAAAACTCGAAGCCCTTTTGTTGCCGACAGGCAGCCTACGGCTGAAAGGCGGGGCCCCTATCGCCGATCTTTACGGCTTTAAGGATGGCGGGTGGTGGGTTCAGGACGCGGCATCGGCCTTACCCGTCCGCCTTTTGGGCAACGTGCAGGGCAAACTGGTTTACGATCTTTGCGCCGCTCCCGGCGGCAAGACGCTCCAGCTGGCATGCGCCGGAGCAAACGTCATGTCCATCGACAGGTCGGCAAACCGCCTGGCCCGCCTTCAGGAAAACCTTGTCCGGTGCCGTCTTGGGGCTCACGTCGTGGAACGCGACGTTCTGGAATTCGCTCCCGAAAAAAAAGCTGATCTGGTCCTTCTGGATGCTCCATGCACGTCCACAGGGACCATTCGTCGGCATCCAGATGTTCCCCATCTGAAAACGCCCAATGACGTTGTGCGTCTGGCCGACCTCCAGCGACGGCTGCTCATTCACGCAATCGACAAGCTCCTTGCGCCCGGAGGCCTGTTGGTTTACGCCGTTTGTTCCCTTCAGCCCGAAGAAACCGTCCAGCAGATCGAGGGGATTTTACGCAAAAAAACGTCTCTGGAACGTGTTCCGGTCAACCCCGAAGAGATCAACGGCTGCAGCGAGTTTATCACTCCAAGCGGTGATTTGCGCTGCCTGCCCAGCCATTGGCCCGAAATGGACGGCATCGACGGTTTCTATGCGGCAAGGCTCCGGCTTGGCTGAAATTACGCGACAGTTGATGCCGCGCAGGGAAGTTGTTACTCCTTTGTCATGCAAAAAATCACCCGCATCGCCCCTTCTATCCTCTCCGCCGATTTCGCTCAATTAGGCGCCGAAGTCCGCTCCATCGACGCGGCAGGCGCCGATTACATTCATATTGACGTGATGGACGGGCATTTCGTGCCGAACATCACGATCGGCCCCGGCGTTGTCAGGGCGTTGCGCCCCCATTCGCAAAAACCTTTCGACGTTCACCTGATGATCGCGCCTGTTGATCCCTACATCGCCGATTTCGCCATGGCCGGCGCGGACATCATTACCGTGCATCCTGAGGCTGGTCCGCACCTGCATCGCACGATTCAGCTTATCAAGGCGCAAGGAAAAAAGGCCGGCGTTTCCTTGAATCCGGCCACCCCGTTATCGGCCATTGAGCACGTTCTGCCGGAGATCGATCTCGTTCTGGTCATGGCCGTGAATCCCGGGTTTGGCGGTCAGGCGTTCATCACGTCACAACTGGAAAAAATCGGGGCTCTGCGCAAACAAATCGACACGCTGGGACTCCCCATCGATCTTGAAGTCGATGGCGGCATCACAACGGAAACCGCCAAACAAGCTGTAGCGGCAGGGGCCGACGTTCTCGTTGCGGGCACCGCCGGCTTTAAGGGCGGCCCCGCGCAATACGCCTCAAACATCAGGAACTTAAGGGGTTAAACACTATGCCGGACAACTGCAAAATCACCCGCGCTCTGGTTTCCGTTTCCGACAAAACCGGCCTTGTCGACCTTGCCCGGCGGCTCATCGCGCAAGATGTCGAAATTCTATCTACGGGCGGATCGGCGGAAAAACTCCGTCAGGCCGGCATCAAAGTGATCGAAGTCGGCGATTACACCGGCTTTCCGGAAATGATGGACGGAAGAGTCAAGACGCTGCACCCAAAAATACATGGCGGGCTTTTGCAACGTCGCGACAACAAGGACCATAAAACCGCCGCTGAAAAACACAACATCCCGCCCATCGATCTTGTCGTCGTGAACCTGTATCCGTTCCGCGCAACCGTCGCCAAGGGCGCGGATTTCGAAACATGCATCGAGAACATCGATATCGGCGGCCCGGCCATGCTGCGCGCGGCCTCGAAAAATCATGACTTTGTCACGGTTGTCACCGATCCTGCGCAATACGACGAGTTGCTGGCCGAGATGAAGGCCAACAACAGCGGAACAACGCTGGCGTTCCGCAAAAAGCTGGCGGCGGCGGCTTACGCCCACACGGCCAGCTATGACACGGCCATCAGCGGCTGGTTCGCCCAACAACTGAAAGTTGAATACCCTGAAACCATGACGGTCGCGGCCACGTTGCGCCAAACGCTGCGTTACGGCGAAAACCCTCATCAGACGGCGGCGTTTTATGTCACCGAAAACTCCCGTCCCGGCGTGGCGAGCGCCATCCAGATTCAGGGCAAGGAGCTGAGCTATAACAACATCAACGACACGGATGCGGCCTTCGATCTGGTCAGCGAGTTTACGGATCAGCCCGCCATCGCCATCATCAAGCACGCCAACCCCTGCGGGGTAGCCGTTGGCCCTGACCTGCTTACGGCTTACAAGCGCGCCTTTGCCTGCGATACCGTCAGCGCTTTCGGCGGCATCATCGCGTGCAACCGCCCACTCGACGGCCCGACGGCAGAAGCCATTTCGTCGGTATTCTCCGAAGTCATCATTGCGCCGGATATCGACGACGCGGCGCGCGCCGTTTTAGCGACCAAGAAGAATCTGCGCGTTTTGCTGACACGCACGATGCCCGATCCGCATGCAGCGGACATGTTCGTGAAAACGGTGACGGGAGGCTATCTGCTGCAATCGCGCGACAACATCGTGTTGAACAAGGAACACCTGAAAGTCGTCACAAAACGCAAGCCCTCCGAACAGGAAATGAGCGACATGCTGTTTGCGTTCACGGTGGCGAAGCACGTGAAGTCGAACACCATCGTTTACGCCAGGGACGGCGCAACCGTCGGCATCGGCGCAGGCCAGATGAGCCGCGTGGATTCCGCACGCATCGCCGCGAGGAAAGCCGAGGATGGCGCCAAGGCTTCCGGCCTCAAGGAGCCGCTCACGAAAGGTTGCGTGGCAGCCTCTGACGCGTTTTTCCCGTTTTCGGACGGGTTGTTAGTCACCATCGAAGCGGGCGCAACATCCGTTATTCAGCCGGGTGGATCGATGCGCGACGATGAGGTGATCAAGGCGGCGGACGAGGCTGGCATAGCCATGGCCTTTACAGGCATACGTCATTTCTACCACTAGAGATTCGTGGTTTTTGAACCCACGTTAACCTTTTGTTAATAAATTCCTGCAGTTTTCTGCGGCTTATCACAAGTAAAACTTTTTTGCCTCGATTCAGCCGTTAGGATGCTGATTCGGTCTGTACGAGGTCTGATTTCGTCCATTAGAGCCTTATATTTGCGGCTTTAGTGTCTTTGTTTTCGTGCAATGGGCCTTATTGGGCCCAAAAAACGTACCCTGACCCCGAGATGTTAACTTTTTATTAGTCTTTTGGCAAAATTTGCCCCGTCAAGCGGTCAAATTCCCTTTCTTTTCGTGATCTGGTGGCCTTTTATTTTCAGCGATTCCACTAACCCACTGAAAAACTTGTACTAAATGAATCGCTCTCGTGCTAAACAAGGCGCCGGACAGCACGCGCTATAAAACTATAGCGAAACACCCCCAAGACAGGGGGCAATAGCTCTAATGAGTTGAGGCCCGACATGGCTGCTGCAGCAAAAAAGAAACCCGCCCCCGCAAAGAAAGCGACGGCAACGAAAGCCGCGCCGAAGAAAAAGGTCGCGGCTATGGCCCCAAAAGCCACCCTCCCTAAAAGCGCTTCGCTGCTCAAACGCATGCCGGGACCATCTTTGCTGGCCCAGTTGAGCGCGGGCCCGTCATCCAGCCAGAAACTCCCGCTGCGCCTCCAAGCCGTCGTCGACAAAAGCGAAATCGCCGATTTGCTCTACCGCTTCGCGCGCGGTCTCGACCGCATCGATGAAACGATTTTGCGTTCCGTTTGCCATCCGGACGCAACGCTTGACTTAGGCCCCGGCATTTACCAAGGCGCGGTGAACGATTATATCCATTGGGTCATTGGCGTTTTGAATCAGGTGCGTTCGTCGCATCACATGATCACCAACATTCAAGCGCAAATTGACGACGATGTTGCGTTGGTGGAATCGTATTGCCACACGCATTTTCGTCTCGACAAGCCCACGGGCCGCGAAGACGTTTTCATGGGCAGCCGTTATCTCGACCGCATGGAGCGCCGCCCGTCAGGTCCGGCAGGCGTATGGAAGATCGTTCACCGCAAGCAAATTTTGGACTGGGTGCGCACGGAAGCCGTTTCGGACATCTTCTATCATCAGAACCCTGACGCGCTGTGGAGCTATCGCACGAAGACCGATCCTTCGTACCAGATGGCCCAATTCCCCGGCAGCCAGTCGAGCAGCAAGCTGCCCGCATTCCTTGGCCGCAGGTATGAAAGCAAAAGCATCCGGTTTTAATCCAGACGGCCCTAGGGTATAGAGCTGCATGCGTCGCTTTTTCTTTCTCCGCCACGGCGAGACGGACTGGAACCGCGCCAACCGGTTGCAGGGTCAAACCAAATCTGTTCCGCTGAACGAAACCGGCAAGCTGCAAGCTGTCTCGGCGGCGGAACTGTTGGTTGGACAGCCCATTGATCTGATCGTCTCCAGCACCCTCGACCGCACGTCCATGACAGCGCAAATCATTGCGGATCGCACAGGCCTTCCGGTCATTTATGACGAGCGGCTGATTGAGCGCAGTCTTGGCGCAGCCGAAGGAAAAACGGTCGAAGAAATTCTGGCCTTAGACCCGGCGCTGTTTCCGCCCGACTTGAATGATTTCACCCTCAGCATTTTAATGCTTCAGCCCGAAGGGGCCGAAACGCGCGAAGCCTTGGCCGAACGCGCTTATTCGGCTCTATCGGATTTGTTCGAAAAACATCAGGGCGCGCGCCTTCTTATCGTCTCGCACGGAGGATGGCTGAAAGCGCTTATCCATCGCCTGACAAATACGTTTATGCGCATGGAAAACGCGCGGCCCTATCAGGCGCAGGAAGCGCTTGAAGGATGGAAAGTCAAGCCTCTCGACTAATTTTTGGCCCACCATGTTTCCAAAATCACGCCGTAGAGCGGGGTTATGGCCGGGGGGCTGACGCGCGTTGTCCAATAGGCGACCAAATCGGCCCCCAAATGATAGAGCGGCACGATGTAATGCCCCGCCAACAGCACGCGATCCAAAGCACGCGTTGTCGCGACAAGCTTTTCCCGTGTTGTGGCCAAAGGAATCGCCGAGGCCAAATCATCAATCACAGGATCTTCGATGCCGGGGTAATTGCGGCTGCCGTTCTGTTTGGAAGCCGCCGAGCCCCAGAAGAACATCTGCTCGTTGCCAGGCGAGAGCGAATTGAACCAGCGGCCCACCGTCACGTCATAATCGAACGCGTTCATGCGCGCCTGAAACTGGGCGCTATCCACCGTACGCACACGTGCCGTGATGCCAAGGCGTTTGAGCGAACGGCTCCATTCGAGCGCAACCTTTTCTTCGGACGGATCGCTGAGCATGATTTCAATCGCCACGGGATCGCCTTGCGCCGTAAGCAGCGCTCCGTTTTTCAGAACATAGCCGGCTTTTTTCAGGGCCCCGTACGCTTGAAGCTCAACGGCGCGTTCATCGCCACGCGCGGATTGGGACGGGAAAGGCGGCTCCAGAAAAACGGAGCGCGGCAAGCGGTCTTTATAAGCCATCAGGACGCTTTTTTCCTGGCCTTCGGGCGCGCCAGTCGCCGCCAGTTCCGAATTGGGGAAATAGCTTTCCGTACGGCGATACATGCCTTGAAACAAAACGCGATTGACCCACGCAAAGTTGAACACGTCGCTCATCGCCTTGCGTAAAACGATGTCGCCGAGCAATGAACGGCGCGTGTTAAAGATGAAACCATGCGCCGCTTCGGGACGGTGATGCTCAAACCGCGTAAGCTTGATCCGCCCGTCTTTCAAAGCAACCGAGTCATAGCCCTTTGCCCATTTTTTCGGATTCGCCTCACGCCGTAGATCGAACTGGCCAGACTTAAAGGCTTGTAGGGCGACGCTATCGTCGCGATAAAAATCGAACCTTACTTCGTCGAAATTGCTTGTGCCCTTTTGCGCGGGAACGTAGCGCCCCCAGTAATTGGGGTCTTTTTGATATGTGATCGAACGGCCCGGATCGACCTTGACAACTTTGTAAGGACCGCTGCCAAGAGGCGGGCGCAATGTCGTCTGGTTAAACGCACGTCCTTTCCACTCATGTTCGGGTAACACAGGCATCAGGCCCATAATAAGCGGCATTTCGCGATCGAGCCTGCCGTTTTCGTCGCGCTTAAATGTAAACAGCACGCGGCGATCATCCAGTTTTTCGGCCTTATCCACCTTTTTGTAATACGTGCGGTGATTGGGCCTGCCCTGTTCACGTAAATTTCTGAAAGAAAACAGAACATCGTCAACCGTGATGGGCTTGCCGTCTTGCCAATGGGCTTTTGGGTTAAGATTGAATATGATGCTGGATCGGTCTTCGGGAACTTCGACGCTTTCCGCAATTAAACCATAAAGCGAAAAAGGCTCGTCCCAGCTTCTGGCCAGCAACGTTTCATAGACGACACCCCTGAGTTCAAACCCCGGAACCTGCGGCGGCTGACCGCGCACAATGAAGGGATTGAGACTGTCGAACGTCCCCACGACGCCAAGTTTAAGCGTTCCACCCTGAGGCGCATCGGGGTTGACGTAATCGAAATGTTTGAAGTTCGCCCCGTATTTCGGTTCTCCGTGCATGGCGATGCCCGTTGATGGAACAACATGGGAGTCGGCGAACGAATAGCCAGGGTGAAGCAACAAGGCCATAATGGCAAAGTAGATAATATGAAGATATGGCAAACTCATCATGAAAAGCTCTATGTAATCCCACCCAAACTAAGGTTAACGCCGCTCTTGGGACAGAGCAAACATGGCTAAGGCCGTATTGCCAGACTATTCCGCACATCGCATCTTTTAATTCGTCAGTCTTTTTTACATAATCATATTGCAAACAAACCTTTAACCTCAGGACAATATATGAAAAAAATTCAGCCTTGGTTCGATTATTCATTCCCTTCACACGATGGGAAGTCTTCTGAAACAACAAAAATCGTTACGCGCTTTTACAGTACCAATACGGCGAATATAGGTACGCGTAACATATCGCATAACGGTTTCGTTATGCCTTCGCTTTTCATCGATGAAAACGTAAAAAGAGATATTGCCTCCGCATTTAGAGATGTCGGTTGTTGTGTTTGCTCTGTCCAAGAAGTGGGACTAAAAAGCAAGCCTGATCCCGTCATCTTTCAATTTGCGGCAGAAAATGATTTGGTTCTGGTGACGCACGATTTCGACTTTCTGAACGCGAACCGATACGCCTTGTCACAATCGGGCGGGCTTATTCACTTGACCTCGGCGCTAAACGAGCGATCGGGGAAGGCGGTGACGCTTATGAACGCCATCGTACACGATTTTTCTGCCGTTTTGCTCGAACAGATCGACACATGGAAAGGAACGGCCGTGCGCTATAAGACGAACGGCGAGGTGACCATTACCACTTCCGTGCCCCAAGCGCAAAGGGACACTAACGGGAAGGCAAAACCGCCGTTTAGCCTTACGCGTTACAATCCCGTTTAATGCAGCGGCTCAGCCCGCGCGGTTGCGGATAAGCTCGTCCACCACGTTTGGATCGGCCAACGTCGACGTATCGCCGAAGTTTTCCATATCGTTCGCGGCTATCTTGCGGAGAATGCGGCGCATGATCTTGCCTGAACGCGTCTTGGGCAAGTTCGGCGCCCATTGAATGACATCGGGCGTAGCGATCGCGCTGATCTCCTTGCGGACTTGCTTCAAAAGGTTCTTGCGAAGCTCTTCCGTCGGCTCGGTATCCGAGTTCAGCGTGACATAGGCGTAGATGCCCTGGCCCTTGATGTCATGCGGAAAACCGACCACGGCGGCCTCGGCGACTTCCGCCATGGCCACGAGAGCGCTTTCGATTTCCGCCGTGCCAAGACGATGGCCCGCCACATTGATAACGTCGTCCACACGGCCCGTGATCCAGTAGTAACCGTCGGGATCGCGGCGACAACCGTCTCCTGTAAAGTACTTGCCCTTATGCGTGCTGAAGTAGGTCTGTACAAAACGCTCATGGTCGCCATAGACCGTGCGCGCTTGCCCCGGCCAGCTGTCGGCAATGCACAAATGCCCTTCGCAAGCCCCCTCAAGCACTCGCCCCTCTTGATCGACGATTTCAGGCTTGACGCCAAAGAACGGGAATGTGGCCGATCCAGGCTTGAGATTCGTCGCCCCAGGCAACGGCGTGATCATGTGTCCCCCCGTTTCCGTTTGCCACCATGTGTCAATGACAGGGCAACGCTCTTCCCCAACGACGCGGTAATACCACAACCACGCCTCAGGGTTGATCGGCTCGCCGACCGTTCCCAAAAGGCGCAAGCTTTTGCGGCTGGCGCGCATAACGGGATCGTCGCCTTCCCTCATCAAAGCGCGGATCGCCGTTGGCGCGGTATAGAAAATATTGACCTTGTGACGATCGCACACCTGCCAAAAGCGCGAGGAATCCGGATAGTGCGGCACACCCTCGAACATCAGCGTCGTAGCGCCGTTAGCCAATGGTCCGTACACGACATAGCTGTGGCCTGTGATCCATCCCACATCGGCCGTACACCAAAACACCTCGCCCTCGTGGTAGTCAAAAACCAGTTGGTGCGAGAGCGAGGCGTGTAACAAATAACCGCCCGTCGTGTGCAATACGCCCTTGGGCTTGCCTGTAGAGCCTGACGTGTAGAGAACGAAGAGAGGATCCTCCGCATTCATTTCTTCGGGCAAACACTCGGCCGTAACCTTTGCGCACTCTTCATGATACCAGTAATCGCGGCCATCGACCCACGCGATCTTGCCGCCCGTGCGGCGCATGACGATAACCGACGAAACGTTCGGGCACGCTATTAACGCCTCGTCCACGTTGGCTTTAAGCGGAACCTTGCGCCCGCCGCGCACGCCTTCATCGGCCGTGACCACTATGTCGGCCTTGCAATCAAGAATGCGGTCTTTCAGGCTCTCCGGCGAAAACCCGCCAAACACTACGGAATGTATGGCCCCTATGCGCGTACAGGCCAGCATGGCATAGGCGGCCTCGGGCACCATGGGCATATAGATCGTGACGCGATCGCCTTTTTTCACGCCGTGGGCCTTGAGCACGTTGGCGAACCGACAGACTTCGTCATGAAGCTCGGCGTATGTGATGTGGCGAACTTCCGAGGGGCTGTCCCCCTCCCAGATAATCGCGGTTTGCGTGGCGCGCAAAGGCAAGTGACGGTCAATGCAGTTTTGCGAAATGTTCAGCGACCCGTCTTCAAACCAACGAATGGAAACCCCATCGTCAAAGCTTGTGTTTTTCACTTTCGTATAGGGCTTCATCCACTTAAGGCGCTTGCCTTGTTCGCCCCAAAACTTTTCGGGATTACGGATAGACTCCTCGTACATCGCGACATACTTTGCTGTATCAACCCAGCTGTTGCCGGCGGTGGCGTTCATGACGGGTATGGTAATCATGTGATGCTGACTCCCTTGGTTTGTGTGTTTTGAACAAAAGGTTTTTCGACAAACGGCGCCATAGTCCTGAAGAATGCGGAGACGGCGAAAAGAACTGTGGGAAGCCTTGCTTTCGAATGCAGCTGCGATTGAATCAATCCAGCTTTTTGGTCAGTCCGAGCGCAAAGCTTTTACGCAAGATGGGCTATCGTGCACAAAACGCACGCTCTTAGAAAGAGGGCTGTCTCGCGTTGCAATATATCGGTTGACCTGTGTTTTGCAGCGCAAAACGGTGATGCTTTTTGGTCGCCGCTGTGCCGGTTTATGAACGCCTTGGATTCGTGCGCGAAACTGTTTTTTACAGGCACGCGGCGGCTCTCAAAGGCTTTTACCTTCTTGAAGCACATAAGTTTTCGTTTTAATGGCCGCATGGCATGAAAATATTTTTCAACGGCGCAACAACCACAACGCCAGCGGCGCCCAAACATCTTGCGGCGCAACATGGCTTGTCAAAAGGCCAATATGCCCCAAGTCAGGCTCATGCAATGAGGCTCCACGAATAAGCCGCGCGAGAGGTCTGGCTGATTCGGGCGGCACCAGCTTATCCTTGCCCGGAGCCACCACGTACGCAGGACACGCCACGTTGCGAGGGTCGATCAAGCGATCAGCTATCCGCCACTGCATCTTGCCCGGTCTGTTTTCGCCGTACCACGAGCGCAGACACTCGCGCGCGACTTTAGCCGACAAAGGCACGCCATCGTTGAGCCAGTCTTCGGACAAAACAAAACGATGAGCCTCGGCGCTTCCCGAAGGATATCCAGAAAAGCGAACGAACTTCTCCATAATCTGCTGGGGCTGAAGGCTGGCGAAAAAAAGCCGCATCGCCTCGGCCGGAAAAATTTTTTCCGAAACCAGATAGGATTCAACCTGATTGGCAAACCTGATAAAAGCGTCGCCCGCGTTTTCGACGCCCAGGGCCGCGCCCGCCGAGGCAAAATTCCATGGCGTAGCCAACAATACCAAGGTTTGAGCGCGTTCGGGCTTAAGAAGAGAAAGCGCCAGGGCCAATAATCCGCCCATGCAGTAACCCACAACATGCAAGCGACCGGCGGATACCCGTGGAGCCAAGTAATCCGCTGCGGGTATAACGCGCTCAAAAATATAATCGGCTAACGAGAACTCTTTTTCTTCCTCCCCCGGCTCTCCCCAATCCAGAACGAACGGCCTTAAACCAGCTCCAGCTAAAAACCTTAAAAACGAGTGGTCGGGGGCAAGGTCGAGAATATCAAATCGATTGATAAGCGAAGGCACAACGAGAACGGCTGGCGCGTCCGCGTTGCCATTGCCGTAGTCATGCAAACGCGTCGTGCCCTTGTTCCAAACGGCTTTCGCAGACGGCATTTTGGGCCGCGCAGACGGAAATCCCTGATAAGCCTTCAAGCCTTCGGCAAAACTTTTCGCCAGAGCCGGATCGAAGGGCGTTTGAGCCAGTTCGGCTATAGGCCTCATGAAATGTTCGTTCATCATCCCCACGAAAGGGCTTTTATGGGCAAAGCCCTCGGGGTCTTGCGTCATAAAAAGGCTTTGAATGTCGTTTTGCCGAGCCGCCTCACCTAAAGAAGCGCCGCCACGCAAAGAGGCCGTCCACATATCCAGGACTTGCGCAAGCTGCGCAGCCGCTGCGCTTCGGCGCGCATGAAGCTCTTTATCAGATTCTGATAGAACTTGTTCCCACACCTTTTTACATCCTCTTTTGCGCGCCGTTCTTATAAAGGAAAGTCGGCCAAAGGGTTAGGTACTATCTTCCATATTGGGTATCGTTTGACAATTCTCCACAAGATCCTGATTTCCCTTGCCGTAAAAGATTTTTTTGGCGTTATGTCGGATTCAGCTTGAGTTTTTTTTCGTAAATAGCGAAAATCCGTTAACCTTCTTTTTACACATGGAAGAACTACCTCCCAAATAGGTTTCGCCCCATGAACGTTCCAAACGCTCTCAACCTGACGGTTTCCACTATGAACGATAAGCCCAAACAGACCATCACCATAAAGAAATATGCCAACAGAAGGCTGTACAACACAGCCACCAGTTCCTATGTCACGCTGGAAACGCTCGCGGGCATGGTCAAGGAAGGCGTTGAATTCAACGTTTATGACGCAAAAACCAGCGAAGACATCACGAGGTCCGTTTTGCAGCAAATTATTTTTGAAGAAGAGGGGAAATCGGATCAACAAAACCTGCTGCCGATCAGCTTTATGCGCCAGCTTATCGGCTTTTACGGCAACAATATGCAGTGGCTCGTTCCGAAATATCTCGAGCACAGCATGGAGGTTTTGTCCAAGAATCAAGACGAGCTGACCAGCTATTTCCAAAAAGCCTTTGGCAACATGTTTCCGTTCAGTTCGACTCTGGGGGAAGTGAGCAAGCAAAACTTGGCGCTGTTTGAAAACGCCATGCGCCTGTTTTCGCCGTTTATACCTCCCGTTGCGGACGTTTCACCAAAACAACCGCCTCACACCGCATCGTATGAAGCTCCGGCAACAACCAAACCGGGCGCCAGCCCGTTTGAAGAGCCCTTGGCAACGGTTACGCCGCTTACCCGCAAGCCAGAGTCCGCTCCCGTTGTCCAGCCTGAGCCAAAACCGCAAACGGTCGTCGAGGCTTGCGTTATCCTTCCCAAACCGGAACCCATCGTTGAAACGGCAGCAGAACCCGCCATGGAAAAGCCGGTTAAGGAAACGACATTGGCGCTTTCCTCTCAGGAGCCGGCTTTGCCTCCTGAACCAGTAGCGGCGGTCGCTCCGGCAATCGCTGCTTCCGCCCCCATTCCCGCAACGTCCACGCCGCCAACAGCTGCCGCGCCAACGCCCATCAGCATGCCAACGCCGAATCTTCAGAGCGCAACGGCAAGCGCGGCGCCTACGGCCGATGATATGCAGCAAAAAATAGCGAACCTGCAGCGTCAGCTTGCCGAGCTGGCAAAAAACAGGGCCTAACAAGGGAAAAAACCAACGCCTTAAAAGCGCGGGGGATCAAGCCCCGCGCTTTTTTAATTCAAAACACCTCATCCCAATGCGCGCGAAAAGCGTTGATGACTTCCGGCATCGGAATTTCAACGCCAAGAGATTCCATCGACGCAACCCCATAACCAGAAAGCCCGCATGGGACGATGCCGTTAAAGCGCTCCAGGTCAGGGCATACGTTGAGCGCCAGACCATGATAGGCGATCCATTTTTTTACACGCACACCAATGGCGGCTATTTTTTCTTCGCGCCCCCCTTCGCGCACCACCCAAATGCCAATCCGCCCTTGGCGCCGTGCGCCTTGAATGCCAAAATCGGCCAAGGAGCGAATGATCCACTCCTCCAAGCGAAAAACATGCGCCTTCACGTCACGCCCCCTTACACGCAAATCCGCCATGACGTAAACGACCAGTTGTCCCGGGCCGTGATACGTCGTTTTACCTCCACGCATCGTTGAAAATACGGGTGTTTTCCCTGCATCCAGCACTTCTTCTTTGCTTGCGCTTGCCCCCGTCGTGTAAAGGGGCGGGTGTTCAAGACACCAGACGCGCTCGCGCGCATCCCCGCAGATCATGGACCCCACGTGCGATTCCATGGCCTCCATGGCGTCTTCATAGGGCACGAAAGCCCTTGAAATCTGCCATTCCGGCTCTTTTTGATTTGAGGCCTTGCCTTGTCGTGCCGTCATCTGCTACTAGCCTTCGTCCTCTTGGCATGATCGTGCGGTCGTGGCGGAACTGGTAGACGCGCAGCGTTGAGGTCGCTGTGGGAGAA